>JAWLEM010000038.1:0-15591 GCA_041686115.1 Bacteroidales bacterium
AATGATTCCTATAAAGGGATTTAGTCTTCCAAAAGCTAAATCGAGCCAACTATAAAAACTTGATTTAACACTTACCGTAGGCTTGGATGCAACGCCCTCAATAAGTTTAAGTTCGTTTAAATCGGATTCTATATAACAATGATATTCTTTTCCCTGATGTGTAAAATGAAATTGTATTATTCCATTGGCTTTATTATCATGAGCCGGATAAAAATTCTGCAACTTCTCTACCATATTTTGCATTATGGCAATGGGCGATAAAATTTCCTTCATAAAAAAACTTATTAACTATCTTATCTAGATCAAACATAATAAAAATAGTTAATAAACCCGGAATTATTAACAAGCAAATAATAATTTAATCCAAATTATTACTCCTTTCAGATTTGAAAATACTATATAAAAAACCCAATTGAATTGTGCAAATACGACAAACAGTGAGATAAAATTCGAAAACTATTGATTTTTCCTAATTAAATCTCGTTCCCCGACATTTTTTTCACATGTGGAACATATTGTTGGTCGGTAATCTGAATATGGTTGAGCAACCAATCTCTCAGGAAATTCAATATTTCGAGCGAAAGAGTTGTTTTGCCCTGTGAAAAATCATTTTTAAATGCACTAAGCTTTTCAATAAACTTTTGATGTTCTGCTTTATGTTCATCAAATCCTTGATATGCATATTTAACCATTAATTTTTCTTCGGCAAAAAAATGTTTTTTGGTATAATCGGTTAAATGGCTAAAAATATCTTCTAAATGATTCTTGGCTTTGCCCTGCGACATGAGCTCAAACAACTCATTAATAAGTATAACTAAACCTTTGTGCTGATTGTCAATTTCTTTTATACCCAGTTCATACGTGTCGTTCCATTCAATTAATTTCATTCGTTTAAAATTTTGATTTCATGTTATCAACTTTTAATATTCAACTCTATAAATTTTAAAATAATTATCAAACAACAAGTATTCAAAATCAGGATAATTAGCAATTCCATACATAGCCTGAGGTTCTAATGCTGTTACAATTTTATATTTATAAAACTGGTTGGTTGGAACAGCAAAAAATTGATCATTCAATAAATCTATTTCTATTTTTTGGGCAGAAACTTCCGGATAATAATTTTCCAACTCCTCATCTATACTGCGATGCAAATTTAAAATTTTATAACCAAAAATTTTATCATCCTCATTTTTATTATAATCGAAAAATTCGAAATTCGATCTTTTTAACCATTGTGTCAACAGGCTATCCGATTTGGGTATTAAATACATTTTAGGAACAGTAACATCTAACATAGTTTTAACCTGATCATGAAACTCATCCACCACAAAAACAGAGTCTTTTTCTTCATTAACAGCTTTCAAAGGATAATTAAGCATTATATCGCCTTTAAAATGATCCATTCGAATTGATACCTTTTCACCATTTTTTTGTTCAAGATTATCTTTTCGTGCTGCGTTAACTAATTCATTGATTTCATCTATATTTTTAACACTTGATTCTAAAATTGATTTTGCCGTTAAATACTGGCTATTAGCCCGTCGTTGAATTTCAAAAATAGAATCGCGTCCGTTTTTACCCTCAACAATAAACGACATCGTATTGCAAATACCAAAACTTTGTCGTCCATCGTTAATGTCAACAGTACTGTGCCGCAGACGTTCGCCACGAGAAAAGTTGCCAAGTGTATATTCAAAAAAAGAATATCCTTTTTGCTCTACTTTTTGTTTTACTTCAGGGTAAAAAGTTTTATAAAAATAGTTTTGTAAATCATTATTGATATTGATATTGGTTAAGCCTCCAAACTGAATGTCAAAATCACGTCGATAACCAAACTCTTCCCAGGATTTTGAATAAGGATAATACTCATGAAAATCGACAGTAATGGCCGGTTTAAGTTCATCGAAAATGTCTTGTACGGCTTTTGCTTCTCTTGATTTTAAAAGTAAATGATCGCGATTTAAATCAATTTGATCACTTGTTCTGCGTTGATTTAAATCCCCACCATCAGGATTTACCTGCGGTAAAATAAAAATATCCACTTTATTCAACCAATTTGAATATTTACCCGAAGCAAAATCTTTTATTAATAATAGCATTCCTTCTTTTCCTGATGGCTCGTTACCATGTTGCTGGGCAATAAATAAAATGGCAGGTTTTACAGTGTTATCATTTTTAGAGAGTCTTACCATAGGAATATAACGACCTTGCAATGTAGTATCGATAATTAAATAATCAATATAACTTGATTTTTCGCTTACCTGATCTAAAAACTCTAATATTTGTTGGTTTGTTGATAATTGGTTATAACGAGATTCTTCCAATGGTGTTTTCAACCCGTAATTAGAACAGGAAAAAGTTAATGCACTCCATACAATTATTATACAAAAAAGGATCTTTTTCATTTTATAAAAGATTTTAATGATGAATAAAACTATTGTAACCGGATGGTTAATAGCAAGGGGTGTTTACAAAAATAATCATTTATTCCATATATATTATAGTTTTTCATTATCAGGTTTATTTATTCCTGAAACTTTTTTATATGGAATGATAAAAGAAAACCGTGATCCACTAACGCCATCAGAATCAACATCTATCTTTCCGCCCAAAAGTTCAACCAATCCTTTAGAAATAGATAATCCTAATCCTGTACCTCCGTATTTTCTCCTGGATGACTCATCTGATTGCCTGAAACGGTCAAAAATAATTTCTTTTTTGTCTTTTTGAACTCCAATGCCTGAGTCTTTAACATAAAATTCAATAAATGTATCTTTAATACTATAACCAAACTCAATATATCCTTTATCTGTATACTTAAAAGCATTATTTAACAAATTACTAAGAATTTGAATAACTTTGGTTCTATCGGTATAAAGAAATGATTCCGGATCGTTAAGGTCCTTTTTAACAATAAAATCGATATTGGGCTTAAAATTTTCATTCGTTTCTGCCCTGAACGATTGAAATAATTCATCCATAATTTGATTTACAGAAAATTCCAGGTTATATATTTTAATTTGATTTGATTCAATCTTTGATATATCAATAATATCGTTAATTATCTGCATTAATTGATGTCCTTTACTATGAATGATATCAATAAATTCGTTTCGTTTTTCTTCGGGCAAATTGCTATTCTTAATCAATTGAGAAAAGCCGAGAATTCCATTCATAGGTGTCCTAATCTCGTGCGACATATTGGCCAAAAAAGCAGATTTCAGCCTGTCTGCATTTTCTGCTTTATTCAAGGCTTCAATAATTTTTTGCTCATCTTCCTTCCTTTTCGTGATATCACGAATCGAAGACATTAAATAAACTTTCTCATGAATATTAACGCTGCTTAAGCTTACTTCGGCAACAAAAGGTTTTTTGCGGTAAGTTAAATGTATCCATTCAAAAAATTGAGATTTCCCATTAATACAATCTTGAATTATTTTTTGGGCTTCATCTTTCGATTTTTTTCCTGTCGGTTGAATTTCAGGCGAAAAGCTGAATATAGTTTGATTTACAATATCGTCTTTCTTACAATCAAAAAGATCTAATGCTTTTGAGTTGCAATCAATAATTTTATCATAATCAAGCAAAATTAAAGCATCATTAGAAAACTCAAATAATTTCTGATATTTTGTTTCTGCTTCAATTAATAATTTTTCTTTCGATATCCCTTTAATAATAATATAAATAAAGATGACCAGAATAATTAATATTATGCCAGAGAAAACGATTATCATTTTTCTCTTCATCAGTAAAACTTCATCCTCAATATCTGTTAAATATACCCCTGTTCCAATTATCCATTCCCAGGATTCATAAGCTTTAACAAACGATATTTTTGGCAGAACTAACGAAGTATCGTCCCTTACCTGCCATTGATAATCGACATATCCTTCTCCATTATTCTTAACAACCTTTACCATTTTATTAAAAAGATATTTACCATCAGGGTCATTATAGTTTGATAAATCTTTATTAATAAGATCTTTAAGGTATGGATGCATAATCATCACCGGCTGATAATCGTTAATCCATATATAATCCTTATTTTCTATTCCATATCGTATATTTTCAATGTGTTTTTTAGCTAAATCTTGTGCTTCATGAACCGACATTTCATTTTTTGCTGATTTCTGATAATAAAAATCGACTGTATTCCAGGCTGAATTAACAATCTCACTAATTAACTCTTTTTTTCGCTCTTTTATACTATTTTCAAAAGAAGGTAAAAACACAAAAAGGAAAGATATTACAAATAACAGGAATGTTAAAAATAAAGGAATAAATAAATAATGGAATTTTAACCGAAAAAACTTTTTGAGCATTAATAAATAGAGTTTAAATAATAATATAAAGTTAATTGTAAATGAATAGAAAATCAAAAAAACAGAAATAATAAAACCAATAAAGATTTTAAATGTTTAAATTATTTTTATCTTTTTATTGTCGATTTTCTTTACTATCTGCATGCATTCTTTTTTTGAAGGTTTTAAATTTAATTCTTCAAATTTTTCTGCTTTATATTCAGGCCTGTACTGATTCATTATATTTAAATGAATGCCATCCGGAAACTCTTCTTTAATAAAATCTAAAAAATTATCGGTATCAGCCAGGTTACCCGGAAGTACCAGATGCCTTATTAATAATCCCCGGTAAGCAAGCCCGTTTTCTGTTTTCAAATCGCCAACCTGCTTATAGATCTCTAAAACTGATGCTTTTACATGGTCAACATAATCTTTAATACCACTATATTTATGAGCTTTTTGATTATCAAAATATTTAAAATCCGGCATATAAATATCAAATATTCCATTTAATATCTGCAATGTTTTAACAGAATCGTAACCACCAGAATTATAAACCAACGGAATATTTAATCCATTTTGAATTGCAATTTGTAATGCTTTAAGTATAGCGAGGATTTGATGGGTTGGAGAAACAAAGTTGATATTATGGCAGCCATCATTTTGCAATTTAATCATAATAGTAGCTAACTCATCAAATGATATTTCATGTCCTGCACCAAGTTGCGATATTTCATAATTCTGACAATAAACACAACGCATATTACAGTTTGTGAAAAAAATAGTGCCTGAACCAAAATGGCCGACAAGTGGTGGTTCTTCGCCAAAATGAGCACCATATGATGAGATAACCGGTAAAAAACCAGATTTGCAAAATCCACGTTTAGCTGAATTTATTCGGTCTACATTACAACTATGAGGGCAAATATTGCATGAACAGTATTTACTCTCAATGAGTTTAATTAACTGATCAAGTTTACCATTTTGGTATAGTGATATATATGAAGGTGTAAATCGCATAAGGAAAACTTTGTTCAATAATCGAAAAAAATTAGTAAACAAATTACAGTTTTCATTGTTTTCACTCTATATTTATGTTTAAAATAAATTATCGTTATTATAAAATTAAAAAATAAAATGAAAAAGGTAAAATTAATTATTATTTCACTTACTATTGGAATATTATTTCAAGGATGTATAAATCAAAAAGTTACAGAATCAGAAGTTTTTAATCCTGTTAAAGAATATGAGTTAGACGAAAGTTTTACTTTTAAACGGTATTTTGTATCGAATACCGATACTACAGAACTGGAAATATGGTATTTGACTAAATCAAATGCAAAGTTTAATTTTATATATGTATCAGGCAATGGCGGAAATATTCGTTCAGCTGTTCCTTTTTTCAATGAACTAGGCAAAAAAGCTGATATCAATATTTTCTCATTCAACTACAGTGGATATGGGTTAAGCGAAGGAAAACCAACAGTAGACGGTATTGTTAATGATGGTAAAAAAGCTCTTGATTATTTCAACAAAAATCTAAATAACAACAACTTACCAACAATAATTTTAGGCTATTCAATGGGTGGTTATGTGGTACTCAATATCATGAGCGAAGAATTTATTGACCAGGGCATCATTATGTCTACCTTTACATCGATGGAAGAGCTTGAAGATTATTTAGTAAAAGATGCTTTGCCATGGATGGTTCGCCCGTTTTTAAAACTCGATATCGATGAGAAAATATATGAATTAAATAACAAACTTCTGGCTCAAAAAATTGAAAAGCCAATATTGGTTATTCATGGTAAAGCAGACAATTTTATTCCACCTTCGATGGGAAAAACATTGTATGATCTAATCCCAAATGGAAATAAAAAATTTGTTGAAATTAATGATGCAGACCACAGAATGGTTATAAAAGATGATGAAAAAATAAAAGAAGTAATTAAAGAAATTTTATTATTTACGCAACAGAACAACATCATTGCATCTGATTAAGCTTATTTATATCTTTGTATAAAAAGAATACTATGAAAAAAATATTAGTTTTATTAATCATCAGTTTTCTCTTTGCAATAAATGGCATCTCACTTGTTGCTCAGGAAAATTCTGGAAACAAAAATCCAGCATTATTAATCATTGATATACAAGAGTTTTATTTCCCGAAGGGTTCCGTACCTTTGGTTAATCCTGAAGAAGCAGCATTGAATGCCAGTAAATTGCTCAACGAATTCAGAAAAAATGATTTTACAGTTGTTCATATCCGACATAATGCAAGTTCGGGAGGAGATATTCATCCTATTGTAATGCCACTGGAAGATGAAAAAGTAATATCAAAAAACAAAGCCAATGCTTTTATCGACACCGATTTGCTTGATTATTTAAAAAATAAAAATATTACCGATCTGGTTATTTGCGGAATGCAAACCCATATGTGTGTAGAAGCAGCCACAAGAGCTGCATCCGACTATGGTTTTAATTGTACTGTAGTTGACGATGCATGTGCAACCCGTGATTTAAAATTTGGAGAAATAACTGTAAGCGCTCAAGATGTGCATTACTCAACACTTAGCTCGTTAAACAGAACTTATGCAACCATTAAAACTACCCAACAGTTTTTTGATGAGCTAAAAAACGAATAATATTTATCGGATGACTGTTGAATCAAATTCCCAGTTACCATAATTTTTAGCAATGTATTTGCGTGCAAATCATCTGCTGACACATAAAACCTTGAACGTCCGCCAAACCGAGCTATTTGAAGCAGCCAGACAGGTTAACAAATAAACGTATGATGCCGTCGGTATCTGTTATATTTAGTTGTTTTCTAAATTTATTGTTTTGCATCAAACCCGCCATCCAACATCGATGATGAAAAATTAAACCGCTCAAGAATTGATTCGTCATTTAATTCTTTTGATAAACTTTTTATAAAATTTTGCGGTACATCAAAAATATCAAGAATAATTAATCCGTCTAAAGCATTGTTAAAATTAGGATCGACATTAAATCCAATAATTTTTGAATTTAGTTGCATATATTTTTTAAGCAAAATAGGAAATTTATAATTCGATTCAATATCCTGAATTAACTGGTCAATTTTAGAAACATCACCCTGCTCATTTTGAATAAAGATTTTACGATCGACCAATTTATCGGGTTTAACCACAAATTTTTTGCGTGGTTTTATAAACTTTGCAAGCTCTTCGTCATAATGGTAGGCCTTAAGAAATTCAACAATAAGCGATTTGGAAAATTTAGAGAAATCGTTGCTAATGCTAACCGGACCAATAAGATACCTGTAATCGGCATTTTTAAGTAAAAAGAACAAAAGCCCTTTCCACAATAAAAACAGTGGCAATGGCTTGCGCTGATACTCTTTAATTATAAAAGACCGGCCTAATTCGATTGATTCGTTTAAAATGGGTAAAAATTTCTTTCTGATTTTAAATAATGAATGGATATAGAATCCATGTAACCCGTATTGAGCTATAATATCTTTTCCTTTACCTATTCTGTAGGCACCAACAATTTTCATTTCTTCATCGTCCCAAACAATCAGCTGATTATAATAAAAATCATATTCGTCAATATCCATACTTCTGTTGGTGCCCTCGCCCACTTCCCTAAATGTTATTTCTCTTAAACGCCCAATTTCGTGCATACAATTTGGCATTTCTGTCGATGGAGCACAAAGGACCTTAAAGTTACGATTTTCGAATAACAGGTAATTGTTTGTTAATGATTTAATTTCAAGGTTTAAATTATCCTGGTTTGCTGGCTCAACTACAGGTTCAACCTTTTTAGTTTTTGGATATAACGATCGGCGGTAAAATTTTTTCACTTCTAAAGTCGTCCCCAAAGCATAAGTTCTGGCGCGAATATAACGTCCAAAATGAGCTATATCAGAAAATTCATTTTGTTCTTTAACGGGAATAGGGTTGCCAATCCGTATTTTTATATTTTTGTTCTTTTTATTAAAAAGTTCTGATGGTAATTTAGCTGTGCGCAGCAATGGATGAATTTGCCCAAGCATATGAAACATCCGGCTGTTAGTACCTTGAAAATATACGGGAATAATTGGAACTCCGGCTTTTTTTATAAATTTAAGAATGGATGTTTGCCACTCTCTGTCTTGAATATTTCCTGATTCGGGCTGATAAGAGGATACTTCGCCGGCAGGAAAAATTCCCAGGCAATGACCTTCTTCGAGATGCATCATTGCACTTTTTAATCCGGCAAAACTCGATTTGGCATCTTTATGTGTTTCAAAAGGATTAACAGGAAAGATAACATCTTTTATAGGCTCAATTTTTTGCAACAAAAAATTAGCCAGAGCCTTAAAATCAGGCCTTATTTCATATAAAATTTTCAGTAAAATTATTGCATCAACACCTCCAAAAGGATGATTCGCAATTACAATAAATGGTTTATTTTCCGGAATACGTTTTAAATCATCGTCGCTTACTTCAAAGTTAATTCCTAAATGATCAATAACAGAATTCACAAACTCAATTCCTTCTTTATCTTTGGTATCTGAATAAACTTTATTGACCTTATTAAATTTTAAAATCTGCATTAATAATTTAGCGATCACTTCGCCGCCAAACCGATCTAAATGAATAGCTTTCGATAAATCTTTTGATGTTACAAGCTGCATAATTGTTGATTTGATTTTAAACAAAAATAAAGTATAAATCTTAAATATGATGCTACTTTACAGCAAAAGAGAAATAATTTATACAATTAATTATTATAAATTAATGATTAACAAATAATAGGAAACTATATCTTAATCCAATAAGGTTATGTAAGAATTATTTTTTCTTTAAAGGTTTGAGTAAATATTCCAGGCCATTTAGTTTTATCTCATACATGGTAGATAAAAGCATACCTAGTTTTCCGGCAGGGAAACCCTGGCGCGAAAACCATACCAGGTAATATTCAGGCAAATCACAAATAAGTGTTCCTTTATATTTACCAAAAGGCATTTTTATGGTTACCAATTCTTTAAGGACTGATGCGTTAAATAACGGCTCTGATTGGTTTTCCATCTTATTTTCTGGTAATTTGAAGCGTAGCATTAAATAAAAAATGCAGCTAAAATTAACTGCATCTTTTTTGCTTGACTAACAACTTTATACTTTTTTCTCAAATCGCGAATAGTATCGCTCGCGTGCTGCTTTAGGATCAGCACCTATTGGAATATATAATCTTGTTTTAAAATCAATTTCAACCATTTGTAAATTTGATACATCCGGAGATTTAATTACAACATGTTTTTTGTCATACATAAAAAATTTTCCCTTCAATTAATGATTTAATACTAACACCTAAAAAATACCAAAAAAGTTTGGTTGTGCAAATATAATCTAAATTATTCATAATCAATAATTTTTAGCCATATTAATTGCTTTTATTTTCTATTTTTTGCAGGGAAGTAATTAAAACATATCACTGGAGCATAATTTAAGATTGCTTTTTAAAACAATCGTTACTATAAGAAATATCCATAATATTTTTATTCCGATATTTTGATAAAATAAATCTCTATCGTATTGCATTAATAGGATTAACGGTAACTAGCCGTATAATAAACCTTTGTATCAATACTAGCAAATATATTGCAACACATTAACAATAAAATACGAACAAATATTGAAGGGCGCAATTATAAAATATTATTCCTGATCGGGCACAATTTTCTCAATGATTAATCCAACTTCCATGATATTTGGGATTGGGTTTATATCCATTCGGTGATAAATATTGATCTTATACTCACCCACTTCGTTAAACTTAAAATCATCTTCTAACGATTGTTCCATATCGCAAAAATCTCCGGCACATGTACTTAACAAATCACCCTGATCATCATAAAACGACAATAGATATTCATTCACAGTTTTTTTGCCGGATGGAGCTATCATTTCCATATCGATTTTAATGCTTTTAAGATTAAAACCAAATATATGCCGCAGTGCAACTGTAATTTCATAATTGTTATCGTTATCGATAATTTCCGGATTAAACTCAACCACATTACTTTTTTCCCACCGAAATTGTGGAAAATTGGTTTTATGCTCTTCGTAAACTTTATTTTTATTGCAACCAGAAATAAATAGTGCAATAAAAAAGATTGCCATTATTCTAACTGTTCTGCTCATAGTATTTCGTTTTTGTATTCAAGTAAAACTAATCATTTGTGTTTAAGTATCCAAAATAGATTGAATATTACAATCTTTTATCAAAATGCGCAGTTGCTCTTTTATTCTATCATCAACCGGAAGCAATGGTTTTCGCGAAGGTCCTCCGTACAAATCCAACTGATCCATAGCTTCTTTTAGAGCTGGAACGCCCCATTTGCGAGTAACAGCATTATTCAGAGATATTAAATTCAATTGTGCATCCCGCGCTTCGTCTATATTTCCATCAACAAGTTTTTGATAAACATTAATACAATGTTGTGGAGCTATATTTGCCAGTGCCAATACTCCGCCAACAGAACCAACCGATAATGCCGGAAGTAAAAACCCTGCAGAACCGGCAAGAATTTGAAAGCCGGGTTTAGCTTTGCTTTTTATTTCACCCATTTTGGCAATATTCCCACCTGAATCTTTCAATCCAATAATATTTTGATGTTCGGACATAGAAATAATCGTATCGGCATCCATATCTAACCCTGAATTGGCAGGCATGTTATAGATGATTACAGGAATATCGGAAGCCTCGGCAACTGCAAAATAGTGGGTTTTTAAAGCATTTTTAGTCATTAAACCCTTGTAATAAGAAGGATTTAAAACCAATGCGGCATCCGCTCCGGCTTTTGCTGCTTTTTGGGTTAATTCAATGGTTTGACGTGTAGATTGGCAGCCTGTACCAGCCAGCATTAACTTTTCTGATGAGATTGCCTGACGCGTATCATGATATACTTTCTCCTTTTCATAATCGTTAAGATTTACCAACTCGCCATTGGAGCCCAATACTAAAAATCCTGCTAAATCGAAGCGACTTAGCTTTTGGATGTTCTCTTTCATCTTTTCAGTACATAAATCTTCTTTTTGATCAAACGATGTTGGTAAGGGTGGGTATATTCCGTTTAGTTTTAACATAATATTTTTATTAATGTTACAATAATTAAGTGTTAGACCAGTAATACCGACAATTATCGGCAGGGGTTAACCCGATAAGGCTTACGCTTGCTATCTTTTTCAGTTTAAAAAACTCAAACCGACAAATTGGTGATAAGATACAAAATCATTGTTAAAAAGCAACGATCATATTATAATTGTTATCAATTAATCATATAAAAAATGTTCGATAACGTACATGCAATACCAGTTTAGTACATATTTAACGAATTCCTAATTTTACTTTATCGCCTGGTAAACAAAGACTTAAATCTAATGGCATACTGTTTGGTTTATTACAATTGTAACCAATAAAAATATAAGAAGATGAATTTAATCAAAACTTTAACCGTATTCATAATTGTATGCTTGTATGCACCAGAGCTTAAATCACAAAATATAGTTCAGATTATACAAGAAAATAAGATGGAAGAATTTAAAGAACTCCTCCAAAAAGATTCTACACTAATTAACTTTAGAGATCCACAGCAAGGGAATAGCTTGCTTCATATGGCCGCATTCTTTGGCCGAAATGAAATGGTATCTATGCTATTAAAAAAAGGTATTGATATCAATACTTTAAATAACTTTCAACGGAATGCGCTTATTTTTGCTAATGCCGGCGAGCATAAAGAAACCATTGACCTTTTGATTAAAAATGAGATATCTATTAGTGCTAAAGACAATGAACAAAGAACACCCCTACACTGGTGCGCTATACAAGGGAATGAAGAAATTGCCGAAGTGCTAATAAAACATGGTGCCAGCGTACATGAAACAGACAGTGAGCTAAAAACGCCGCTCCACTGGGCGAGTCAACAAAACTTAACCGATGTAGCAGAAGTATTAATCAACCATGGAGCTAATGTAAATGTTTTAGATAATCATTGCCGCACACCGCTTTTTATAGCTTCGTGGAACGGTCATTTAGATATTGTTAAACTATTACTTAAAAATGATGCCATTGTAGATGCGCGCTATATTGGTGCAGCATCGCCACTTACTACAGCTGCTGTAGCCGACCACAATGAAATTAGTAAGTACCTAGTTAATCAAAATGCAAATATTAATTTGGTTTGTAACATGATGGTTACCCCCATTTATCCTGCTATTATCAATAATAATAAAGAAATGGTTGACTTTTACCTTGAACGCAATGCAAAAATTAATTACAGAGATTTGGCAGGCAGAACACCATTATATATTACTGTACGGGATGGTTTTACTGAAATAACAAAAACATTAATTAATCATGGAGCTAATGTAAAAGTAAAAGATGAATCAACCAATCAAAATTTATTACACATTGCTGCTGCCAATGGGCGAACAGAAATTGCAAAACTATTGATTAACCAGGGGCTTAATCCTGAAGATAAAGATATTACAGAAAACACCCCTTTAGATTATGCCATTAAACACCAAAACAAGGATGTGGCTGAATATCTGTTATCCGTAAGTAAAAAATCAAAAAAGAAAAGACAAGACTTATCCGGTTCAGAAAGAGAATTTTTCACTTCAAATCCAAAAGAAGCGGTCATTACAAAATTAAGAAACAAAACCTGGGGTGTAAGTACCGCATCGGGATTTTTAGTTTTTGGATATAACGAATACGGGACCTTACCTGAGTATCCATCTCTGGCTAATGGATGTATAACACCAAATGAGCTAAAAGATAACCCAATATATCATTTTGACGGTACTTTGTATTCGCGCAATATTCTTTATTCGAAGGAAAATCAGTTCGAAAACATTCATTACATCAGTAGTAACTTTTATGCTAACAGATATCAACATATAAATTCTATTCAGGTTGAAAACATTTATTTTCCCGAAACAAACCAGCCAGAAAAAATTAATGAAATCGAAGTAACTGCCCTCCCAGCTTTTGGAGCAAACAGAAGAAGTTATCTAATCAAAGTTGACGAATTAACTATTCTCTGGTTATTTCATCATTCAGACCGCTATTTTCCATGGATCAATAACCAGGAAGCGATTGAATATTTAAAAGAAAACAACGAAAACATTGACCTGTTATTCCTGGGCAACACCCATTCAGACATGGGTCCGGAATGGATAAGTATTATGGAAACAGCTTACGAAATGGCTAAAGAACTAAATGTAAAGGCAGTTTTCCCTATGCCCGATTGCAAAATGGGTGAGCATTTTTATAATGAACGCCAGCGAAAAGGAGATGGTGAAAATGTATATTTTGCCAAAAATCCGGGCGACAGTTTCTATTATATTAATGGTGAAATAGTCAACCAAATTTATTAATATGGTTTTTTAAATAAGAGTAATATAATCCAATTTATATTGCTCTTATTTTTTAACTGGTAAAGGGCTTTTTAAGTTACTTTTTTGAATTTATTAATGAATTAAAAATAAAAAAAGTAGGGTAAATTAAATCTTATGCGGTATGGTAATATAGAACATTTACAAACCTTTTAAAATTAAAAATTATGAAAAAAGCAATTTATTTAACAGCCGCACTAACAGCAGTAACTTTATTTAGCTGTGAAGACGATTTGACAAACAAAACTGACCTTACAGAGCAAGAAGAAGCAGTAATTATGGATGATGCAGCTTCAGACAATGTAATTGAAGCCTCTGATTATGAAGTAGATTTTTATACCAGTTCAGAAGAAACCATTAATGAATTTAATGATGAGAAAAAAAGTATCTGGTGGCATAGCGGAAGGTATGTTAATGGTGAAGGCCCTGCAGTAACAGTAGATCCAATCGGCACAGCATATCCTAAGACCATTACTATTGATTATGGTGCTGGAGTCGAGTTAGTTTACGGAGGGATTATTAGTGGAAAAATTATTATTGATGTTTCTGCACGTCCACTAACCGACGGAGCAACCCGAGACATTACCTATGAAAATTTTTATGTTGATTCTATACACATCGAGGGTGGTACTACTAGAACATTCACAGGAACTGACAGTACAGAAAGGATTTTTACTAGTGAAAGCAATCTAATACTAACTTTTCCTGACGGAACAATTCTAAATCGAACAGCCAGTAAAACAAGAACCCTGGTAGAAGGATTTGAAACTCCGTTTGTTTATTCAGATGATATAATTCTCATTGATGGTGTTGTAAACTATGAAACTTCCAATGGTACAACATTCTCAAAAACAACTATAACACCACTCACAAAAACAGGTGCATGCCGGTTTATCATCGAGGGGGTAGTTTCTTTCACTTTAAATGGCGAAGAATTTGCTGTATTAGACTATGGTGATGGAACATGTGATGACATTGCGACTATCACAAAAGATGGTGAAACAAGACAAATAACAATAGGCAGAAGAATAAGGAGATTCTGGTTGAGATAAAAAATTCTTCCTTTATCATTAATGTGTTTCACGTAAAGGTTAAATATTTAAAATTATCATCCATCCTTTGCGTGAACACATTACAATTCATAGATTAAAAGGAGCATCCTAGGCAATAAAAAAATATTAAAAAACTTTTGGATGGCTCAAAAACAAAAAAGTATTTTTCAAAATTAGAAAAATGTTTACATTTGTCCTAACCATAAATCTAGCTTTTTGTGAATCAGCAAGCATTCCAGCAATTGTTTGACAAGTACTTTGAAAGGGTAAGAAATTACATTTTTTATCGGTGTGGAGACCCTGAGCTGGCTACTGATATTACACAGGATACATTTATGAGGATTTGGGAAAAGAAGCTAAATCCTGAAGAAGGAAAAGAAAAAGCATTACTTTTTAAAATTGCAGGAGATATATTTATTAGTGACTATAGAAAAAAACAGACAGCCTTAAAATTTGCAGAAATAGTCCAGGAAAGTGAAAACAGTCAACCAATCGACCATCAAATTGATTACAAAGAGCTTAAAGCAAAATATGAGCAAGCACTGTCTGATATGAATGAAAAACAAAGAGTTGTATTCCTAATGAGCAGATATGATGGACTAAAATATAGAGAGATAGCTAAACACCTTGATATAAGCATCAAAGCAGTAGAGAAAAGAATGCATGCAGCTTTGGGATACCTAAAAATTCTATTAAAAAATGAATAAAAATCTTCCACATAGTGATAAACACAGCCGTTTTTTTGAAAAAACGAAGATTCCTTATTCACGCAGTAAGGAAGATGTGTGGAATGATTTAATGGCTAGTATA
>JAWLEM010000039.1:0-15502 GCA_041686115.1 Bacteroidales bacterium
GATTATTATATTTGTAAAAAGAAAATTATTATTGCTTAATAGAAAAATCAATATTATGAAAAAGTATAAATGTAAAGTTTGCGGTCATATTTATGATCCTAAAGTTGGTGATATCCCAGGTGGTATTGCTGCAGGGACTCCATTCGAAGAAATTCCTGACGACTGGAAATGCCCTATTTGTGGTGTATCTAAAAAGGATTACGAACCTTTAGATTAATAATGGTATAATAAGTGTAAATGGAGAGATGATTTATAAACAGTTACTTTCCATTGGCATTAATTAATTTTGATACTATCCCAACTTGATTGAATAGTTTCTTTTAAAAGCTGGTCGGTATATTCTATTTCATCCATTAATACCATCCGGATTAGGGTAGATACATTTGAGAATATTAAGTTGATCATTAGGGCAACAGGTAAATTTCTTAAAACGCCCAATTGAATTCCTGTTTTAAAAAAATCAATAGCCGGTTGATAATGCCTTTGATTAATTTCTTTAATTTCATTTTTTATTAGCGGGGAACTTTCATAATGCTCAAGAAATTCAAATTTTCTTGGATGAGTTTTATAAAACAGGAAAAGGTTCTTCCAGATAAGAAAAAATTTATCTTTGTAATTTAACTCATGATTGATATTTTGAATAATTGCATTACCCATTTCTTCGTGCAATTCTGAGTAAAGGGTGTTAATTAATTTATCTTTACTTTTAAAATAATGATAAATTGTACCTGCGGCTACATTTGATTCTTTAATAATTAACGACATGGGTGTGGCATGCAAACCCATTTCTGAAACCAGATTGATGGTTGTGTCTAAAATTTGTTTTCTTTTTGACATTATTTTTAAACTTAGAATACGTAAGACTAAACAAAATTAATTTTTATTCTATAGATATTAATAAAAATTTGTAGAAATAGAGAGTTTGACTATCCCTAATTTCTGGTTAGAAGTCTATCCTCTTCTAGAAATTCAGATAAAGATTTTATCCTTATTGATATTTTTCTTCAGCCAGTTGAATAGCTTTGTAAGCACTTACAATTCCTGCTGTAGATGAAAGTTTTTTAAACCTTGTTTTTTTCCGTTTGTTCTTTTTAAAACCAGGTTTGTAAACCTTTGTTCGTGGATATTGATTGGTTGAACTCAAGATAATTTCTTTCACTTCCCTGGCAGACAGCTCGGGATAATATGAAAGGATTAGAGCAGCTACTCCGGCTACTACCGGACTTGAAAAGCTTGTTCCACTCAAAATATCATAATGATCTTCTGGTAGTAATGATTTAACATCCACACCCGGAGCAAAAAGGTCTACTGTCTTTCTTCCATAATTTGAAAATATGGCAGCAAATTCCATATCTCCTTTAATAGCCGAAGCTCCAACAGTTATCCATGTTTCCATTTCTGTTTTATGATCAACAAATTTTGTTGGGTAGTGTGGAACCTTATCATTATTGAGGGCTTCGTTTCCTGCTGCATGAATCATTAAAACATCGTTTTCTTGTGCGTATTTTATAGCATCATCAACAAGGTACTTTTGTGGCGATATATCTTTACCAAAACTCATATTAATAATTCTTGCCCCATTATCTACTGCATAGCGTATAGCTTTGGCAACATCTTTGTCTCTTTCGTCTCCATTGGGAACTGTTTTAATAGCCATAATTTTCACATCTGAGGCAACGCCATTAATACCAAGATCATTGTTTCGTACAGCGCCAATTATGCCGGCAACAAAAGTTCCGTGTTCTGCTTTTGGCCCATAGACATTGTTATTTCCATAATTTTCAGATATATCTGTTGGATTATCTCCAATGATTTGCCTGGGTTGAAAATCCAAATTTAAATGATAATCCAGCTCCTCATTATTATGATCTTCCATTTCTTCAAGAGCATCTTCTGTAAATCCATTCGAATACAAAAATTTTAAAAAGCTTACATGTTTCATTAAATCTTTATCATCAGATTTAAAATTACTTAAGTCACTAATAATTAAAGAGTCTGTTTCATGATAAGAGCTAACTTCATTTTTTGATGTTTCGTAATTATCTCTAAAAGTTTCTAATTGTTTCTTTGTATCCTTAGCTTCGTTTAATTTTTCAAAATATATTTTTTTTGCTTTTTGATAGGTTTCGTATAATGGTTTTTCTATATCTGAAATGCTTCGAGGGTCAAGATTTTCAAACCTGTCTTTATAATTCCTGTAAATTCTGGTTACTTCTAAATTTTCATTGGCGATATTTTCGCCGGCACTGTTTCCCAAAAAGTTCCACCCGTGCATATCATCTATGTAGCCATTATTATCATCATCAATATTATTATTGGGTATTTCGTTTGGATTTACCCAAATATTATCTTTTAAATCTTCATGATGAATATCCATTCCTCCATCAATTACTGCCACTACAATGGTTGTCGATTTTTTATTATGTAATAGCTCTGCATATGCTTTATCAACTTCTGCTCCGAATATTTCATCTTCAATGGGTGATTTATTATACCAGTTATGATATATATTGTTATTTTCGTTAAATATTTCAGATGTGTCATTTTGTGCATTACCAAAAGATGTCAGCAAAATGAATCCAATGAAAATCAATCCTGTTTTATTCATGGTTTTATTATTTAAAAGAAATAAAAAAAGAGAAAGGCCTGCTTTCTCTTAATGAGGGTATAAAAATGCAAAAATTATTTGAATATAGCAATTTCTTTTTCGCCGGTAGATTTACTGTAAGCTCTAAACATCATATTGGTATTAAAAGGCATTGCAATATTTCCGTTTTTGTCAACTGCAATAACACCACCATTTCCACTAACGTTAGCAAGCTTTTTATTGATTACCAGTTCTGCAGCATCTGCTAGACTCATATTTTTATATTCCATTAATGCCGAAATATCATGAGCAACGGTATAACGAATAAAAAATTCGCCATGCCCGGTTGCCGATACAGCACAGGTATTGTTATTGGCGTAAGTTCCTGCTCCTATAATTGGTGCATCACCTATTCGTCCATATTTTTTATTGGTCATACCTCCGGTTGAAGTTCCTGCTGCAAGGTTACCTTGCTTATCCAGAGCAACACAGCCAACGGTGCCGTGTTTTTCGGCTTTTAATGCTTTTAGTAATCCTTCCCAACGGTTTTCTGTTCGGAAATAAGATGAATCAACAATTTCAATATTCATTGTTTTTGCAAAATCAGAAGCTCCTTTACCCGAAAGCATTACATGCTCCGATTCGTTCATAACCATTATGGCTGCTGATATTGGATTTTTTATGTCGCCAACTCCTGCAACAGCACCGGCATTTATATTTCGACCATCCATTATTGATGCATCAAGTTCATTTTTTCCTTCGTTGGTAAACACTGCACCTTTACCTGCATTGAATAATGGGCAATTTTCCAGGAAATTAATGGTTTTTTCAATGGCTTCAATACTGCTACCACCATTAGCAAGAATTTTTTCGCCTATTTCCAGAGCTTCAGCAAGCTTTTCTTCGTATATTTGTTGTTTTTCTGAATCTATATCATGCTCAGTGGCATTCCCCGCTCCACCATGAATTACTATGACATAATCTGGTTTTGCCTCTTGTTTTTCAGCTGTAGTGCAGGAAAACAGGGTTAAGGTAAAAAGACTTAAGATGGCAATTAATCTAAATGGATTTTTCATGATGGTTTATTTTAAAAAATGAATAAATAATTTAACTAAATTAACAATAATTTTACTTTTGTATAAACTTTATTTTAAAAATAGATGAAACAGCGACTTAAATTTTTTATTACTTATGCTCTCTTTTGGTTAATATTATTTATAGCAGCTCGTCTGTTTTTCCTTTTATATCAACATTCATTTTCTTTTGATATTAGTATAAAAGAATGGTTACTTACCTTTATTTATGGTTTAAGATTGGATATCTCTACTATTGGATACATTTTAGGGTTAACAGGTTTAATATTAATGGTTACTTTTTTTTTAAGTGGTACAATAATTCATAAAATTTTAAAACCATTTATCTTAATCGTATGGATCATATGCTCTGTAATAATTGTTGTAGACCTTGAATTATACAGGAATTGGGGTTTCAGAATGGATGCCACACCACTATTATATATTACTAAACCCAAGGAAGCCATGGCTTCTACTGAATTGTGGCTGAATGTTTTACTTTTTCTTTTTGCCATTGGATTGGCAATTTCGGGGAATATTTTTTACAACAAGTTGTTAAGAAATAAAGTGTTACAAATTAAACGTGGCAACATTTATACTTTTTTATTTTTAACCCTGCTTACCGGAAGTATGATTATACCAGTACGTGCTAGCTTTGGTATTGCCCCAGTAAATACCGGGATGGTATATTTCAGTAAAAATAAATTTTCTAACCATGCGGCTATTAATGTGGTTTGGAATGTAATGAATTCTCTTGTTTATCGAAAAAATACTGAAAAGTCATACCAATTCATGCCAAATGAAAAGGCAGAAAAGATTGTTGCTGAATTGAATTCTCAATCGGAGAAAACGAAAAAAGTATTAAAAATTGACAAACCTAGTATTGTAATTTTAATTCTCGAAAGTTTTTCTTCAAAAGTAATTGGAGCTCTGGATGGTAAGTGGAACTCTACACCTAATTTTAATCAATTGGCTAATGAAGGATTATTATTTACTAATTTTTATGCCAATGGTGATAGAAGTGATAAGGGACTGGTTTCCATTTTAAGTGGTTATCCTGCACAGCCAACTACATCGATAATAAAAACATCGAGTAAAACAGAAACATTGCCATTTTTATTCAAAAATTTTAATCAACTCGGGTACGAATCGTGGTTTTATTACGGAGGAAATATTGACTTCGCAAATATGAGATCATATTTTCTTAATGGAGAAACCAACCATTTAATTACTGATCAGCAGTTTGATAAAGATCTTAGGGATTCGAAATGGGGTGTGCAAGATGAGTATTTATTTGAACATTTATTGAACAATATGGAAGCTGCAAAAAAACCTTTTTTTAAGGTTGTATTTACACTTAGCAGCCACGATCCATTTGAAGTTCCTATGGATCCGGTTTTTGAAGGTAACGATCGTGCAACAAAATACCGGAATTCTATTTATTATACTGATCGTTGTTTAGGTGATTTTTTTAATAAAGTAAAGAAAACAGAGCTTTGGGATAGTACCTTATTTATTTTGGTAGCAGACCACGGTAGTAACCGTCCGGGAAACTCACAGAATCATGAGTTGGATAAATTTCGCATACCCATGCTTTGGTTAGGTGGAGTTTTAGATACAAAAATAAAAAAATATAAGAAGCCGGGCTCACAAATAGATCTGCCAAATACATTGTTAAGCCAGATTTCTAATTATGATACAAGTTATTATTTTAGTAAAGATTTATTTAGCGAGGATTACTCTGGGTTTGTTTTTTATGCTTTTAATGATGGTTTTGGATTTGTTTCTGATTCTTCAAAAATAATATTCGACAATATTGGCAACAGTATAATATTTCAGGAGGGAGAAAATACCGAAAAAGATTTGTTAAGAGGTAAAGCTTACCTGCAAGATCTTTCTAATGATTATATGAAGAGATAAAAAAGCAACGGACAAAAATGCCCGTTGCAATTTTCTTAACTTATTGTGAAATCAAGATTTAATCCTTTTAATGTTTCATTTGTTGGCTTTGATGTTTTAACATCCCAGCCACGCTCTGCATAATAGTTAGTCAGATCTTTCTCAAAAGTATTTTTATCAACTATAGCGCCTTTATGTTCGCCATAAGTAAATTTATTTTCGAAAAATTTAGCTGGCAATTGATCATCATTTCGGGTAAACCCTTCGCGGTAATTAAACATTTTTTCCAGGTTAAATATCCTTGTACCGGCTTTTGCAAAATCTTCGTCTGACCAATTAAGTCCGGTAATAGCACTTAGGAATTTAGCATAATTCACATCATCGCTATACCAGCTACTGGCAAAGCTACATGCTGCAATTGAATCGCGCAATGCGGCCTGATCTTGTCTGTCAGGCGAACCTCCGTTCATATGGCATGCACCCCGGTTACTTGTTGCATAAGTAATACTCCAGTAATCTGAATTTACAGGTACATTCCATGCAGCAAGTTCATGCCCTTTTACATGGACAGCAAATTTATCTGTATCCTTACCAATTTCTTGTGCAAGATATTTAACACCCCGACAAGCTAAATCGCCGATACCTTCACGTTTACACATTTTGTCTAACATCTCGAGTGCGGCATCTACATTTCCCCATGTCAGATCAATTCCATCGAGAAAAGCAGAATCTATAATCTTTTTATCATAGGCTTCCATTAAGAAACCTATGGCATTTCCGGCAGAAATGATATCAATTCCATAATCGTCGCCAACAACAATAAGTTTGTGCAACCCGGACAGATCCGAAATTAACAGATTAGCGCCCATCATTGTACCTGTCTCATATTCAGGCCCATCATGAACCATAACGCCGTAGGCTCCTTTTGCAATACCGCTTTTTTTACAAGCCAGATGGCACGAGAAACAAGCAAAATCTCTTTTCCAAACTTTTTCGCGATTGGCTTCGGTACCAATTTTTTCTATTTCGGCAAATGTACCTTCACTGTAATTTTTTACAGCCTGCGTTCCATTCTTGCTGGAACTGGCCAGTGCATTGGCAGTTCCTCCGTATCGCCATCTTTCAACGCCTTCGTTATTTTCTTTAAACGAAGTGCGTATTTTGCTTAACAGATTATTGTATTCTTTATGATCTCCAAGGTTAGGCATTTTTGAGCCTTTAACAGCAATGGCCTTTAAATTTTTCGATCCCATAACACAGCCTGTCCCTCCGCGTCCGGCTGCACGTGCAGCTGTGTTAATAATACAAGCCATGGGGACAAGATTTTCTCCGGCCTGCCCAATATAGCAACTTTCATATTTGCGATCCCCCAATTCATCAATAAAAACTTTATCGAATTCATCGGTACCCATACCCCAGAATTTTGTAGCATCGCAAATTTCTACCTGATCATCATCTATTTTTATATAGACAGGTTTTTCTGCTTTTCCTGTTATACAAACTCCATCATATCCGGCAAAGCGAATTTCGGGGCCAAAAAATCCTCCCATGTTCGAATAGCTCACAGTAGAGCCTTTATCATATTTAGGATTTACTGCAGATGTTCGTGGAGATTTGGTTACCACACAAGTTCGGGATGATGAAGGTATAGGTAAACCCGAAAATGGTCCTGGCATGAATAAGAGTGGGTTCTCGGGCGATAATGGATCAACTCCGGCTTTGGGCAACTTATCCCATAATATTTTAGTTCCCAAACCTCGGCCTCCAATAAATCGCTTGATATCATCAGCAGGGATTTGAATTTTTTTTATTTCGCCTGTAGTAAGGTTTATATCAAGTAATTTTCCGTAATATCCTTTAACAGTCATATTTTTAAACTTTTAGTTCATAGAGTTTTTCAATTAACTTTTCGGCAATAATAGAAGGATCAAGATGATCTAGATCCCTATCTTCCGGCATTTCAATATACGCTAGTGCATCGAAAGGACAATGCTTAACACATTGTGGATCGCCATCGCAAAGCGTACAAATACCTTCGGGTTTATTGGTTTCGCGGTTAGGGCGAATTATTCCGCCACGCAAGTTTTCACATGCTTTTGCACATTGCTTGCATCCAACACAACGCTCGGTGTCATTTTTTATAGTCATTGTTTCAGGATCGCGATACAAAGCTTTTCTGCCTGTTGTTAAATCGGGTGCAACAGGACAAGCATCAATACATGGTGTATCGGGGCAGATAGCACAGGTGCTCGGAATATCAATATCAGGATTAAAATGATAAACTTTAATATTGGAATGATAAGGATTTCCAAGTCCTAATACTTCCTCACCATCTATTACGACCTTGTGGTTATAGGCCGAGCAAGCGGTTTCGCAAGTTCTGCATCCGGCACATTTTTCAAAATCAACAGAAATGGCTTTTATAAGCTTTTTTTCTTTATCATGTATTATTCGAAAACCTAGTGTTCCTAAAATGACAAGTCCGCTACCACCATAAAGCACATCCTGCAAAAAATGCCTTCTTGTGTACGTTTTATTATTATCACTCATAAAAATTTAGTTTAGCGTTTATTACCAGCTGCAAAAAAGTAAACGAATACTGAACCTAAAACTACATATACCGCAAAGTTATGGTCAACTTTTGCTCCTATATTGATAAAAGCGTGATATCCGGTTACCAGGATTAAAAATAAGGAGGAAATTACTGTTAAGCTGTTTTTAGCCAAAAATCCTCCTATGAAAAGTAGTACCGAAAAAATAATATAGACTGCAGAAATGTAAAACATTACACTTTGTAAGTTAAAAGCAGTAAATGGTTTCCAATACGTTGTTATTACAAAAAATAATACAGCAAAGCGCATTAACCACGTTGCTAATGGGAACAATCCTTTTAATGGTTTCATATAGTTAATTTTTATAGGTTAAAATATTTTTAAGATCGATATGCAAACGTATTCATATGGCTTTTAGCACGATAAGATAATAAATCTAGAAAACCATATCCAATATTCTGCAATATAATTTTGAGAAAAATAGTAATATAGAATGATTCTTTGGAAGGGGGAAATAGTAAAATAGTGAATTGGTAAAATAGTAAAATGGTAAAATAGTAATTGAGCAGTATAAATAGGTTATTAATTTTGTTACTTATTCCAAAATCCGAATTTCAAATTTCAAATTTCAAATTTCAAGTCCCGAAAAACACAAATTTTTAATTTGCTTGTTTTTAGTGGATGCTGAAATGATTACAAAATTGAAAGTTTTGATCATTTTCAGCATTTCAAATTTACTTGCCGAAGGCACGGTTTCAAATTTATATTTCTTCTATTGATTCTGTTTTTAGCCAGCCTTTACTACCATCGCTTAATCTAATTTGTTTCCAGATACCAATTTTATCCTGTATCCAAACTTTGGTTCCTTCATGGATTACAAATAGGTCGGTACCACTAATATCAGGCGAGCTCTTAACAGTTACCGATGGCGACATAACTATTGCTGTAGTATTATCTACAATTTTTTGTTTTTGCTTGTACGAAAATATGAAAGAGGAAATGCATATTAAAATAGTTGCAAAGCCAAGCCAAAATGCTGTTTTTTTGACTCCATACCAACGGGTATACATGTAAATTGAAATAAAAAACAGTGCTGCCAGAAATGATATAATGCTTATTATTGCCCATAAATCGGATGAAAACAGATTGATCATGTTTTTTATCCAGTTGGTAATAAAAAATACCGGTAATTTTTCAATTCTGTCTACAATTAAACGATTGGCCATTTCCAGATTGTAAATAATATCCTCATCATTTGGCTTTAAAAGTAAAGCTCTTTCATAATTCAGTATGGCTTGATCTATAATGTTTTGTTTATAATAAGCATTTCCCAGATTATAGTATAAAGCAGCAGATTCGTACCCCAACTCTAATACTTTTTCGTAGGTGTCAATAGCGATGGTGTAATTCCCATCAACATACGCCTGGTTTGCTGAATCTAGCATCTGCTTAGCCTGGTTTGCATTAACAAACAAAACAGACGTTATGGATAACAGGATTAAGATTAATATCTTTTTCATGATTACAGCTCCTAACTCTATTTTAATTTTTGTTGTAGTTTACTGATTACTTTAATGGCATCGTAATATAATGTATCCATTTTTGTTTCTTCTGTAACCGGTGCATAACGAGCATATTCACATCGGTCAATAATACTAAGCATCTGGTCTATATATTCATTGTCTACCTGTTTATTCTGCATTTCTGTTCTTGCATAATCTTTTGATAAATTTGAAACCGGAATCCCCAGTTTATCGCTAATATATCCCCATAAAGCTTTTACCAGTTCTTCGTAAAATGCTTCTCTGTTATCCTGTTTTATTAATTTGGCAGCCTTTTTAAGTCTTTTTCGAGCATATTTATTGGCTTTTTTATTTTTTACCAGCATAATATTGGCATTTTCTTTCATCCTTTTTCTTCGGAAAAATAACACAATCATGAAAAGGACAATACCACTCAAATATGAAAAGTAGAAGAATCTAGAGCCAAAAATGAATTTATTTTTTATACTTAAATCAGATGTATTCGTTTTAATAAATCTAATATCTTTTCCCAGGTATTTAACATCTTCCTTATTAAATGAAGTGCCGAAAGTAACTGTTGTGTCGGATTTTGATTGGCCAACCTGAATTGCAAATGGCCCTGCCGACAATGTTTTATAGCGATTATCTTCTGTATCGAAATAGGATAGTGAAAATTTAGGGATATTATATTCTCCGGCACGTCTTGGTATCATTAAGTAATCGAAAGTTTTGTTGCCAAATGCACCATTATCGGAATATTTAATATTTTCTGTTGTTTTAGGGTCGTAAACATCAAAATCTGCAGGGAAATCGATATTTATCGGATTGATATATTTTAAATTACCATTACCTGATAATTTTACTTGCAGTGTTAAAGCTTCATTCGATTTCACATTCGGCTTATCTAATGATGCTGTTAAATTGAAGTTGCCAACTGCTCCTGAAAAGTTAAAAGGCTTATTTTGTGGCAATGGCTCAACATTTATTTTTACCGAATTACTTTTTACTTTTTTCCTTGCATTTTCGTAACTACCAAAAAAATCGTCGAATATGCTTCTTGATCGTCTGTCTGATGGTTTTTGGAAAAACACATCAAGCTCGAAAGGTTCAATGGTTAAGTCCCCTGTTTTTTGTGGAAACAAAATGTATTTTTTGAGTACACCCGTTAAATAAACCTGGTTACCAATTCTTTCCCGGTTTAAACTTGTTAGCGGAGGCGTTTCCAGTTCTTGTGTTAAAAAACCTTCGAATGAGGGGAGTTTTGCATTTTCAAGCCTGGTAATATTTAATTTTGAGTATAGTTTTATCGTAGCCACAAGATGCTCTTCGCGATGCACATTTTGTTTGTTTACAATGATACTGACATAAAGGTCTGAGTTTTTTATTTGATCGCTATTTGGATTTGCCTGTTGTTGGTTGGTTTGTGGTTGTGTGCCGGATTTGCTTTGTGTGGCTGATCCTTTAATAACTTCTATATTAATTTCATTGGATGTATATTTTTCCCCATCGACAATTACTCCTGCAGAAGGAATTGTAAACGTCCCTTCTTTTATGGCTTCAATAATATAGGTATATTTTAATTCAAATGATTGGGTTACTTTGCCGTTGATAATGCTAACATTGCTTGAAGTAGAAGTGCTTGGCCCTGCTAAAATGGTGAAATTAGTAATATCGGGTGCAATAAACCGTTCTGCCTGGGCATTAACAGTATATATTAATCTAAATTGCTGTCCCAGCTCCACTACATTAGGCGCTGATGCATTAAATGATACATCCTGGGCAAATGAACAATTTCCCATCAGCAATAATATGATCACAAACCACCTTTTCATTGAATTAAACTTTTTGTTTTTACCAATCTTTTACAACTTTTACTTTTGCGGCTTTTGCCTTTTCTTCTTTTACTTTCTTCTGTGTTTTTTTCTCGTCATTTGCTAATGCCTGTAAAATTCTTTCTGCGTCCTGTTTTGAAATTTCAGGTTTCTGTTGCTGCTGCTGATCTTGTTTGTCCTGTTGATCTTTATTTTGATCCTTATCCTGATCCTGATTTTGATCTTGACTCTGGTCCTGATCTTTATTTTGGTCTTTATTTTGATCCTGGTCCTGGTTTTGATTTTGTTCCTGGTCTTGTTGATTCTCCAGTTGCTTTTGGGCATAGGCAAGATTATACTTTGTATCCATATCGGTCGGATTATTTCTTAAAGCCTGCTTATAAGCTTCGATACTCTCTTTTATTTTATTGCTCTGGAGCAACGAATTACCAAGATTATGATAAATTTTCGCACGGTCTTCTTTGCTTAACTCAATATTGGTTAAATCGCTAAATTGATTTATAGCATCTTCATATTTTTCTTGTTTATACAATGCATCTCCAATGTTAAAAGCTGCATCGTATAATTTTTTTTCTGAATCTATAGCTTTTCGGTATTTTATTTCAGATTCGTCATAATTTTCTTCTTGATACGCTTTGTTACCCTGTCTTATGAATTTTCGTTCTTTTTGAGCAAAAGTATTGAGCGTAACCAAAGCCAATCCTAACAATAATATATAATTAATCCATTTCATCATTACTGATTAATTTTAAAAAGGTTAAAACTATCGGTCCATTTGCTTTTACGTTCAGGAATCATTAAATCAAGTAATATAAGGAGCAGGGCTATACCTATTAAATATTGAAAGCGATGTTCGAATTCGGTATAAACCACTTCTTCCATTTCTTCTTTTTCCATTTCATTAATTTCTTCGAATAATTTATTTAATCCTGACTGTGTATTGCTTGCACGGATAAACAATCCATTTCCGGCAGTTGTAATTTGCTGTAACATATTCTGATCAAGTTTGCTAACTACAGTTTCACCATCCTGATCTTTTTGAAAAATGGTTTGCCCATACGATTTTTGGATAGGAATAGGAGCTCCTTTTGTACTTCCCATTCCGATTGTATGAACAGATATTCCCTTTTTTGCTGCCATTTCAGCAGCATTAACTGCATCATCTTCGTGATTTTCGCCATCGGTAATAAGAATGATAGCTTTATCCATTTCGGTTTCGGGAGTAAAAGAATTCATTGCCAGATTAATAGCTGATCCTATGGCTGTTCCTTGTTTCGATACAATATTTGTACTTATCGACGACAAAAACATTTTTGCTGCCGAAAAATCAGAAGTAATTGGAACTTGCATATAAGCATCACCGGCAAATACAATTAATCCAATACGGTCATTTTCTAACCGGCCTATTAGTTTTGAAATGGCTTGTTTTGCTCGTTCAAGCCTGTTTGGTTGAATATCTTCGGCTAACATACTGTTCGATACATCAAGAGCAATGATAATTTCAGCACCTTTACGTTTTACTTTTTCGAGCTTAGACCCAAACTGTGGGTCGGCCAGGGCAAAAACGATAAACAGCATAGCTATGGTTAAGAATATAAATTTTAATGTTGGCCTTGATTTTGAAACATAAGGCATTAATTGCTCCAAAACATCTAAATCACCAAATTTTTTAATGGCTCTTTTTTTAGCGTATTGAGCAAGTCCAAATAGTAAAACCAATACCGGAATTACCAATAAAAAATATAAATATTCAGGATTTCCAAATCTAAACATAACTTATATGTTGTTTCTTTAATCTTTTGTTTTTCAACTTCTTCCTTTTATCTTGTTACTTGTGTCTTTAGTCTTGTATCTTGTATCTTGAATCTTTTAACTTGTATCCTGCCTTCGGCAGGTTTACGTGCCGAAAGGCATGCAAGCCATACCTTCGGCAGGCAAGCATGTTTACGGTATTTGCCTTAAAAGTGTATTTCTTAATACTATTTCTGTTAACAACAATAAGGCTGCAACTAAAACAAAAAACAAAAATTCTTCATCTTTTTGACTAAATTCTTTTACTTCAATTTCTATTTTTTCCATCTGGTCAATTTCTTCATAAATCTGTTTTAATTTAGCATTATCTGTTGCCCGAAAATATTTTCCACCTGTAAATTCTGCAATTTCTTGTAAAAGTTCCTCATCAATTTCTACGGGCATATTTTTAAGTTGTACACCATATGGAGTATTTACCGGATAAGGGGCTGTACCCATACTACCCACACCAATGGTATATACTTTAATACCAAATGTTTGAGCAAGCTCTGCTGCAGTTATAGGAGCAATTGACCCTGCATTATTTACTCCATCAGTTAATAGAATAATCACTTTACTCGGGCTATTGCTGTCTTTTAACCTGTTTACAGAAGTTGCCAATCCCATTCCTATTGCTGTTCCATCTTCAATAATACCACTGTGGATATCTCTAAATAAATTAATTAACACATTATGATCGGTTGTTAGCGGGCATTGAGTAAAACTTTCTCCGCTAAAAACCACCAACCCAATTCTGTCGTTTCTTCTGCCATTAATAAACTGGATGGCCATGTTTTTAGAAGCTTCAAGCCTGTCGGGGTCAAAATCGCGTGCCAACATACTACTCGAAACATCAATAGCGAGAACAATATCAATTCCTTCTGATTTTTCGTTTTTCCATTGCAAAGTTGATTGTGGCCTGGCTAATGCTATGATTAATAATAATAAAACAATTATACGAAAAGCAAAAAGAACGTGCCGCAATATATGCTTGTAGGTAATATGCTTTTTGCCAACACCTTTTAAAGTTGATACCTGTATACTGGCATTTATTTTATTGTGCTTAAATATATACCATGTAATTATTGGTATAATTATAACCAGTAAATAAAGCAGGTTCGGATTTGCAAATGTTATATTATTCATATGATTAATCAACTGTTTTACTAATTATTTAATGGCTTTGTATTCTTCACTTCCTGGGCTGTTTTTATATTATTGTCACCCTGGTTATCCGGGTCATTATTTTCTTCAATAATTAGTTTTGTAAGATCAACAAATCTTAAAGCATGATCATAGCATTTTTTATGTTCATCAGGTAAAGGTTTAAACTTGGCAAATTTTACCAAATCAGAAATATAAAAAATTTCCTTAAGCATTAAATAGGCATCTTCATTGTCAAAGTCCGACATTTTAAGCGATTGTAGAATTTCATCGCTCGTTCGTTCCAAAGTTTTAATGGCATATCTGTTCCACAAATATTTTCTTAAAATATCGGTTAATTCTGTATAATATTCTTTGATTTGTTCTTTTTGCCATAGCTTACTGTTTTTGAGCTTGTTTAATTCTCTGTAAGCAATAACATGAGCCGGCTCAATGGGTTTAAAACGACGAATTATCGGTTCGTTTCGTTTAATTTTCCGGATAATGTAAATAATAATTAATATTAGCAATATAAGCCCGATTCCGCCCAAAGCCCAGGGTAATATTTCTGCAAAACTTATAGGTGCTTCATAGGGGCCTTTAATATCTTTTATCACATCTGCAGTATCCACCGGAACTGTATTTACATTAAATACCAATGGATTTGTTTTTATCGTATCGCTGTTGTATAAAAAAGCAATTGATGGAATCGCAAAATGCCCTGAATCAAATGCTGAAATGAGTATCCTTTTCTCTAATTGTAAAAATTCATTTTCAAGCTCAGTGGTATCAATCTTAAATTGCTCAATAACTTCAATATCATCAGTTAGTTGGTTTTCAATTACCGGAAATTGTACATTCACATCTTTTGGTTGAATCAGTTTAACAACTAAACCAACCTGGTCGCCAATAAGTGCATCGGATGTATCAAGTTCTGCATTAGCTTCAATGTCTTGTGCACTGGAATTTAAACTTAATAAGGTAATAAAAACCAGAGTAAGATAGAAAGCGATATATTTTGTATTCAATTTCTTCATAATTCAACAATACGATTTCTTATCGTTTTTTAAACAAGTTAATTAATGGTTTAACGTAATCCTGG
>JAWLEM010000040.1:0-15437 GCA_041686115.1 Bacteroidales bacterium
GACCATAATAACCATTTCCACAGTTGGTTTTCGTGAGGTGAGGCCACTATCAGAATTCGGGCAATTTTTTACTGCTTTTTTGATTATTATAAGTTTTGGAATATTTGCATATGCCGTTACTACACTTACCCGATATATTGTTGATGGAGTTTTTAGAAACTATTTAAAAGATAATAAAGTGAAATCAAAAATTGAAAAGCTAAACAATCATGTTATTATTGTTGGCTATGGCAGGAATGGCCGGCAGGCTATCGAAGAGCTTAAAAGACATAAGTATCCGGTTGTAATAGTTGATAATGAAGAATCAATTATTAAGGACATCAGGGAAAATGCAGGATTATTATACATCCAGGGCGATGGAACCGAAGATCAAACCCTGCTTGATGCAAAAATTGATACGGCAAAGGCTCTAATTACTGCGTTGCCTAATGATGCTGACAATCTTTTTGTTGTACTTACTGCACGAGCCATGAATCCTGATATTACCATAATTAGCCGGGCAGCAAACTTTAATTCTGATAAAAAATTACGCAGTGCCGGAGCTACAAATGTTATTATGCCCGACAAAATTGGCGGACAAAGAATGGCAAAACTGGTTGCCCAGCCCGATGTGGTTGATTTTATTGAGTATGTCATGCTGCGTGAGAGTGAAGGTGTTCATATTGAAGAAGTTGATTGTAAGGGACTTACGCTATCTTTTGCCGAAAAATCAATTGGTGACTGGTCAATACGTGCAGCCACCGGGGCTAATATTATTGGAATTAAAACATCAGACAATAAATACATTGTTAATCCAACACCAGATATTCGTATTTCTGAAAATGATCAAATTTTTGTTCTTGGGGATCCGGATCAAATTTCAAAACTAAAAAAGGTCCTTTTTCAATAGGGGACTATTTTAATAACCAATAAATTATAACAAAGCATTTTAGTGTAAATAAAAAATAAACTTTTTTCTATTTGTTATTGATATATGAAAAAAAATAAATATTTTTGCAGGTCTTAAAATGTATATAATAGAATAATAAAATAAATTGTAACAAGTATGAGCTATTTAACAGCAGAGAAAAAGCAAGAAATTTTTAAGGAATTTGGGAAGTCTGAGACAAACACTGGTTCAACAGAAGGACAGATTGCTCTTTTTACTCATCGTATTAGTCATTTAACAACGCATTTAAAGGCCAAGAAAAAAGACTATAGTACACAACGTGCACTTGTACGACTTGTAGGAAAAAGAAGACGATTACTTGATTACTTAAAAGGTAAAGATATTGATAAATATCGAGCGCTGATTAAAGAACTTAACCTGCGTAAATAAAAAGATAAAGGCAATTTTTTAATTGCCTTTTTTCTTATAACTTTCACACTCAGAATTTAATAATTAATTTAATGATATATGTATAATTTAATTTCAAAAACAATTGACCTTGGCGGAGATAGAACCATTACCCTTGAAACTGGTAAACTGGCAAAGCAGGCAGATGGGTCGGTTGTTGTAAAAATGGGCAACACAATGCTTTTAGCAACTGTTGTATCAGCTAAAGAGGCAAGAGAAGATGTTGATTTTATGCCCCTTTCAGTAGAATATAGAGAAAAATATGCTTCATTTGGCCGGTTCCCCGGCGGATTTTTGAAAAGAGAAGCCAGGCCTTCCGATTACGAAATACTGGTTTCACGTTTAGTTGACCGCGCTTTGCGGCCACTGTTTCCGGAAGATTTTCATGCAGAAACTTTTGTTACTGTAAATTTAATTTCTGCCGATAAAGATGTAATGCCGGATGCTCTTGCAGGACTTGCAGCATCTGCAGCATTAACGATTTCAGATGTTCCATTTCATGGCCCCATCTCAGAAGTACGAGTAGCTCGTGTTGATGGGCATTATATGATCAATCCAACATTTAAAGAACTCGAACGTGCTGATATCGATATTATGGTAGCAGCAACACTAGAGAATGTAATGATGGTTGAAGGTGAAATGGATGAAGTTTCTGAAGCAGAAATGATCGAAGCTATAAAGTTCGCTCACGAAGCTATAAAAATGCAGTGCATGGCTCAAATTGAGCTGGCTAAAGAGCTAAAAGCAGAAAAACGTGCATACGAGCACGAAACCAATGACGAAGAACTTAGCAAAAGAATTAAGAAAGAGCTTTACGACGATGTTTATAAAGCAGCGAAAAACAATAAAGGTAAACAGGAGCGTAGCGATGCTTTTGATCAGATAAAAACATCATTTATTGAGAAATTGCAGGCAGAAAACGAAGAAGCTGAAATTAACGAAAGCCACGTTTCAAGATATTTTCACGATGTGCAAAAAGAAGCTGTACGGAATCTGATATTAGACGAAGGGATTCGTTTAGACGGACGAAAAACAGATGAGATACGGCCAATTTGGTGCGAAATTGATTATCTGCCTGCAGCACACGGTTCTGCAATTTTTACTCGTGGCGAAACACAATCACTAACTACTGTTACTTTAGGAACCAGGCTCGATGAAAAAATTATTGACCAGGTTTTGGTACAGGGTACAGAAAAATTTGTTTTGCATTATAATTTCCCTCCTTTTTCAACAGGTGATGCAAGGCCTGTTCGTGGCTTAAGCCGCCGTGAAGTTGGACATGGAAACCTTGCTTTAAGAGCACTAAAAAGTATGGTGCCCGATGGTGAAGATAATCCATATGCCATACGTGTTGTTTCAGATATTCTTGAATCTAATGGTTCATCATCAATGGCAACAGTTTGTGCAGGCACATTATCTTTGATGGATGCGGGTGTTAAAATTAAAAAACCGGTATCGGGTATTGCCATGGGATTGATTACTGACACAGAATCAGGAAAATATGCTGTACTATCCGATATATTGGGTGATGAAGATCACCTTGGAGATATGGACTTTAAAGTTACTGGTACAGCCGATGGTATTACTGCATGCCAGATGGATATTAAAATAGAAGGATTATCTTATGAAATCCTTGCTAAAGCACTAGATCAGGCAAAAGAAGGTAGATTGCATATTTTGAATAAAATGCTTGAAACCATTTCTGAACCGAGAGCAGATTATAAACCACATACTCCAAGAATTGTACAAATAACAATTCCTAAAGATATGATTGGTGCTGTAATTGGCCCAGGTGGAAAAGTTATCCAGGATATCCAGGAAAAAACAAATACCACAATTACAATTACTCAGGAAGGGGATATTGGTACCGTAGATATCTTTGCAGAAAATTTAGATGATATTAATGTAGCCCTTAATCGGATTAAAGGTATAATTGAAGTGCCTGAAGCCGGAAAAGAGTATACAGGTATTGTTAAGTCTGTTATGCCTTATGGAGCTTTTGTTGAAATCCTTCCAGGAAAAGAAGGATTGTTGCATATCTCTGAAATTGACTGGCGTAGATTAGAAAAGGTTGAAGAAGTATTGAAAGAAGGTGATGAGGTAAAAGTTAAAATTTTGGATATTGATTCCAGAAACGGGAAGTTGAAACTTTCAAGAAAAGTGCTATTGCCTAAACCTGAACAAAAAAAAGAATAGTAAAATAATAAATATCATAATGGGGGCAGAGGTCATTCTCTGCCTTTTTTTGTTATAATCATGTAATTGAATTTTTCCAAATCCGGATTTTAGGTTTATAATTTATTGATCTGATTAGCTTACATTCAATAGAATATTTTGAAAACTTTTAATTCTTTTTTAAATTTACCTGATTGATATTACTTTTTTATGATATTTTTTGCACTTTTTAATGTAAGTTTGTTACATAGATGATAAATTATAAATGATATAAATATGAAACTAAGAAATTTACTCATTTTGCTGGTTATATTATTCGGATTTACCCGATGTAATAAAAAAGCCAATGATTATCCTGAAACCAATAAAGTAGATCAGGTTGATGAATATTTTGGAACTAAAGTTGAAGATCCATATCGCTGGCTCGAGGATGACCGTTCACCCGAAACTGAAGAATGGGTAAAAGCGCAAAATAAAGTTACATTCGGCTATTTAGAGCAAATTCCTTTTAGAGAAAAAATAAAAAACAGGTTAACAGAGTTATGGGATTATGAAACCCGCGGGACTCCATCAAAAAAAGGAGATAAATATTTCTTTTTTAAAAATGACGGACTTCAAAATCAGTCAGTACTTTATATGCAAAATTCTCTCGAAGATGAGCCAAAGGTACTTATTGATCCCAATAAATTGTCAGAAGATGGAACGATTGCTTTAGGAGGAACTTCCATCTCGAACGATGCAAAATATATTGCATATCAGCTATCCGAAGGAGGCTCAGACTGGAATGAAATACATGTAAAAAATATCGAAACCGGCGAAAAATTGAATGACCATATCCAATGGGTAAAATTTTCAAATATTGCCTGGCATAAAGATGGTTTCTTTTACAGTAAATATAAAGCTCCCGAAGAGGGAGAAAAATTGTCGGGAGTCAATAAATTTCACAAAGTGTATTATCATCAATTGGGAACACCTGCCGAAAATGACAAGGTGGTTTTTGAAAACACCGATTTTCCCCTGCGAAATTTTAGTGCCGATGTATCAAGCGATGAAAAATATCTTTTTGTTTACGAAACAGAATCAACAAGTGGTAATAATTTATATGTTAAAAACCTACAGAAAAATGATGAGTTTGTAAAACTTACTACAGGCTTTAACTATGATTACCGTGTGCTTGATCATGTTGATGACAATTTAATCGTACTCACCAATTACAGTGCACCAAAATATAAATTAGTAAAGATTAATGTAAACTCACTTGACGTTGGCAACTGGGTAGATATCATTCCGGAAAAAAGCGATGTATTAAATAGTTGTTATTTAGGCGGAGGGAAAATTATTGCTTCTTATATTAAAGATGCACATACCAAACTTGAAGTGTATAATTTAAAGGGTGATTATTTACACGATATTGAATTACCTGCATTGGGAGCTGTTTATGGTGTCAATAGCACTATTGACGATAATGAGGTTTTTTATAACTTTAGGTCATTTACTTTTCCACCAACAGTTTATAAGTACGATATAGACACAAAGGTTACTGAAACTTATTTTGAACCTGAACTGGATTTTAACCCTGAAGATTATGAAACAAAACAGGTTTTCTTTAAAAGCAAGGATGGAATAAAAGTACCTATGTTTATTGTGCATAAAAAAGGATTGAAGCTAAATGGCAAAAACCCGGCTTTACTTACTGCATATGGTGGATTTAACGTAAGCCGACTGCCGTATTTTAGCGTTGAACAGCTCATATGGCTGGAAAATAATGGTGTATTTGCCCTGGCTAATATCCGTGGAGGCGGAGAATACGGAGAAAACTGGCACAAAGCCGGTATGCAGTTTAACAAACAAAATGTTTTTGATGATTTTATTGCTGCATCTGAGTACTTAATTGATAACGATTATACTTCACCTAATAAGCTTGCCATTCGAGGAGGTTCCAATGGTGGATTATTAATCGGAGCGGTAATTAACCAAAGGCCCGAATTATATGCAGTTGCATTTCCTGAAGTAGGCGTTATGGACATGTTGCGTTTCCATAAATTTACCATTGGTTGGGCTTGGGTAGAAGAATATGGATCAAGCGAAGATTCACTGCATTTCGAAAATTTATATAACTATTCGCCCCTTCACAATATTAGTAGCGATAAAGATTATCCCGCAGTAATTGCTGTTACAGCCGATCATGATGACAGGGTTGTACCTGCCCACTCATTTAAATATATTGCCACATTGCAGGAAAAATACAGAGGCAAAAATCCGATACTTATCCGTATCCAGACGAAAGCCGGACACGGAGGGGGAAAACCCACAAGTGTAAGGATTGAAGAGGCTGCCGATAAATGGTCTTTTGCATTTTATAATATGGATGTAAAACCCATTTATTAAAATCAGAAGAAAATTGTTAAAAAAATATTGATGAAATTTATTTTAAAGCTGCTTCAAAAATTATCTTTGAGGCAGCTTTTTTTAAATGATAAATAACTGGCGTGGACTTAAACTATCTTGTAATAGAAGGAAATATTGGGGCAGGAAAAACTACCCTTGCGAATATGATCGCTAAAGATTATAACGCTAAGCTTATTTTGGAACAATTTGCTGATAATCCGTTCCTTCCTAAGTTTTATAATGATCCGGACAGGTATTCTTTCCCGCTGGAATTATCATTTTTAGCCGAACGTTACCAGCAGTTAAACCGTGAACTAACATCCAGAGACCTATTTAAACCTTTTAATGTAGCCGATTACTACTTTATGAAATCATTAATTTTTGCTAAGGCTACGTTGAAACAAGACGAATACCTTTTATACCGTCAAATTTTTTATATCATTTACCAATCAACCCCCAAGCCAGATCTTTATGTTTATTTGCATGTTGATGTAGATAATCTTTTAAATAACATTTCAATACGAGGAAGGGATTACGAAAAGGGAATAAATGCAGAATATTTGTTAAGTTTACAAAAAGGATATTTCGACTTCTTTAGGCAGCAAAACGATATTGCTTTTTTAATAATTGACACGAATAGCATTGATTTTGTTGATAATCAGAGCGATTACAATGAGCTTAAAAAAGTAATTTTTAATCATAAATATGATAAAGGAATTCATAGAATTGTTATTTAAAGCCTTATATCATATATATTTTGCCGCTTTTTATTTTTTTTTTATGTAAAACATTATTAAGTTTGTATTGTAATGTGAAAAAATGAACTAGTAATTTTTAAAAACAAATAATTTATCAGACTATGAAAAGAATCAACTATTTAGCATCTTTCTTATTCGCGGCATTAATTTTAAGCAGTTGTGGCGGATTAGATAAAATGAAAGAAGAAGCTTCAAATCTTCAGTACAATGTGACCCCAAAAGTACTCGAAATGCATGCAAACAAAGTAGAGTATGAAATAACAGGAGACGTTCCTGCTGAATGGTTCAACAAAAAAGCAATTGTTGAATTTACACCCGTTTATAAATACGATGGTGGTGAAGAAGTTTTAGAATCTAAAACATATCAAGGGGAGAGTGTTGAGGCTAACAATAAAGTAATTGCTTTCGAAACAGGCGGAGCAATTGAATTCTCAGGCGAATTTGAATACACCGAAGCCATGAGAAAAGGCGAGCTTGAAATGAGAGCTGTTGCTACGATCAATGATGACAATCTTGAACTGCCGGCATTTAAATTAGCCGATGGTATTGTTTCTACACCTTTATTGGTAATGGTTAACCCTATGCCAATTACTGCATCAGACAAGTTTGAGCGTGTTGTTACCAAAACTCAAAAAGCAGATATTCATTATGTTATTCAAAGATCTAACATTAGAAGATCTGAATTAACATCCGAAGACATTAAAGAACTTGAAAAATTTGTTAAGGAAGCTAACGAAAAGGAAAATAAGGATTTTAAAAACATTGAAATCTCAGCTTATGCTTCTCCAGACGGACCAGAAAAATTGAATGAAAGATTATCTGTTGAAAGAAAAAAATCTGCTGATAATTATTTAGCAAAAGTGATCGATAAAGCTAAAGTTAAAGATAAAGATGCTTCTGCACTTTATAACATGAAATCTACAGCAGAAGACTGGGAAGGATTCAAAAAATTAGTTGAGGCATCAGACCTTGAAGATAAGGAACTTATTCTTCGTGTTCTTTCAATGTACTCAGATCCTGCAGTTAGAGAAAAAGAAATTAAGAATATGTCTGCTACTTTTGAAACATTAGCCGATGATATTTTACCAAAACTAAGAAGATCAGAAATTTTAGTTAATATCGAGAAGATTGGATTCTCTGACGAAGAAATCCTTGATTTCGCAGTTAACAACCCTGATACTTTAAATGTTGAAGAGCTTTTATATGCCGGTAAATTAGCAGAAGGCCTTGAAGCAAAAGCTGATATTTATAAAACAACTACTGAAAAATTCGAAGGTTGCCAAAGGGCACATAACAATTTAGCTTATGTTTACATTAAGCAGGGAAATTTAGCTGATGCAAAAGCTTCACTTGAAAAAGCTAATGAAATAAAAGAAGGAAATCCAATTGTTAATAATAACTTAGGTGTCATTGCACTTAAAGAAGGTGACAAAGAATCAGCTGAGAAGTACTTCCTTAATGCTACAGATGCAGGAAATGCAGTTGACTATAACTTAGGAATTATTAAGATTATGGACGGCGAATACGAAGCTGCTGTTAACTATTTCCAAAATCATAAAACATTCAATACTGCATTAGCTATGTTATTAGCTGGTAAAAACGATTCTGCAGCGAAAACTATTGAGGTAGTTGAAGAGGATGATCCAATGAATGATTACTTAAAAGCAGTTATTAATGCAAGAATTGGTGACGAAGGTAAAACAATGGACAGCTTAAAAGCTGCTGTTGAAAAAGATCCTGAGTTAAAATCTTATGCAAAATCTGATTTGGAATTCAGAAACTATTTCGAAAACGAAACTTTTAAATCAATTGTTGAATAATTAACAATTTCTATAAAAATTCAGAAGCTGTCTTACAAAAGGCAGCTTCTTTTTTTTTATTCCTAATTTTGGGTTAAAATTTAAATTTTCTGAAAAATTCCCACAGAACAATCCCTGCACTTACCGAAATATTAAACGAATGTTTGGTTCCAAATTGTGGTATTTCAATGCTAAAATCACTTAAGTCAATCACTTTTTGTTGAACCCCTTTTACTTCGTTACCAAAAATTACAGCATACTTTTTGTTTTTTTCGATATTAAAATTCTGGAGTTCAACAGCTTTTTCTGTTTGCTCAATAGATAAAACAATATAACCATTCTTTTTAAGCTCATTTACCGCATCAATAGTATTTTTTATATATTCCCATTCAACTGAATCGGTAGCTCCCAGCGCTGTTTTATGGATGTCTTTATGGGGAGGTTGAGCGGTTATTCCACAAAGGATAATTTTTTCTATCAGCAATGCATCCGAAGTTCTGAAAACACTTCCAATATTGTTTAAACTTCTTATGTTATCAAGTACAACTATTATGGGTGTTTTTTTTGCATTTTTAAAATCATCGATGCTTAAACGTTTTAATTCGCTGTTTTTTAATTTTCTCATTACAGTTCTGAATTTATTTTCTATGATAAAAATTGGTTAAATGTATAAAAAATCGATAATTTCGTAAACAGTAAATCAATAAAGAAAATTAAAACTATGAATATCCACGAGTATCAAGCCAAAAGTATTCTTAAACAATTTGGTGTGGCAGTTCCCGAAGGAATTGTTATCGACCAACCTGAAAAAGCCATTGATGCAGCAAAAGCGATTAAAGAAAAAACAGGAATGGAAACCTGGGCAGTAAAAGCTCAAATTCATGCCGGAGGAAGAGGTAAAGGCGGCGGTGTTAAAATTGCAAAATCGTTCGATGATGTTAAGCAATTTGCAAACGATATAATTGGAATGAACCTTGTAACGCATCAAACAGGACCCCAGGGGAAAAAGGTACATAAGATTCTTATCGAGCAGGGTATTTTTTATCCGGGACAAAGCGAGATAAAAGAATATTATATGAGTGTTCTGCTAAACAGAGCTTCTGGAAGAAATATCATTATGTACTCTACCGAAGGCGGAATGGATATTGAAACGGTAGCTGAGAAAACCCCGGAATTAATTTTCAAGGAGGAAATTGATCCTAAAGTTGGTATTCAGGCTTACCAGGCTCGTAAAATTGCTTTTAATTTAGGTTTAAGCGGGAAAGCATTTAAGGAAATGGTAAAGTTTGTTATTTCACTTTATACTGCCTTTGAAAAAAGTGACTCATCATTATTTGAAATAAACCCCGTGTTTAAAACATCCGATGACAAAATTTTTGCTGCCGATGCAAAAGTGAATTTAGACGATAATGCATTATTTCGCCATCCGGATTATGAGGCTATGAGAGATACGTCAGAAGAAGATCCCGCTGAATTGGAAGCCGGAAAATATAACCTTAATTTTATTAAACTCGATGGTAATGTTGGCTGTATGGTTAACGGTGCAGGATTGGCAATGGCTACTATGGATATTATAAAACTTGCGGGAGGTGACCCGGCAAATTTTTTGGATGTTGGCGGCTCTGCAAACGCCGAAACGGTTGAAGCCGGATTTAGAATCATATTAAAAGACTCTAATGTAAAAGCCATTTTGATTAATATTTTTGGAGGAATTGTTCGCTGCGACAGAGTAGCGCAAGGTGTGGTTGATGCTTATAAGGCCATTGGATCAATCAAGGTGCCGGTAATTGTTCGTTTACAAGGAACAAATGCCGAAGAGGGAAAAAAATTGATCGATGATTCCGGATTAAAAGTATATTCTGCAATAACTTTACAGGAAGCTGCCGATAAAGTTAAAGAATTGGTTTAATCAATATAAAACCCTAATGTTGTTCAAGTTTTTATAGGCACATTAGGGTTTTATATTTACTCATTTTGAAGAGATTCTGCCGGATTTACAATTGCTGCCCTGTATGACTGAGTGCTAACTGTAATAAATGCAATACCTATTGATAATATAGTTGCAATAATAAAAACCCATAAGGTTAAACCTTCTTTATAAGCAAAATTTTCGAGCCAGCTTTTCATTAAAAAATAGGCCACCGGCCAGGCAATCATATTTGAAATTAATACCAACGACAGAAATTTTGTAGACAATCTAAATACAATTGATTTAATAGATGCACCAAATACCTTTCTTATTCCTATTTCTTTATACTTTTGTTCTGTTATATATGAAGATAGTCCAAGCAAACCAAGGAGTCCAATAAATACAGCCAAAATTGAAAAATACAGGTACATTTGCCCAAGTCTGGTTTCCTGATCATAGTACTCGCTAATCGTTCCATCAAGAAAAAAATAATTAAAGGGCCTGGAATTGTCTATTTCGATCCATTTTTCTTTTAATTTTTGAATAGTTTTAGGAATATCACCATCAGTTATTTTTATGCTCAGGTAATTGAAATTATTTTGTTTGGGTAATATTGCTACTGGCTCAATAGATTGTCGTAGCGATTGGAAGTGGAAATCTTTTACAATACCAATTACTTTATACTCTGTAGAATCTGGAGCCCAAACCATGGTGTTAATAGGATTTTTTATTCCGGATAGTTTGGCAGCAGCCTGATTCAGAATAATACTTTTATCGTCGGTCCCAAATTCTTCTGAAAAACCACGCCCTTCGATAAAATCCATTTTATAGAGATCAAAGAAATCATGATCTACTTCAATATAATTCATTAATAAAGTTTCGTTGTCTGCCATCCCTTCAAACCGATATGCGTTTCCGCTAAATGAATTGCCAAAATAATTTTGCGAGGCAGATGCGCTAACAACTCCAGGTAATTCTTTTATTTGGGATTTAATTGTTTGATACCTTTTGGTTAAGTCATTGGACCTTAGAGGGACAATGATAACAGACTTTTTGTCAAATCCTAAGTTTTTGTTCTGGATATATGATAATTGATTATAAACTACCATTGTGCTAATAATTAATACTACCGAAATGGCAAATTGGGTAACAACAAGTATATTTCGAAAAAACACACCGCTTTTGCCTTTTGTTACTTCGCCTTTAAGCACTTTTGCCGGTTTAAAACCGGATAAATAAAATGCAGGGTAAATTCCAGAAATAATTCCAATACATATACTAATGATGAAAAATATACCCAGGATGTCAAAATCTTTGTAAAAGGTAAATTGTAACTCTCTGTTTAAGATATCGCCAAAAGAAGGTAAAAGGAGATTTGTGAATACTATAGCCAGTAAAAATGCAAGAATTGTATATATCAGCGATTCTCCAATAAACTGAATGATTAGCGTTAATCTTCTTGATCCCAAAACCTTTCTTATTCCTACTTCTTGTGCTCTTCTTGCTGACCTGGCTGTAGAAAGGTTCATAAAGTTTATCGAAGCAATAATCAGAATAAAAAAACCAATGGCTATAAAAATATATACATATTTTATGTCTCCCTGGGGCTGTATTTCATGCTCGAAATCAGAATAAAGATGAATATCTGAAATTTTTTGCAGTCTGGCTTTTAAGCTAAAGCCATAATCTTCGAATGATTGGCCGGCTTTTTCCAGAACGGTTTGATGAATTAGTGATTCAAGCTGGTTTTTATCTTTTACACCACTTGTTCGAAAATAAGTGTAATAATTTATGTTCCCAATCCAGCTGTCCATCCATTTTGCATTATTACCCTGGTAGCGTGTTACAAATGAAAGTATTCCATCAAAAGTAAAATGTGAATTGGATGGCGGGTTTTCAATTACACCCGTAATTTCATAATCTTTGTTATTATTAATGTTAAGTACTTTTCCTATAGGGTTCTTGCCGGGGAAATATTTATTTGCCATCGATTGTGTAAGCACTATGGTATAAGGCCTGGTTAACATAGTTTTTGTATTCCCTTGTATTATCTTAAAGTCGAATGTTTCGAAAAAAGTGGAATCAGCTGAGATAATGTTTTTTTCGTAAAATTTATGTTCGTCTTTCGATATAAGAATCGAATTCCATGATTTATGAATTCGGGTATAAGATGTAAAATCAGGATATTGTCTAATAATTTCAGGCCCAAGAGGAGTTTGACTTAGGGCAAAAGTTTGCTCTTTTCCTCCCATATTAATATCCGTAATTACGCGGTAAATATTTTCCGGGTTATTATGAAAACGGTCATAGCTTAATTCGTGTACTACAAATATTAAAATCAACATAGATGCTGTTAATCCAGCTGTTAATCCTAGCAGGTTGATAAGTGAATACCATTTTTGGCGAATAAAATTTCTGAGAGTAAGAAGCAAATAATTTTTAACCATAGTGTATCTTTTAATGTGAGACGCCTGAAGTTAATTAAATGTTACACTAATAATTATAGTATCTTGTTTAAGAAACTTTAAAAGCTTAGGAATTAGAAGAAAAGATTGTTAAATTCTTAATGATATAAAGTGAAAAAGAAACTGTCCGGAAAGTATTTTTGGACAGTTTCATTTATTGATTACCATTTTACAGGTTTTCGTCTAATGGGCATAGTCATACACCTGGCTCCACCACCACCACGGGGTAATTCTGAACCTTCAAGTGTAATAACATATTTTTTATAATTTTTAGGGTCAATTTTTCCCTTAATAATATCGTTGGCTTTTAATATCTCAAACCCATTATTATTCATCTCCTCAATGGTATAAACATTACGTTCGTAACCAATAACTTTTCCTGGCCCTACAGCAAAGAAATTTGCTCCACTATGCCACTGCTCACGTTCTTGTATCCATGGGTCTTTTCGCCCACCGCAATACACCGGTTTTAAATCCATCCCCAAATCCTTTAAAGATTTAAGCATATTTTCTTCTTCTTTTATCGATGTAACTTTACCGTTCTCTATTTTTATATGAATGGTTTGAAATCTGTTGGTTTGCAAAATAAGTGGTTCGTAAACCATGCAGGTATCAGTATCGATAAAAGTAAAAACCATATCGAGATGAATAAAAGACTCTGGTTTATAGGGTAATTCCTGTACAATGATATGCCTGTTTTTTTCTTTTTGTGCCTGAAGCCGCTCAAGAATATAGTCAATTCCCTGCGAAGTTGTTCGTGAGCCTGTTCCTATGCATAAAATATCATCGCGGGCAACCAATACATCGCCTCCTTCAATTGATGTTTCGTTCGAAAAATGCCGACTTTCTGATGGGTTAACGGTTTTGGTTAAAAATTGCTCATGATAATCGAAAATAGCTTCCATAATGATAGATTCTCTATCACGAACCTGGTTTGCCATACGCCCTATTAAAACATCGTCTAAAACAGACATGGCAGCATCTCTGGTAAAAAAGAAATTATGTAAGGGGCGAAGCGAATATCTTTCTTTGCTTAAATACCTGGTAAGCGTATTTTTTTCTTCAATTACACCCTCAATTAATTTTGATGAAAGTTCTGCAGGATTTAAAGCTTGTAAATGTTTAATAATAGTACACTTATCTTCATTGGAGCAAATTTTGTGTAAAAGATTATCTTTAACTTTTTCATTTTTAAGAATATCTTCCAGAAGATCCTTTACCTGGAATGTTTTGGTTAGCTTATCTAACACACCGCTGAGCTGAGCATATTCTTTTTGTGCAACCGAAAGATTTAGGATATCACTGTAAAGAGCCCTTTCTGCATTTTTGGGTGTCATATTTTCTACTTCTTTCCCCGGAGTGTGAAGTATAACTCCTTCTAATTCGCCTATTTCAGAGCGAACATTAATATTTAATTTACCAGCCATTTTGTAATATTTTGTTAATTAGATAATTCCTGAAAAAGGAGCGTGTAAAATTATAAATACTTATCCAATTTTTTGTATTAGCGGATGAATTATTTATTAATTATTGATTTTACTATAAAATAATTGCAATTAAAAAGGGTACTAAAATGGTTAAAACAATTCCGCTAAAAACTGAAATAATAGCATAATCGGAACCGATATATTTAGTGATTACAGGCAGTGTGGTATCCATTGCTGTTGCTCCACCGGAAGCAATTGGCGCTAGTTTTCCAAAATAACGTGCAAATAAGGGGGTAAGAAGTAGTGTAATAATCTCGCGGGTTATATTCGATAGTAAAGCAATAACCCCCAGTGTATCGCTTGCAACTTCTGAAATTAAAACACTCGAAAGACTGTAATATCCAAAACCTGAGCCGATTGCCAGCGATTCAATTAAATTTAAATTATCTTGTAATAATGCAAAAACAGATACGCCAATATAGGTTCCTGTAATTACCGACAGCGGAACAAGCAGTATTTTAAAGTTAACCTTTTTAATTAATTGTAATGATTTTTTGTTACTACCAATACCTATCCCCACAAGAAACATTAAAAGGTATAGTGCATAAAGACTGTAATCATTCTCTAACAAAAAATCGGGTAACAGATTATATATTCCTGCCAATAATCCTAAAATAAAAAAGAATAAAATGATTAAACTACCTTTCATTTTGCCCTCCGTTGTTCTTAAAAAACAGGTGGTATGTTATCCATGAAACTAAAATACTTCCGGCAACAGCAAATACTGTAATTAAAATCGACAGGTACCCGATTTTATCGAAACTGTTTAATATCTGTTTGTTGGTACCTACTGACAAACCCAGTAAAAACAGCAATAGATAAATAGCCCAGTTGGTAAATTCAGAAACCCATTGAAGGAAAGTAGCTTTATGATGAAAAATCCATCCTGTAATTATTCCTGCTGTCATTATTATTAATACCGTTATCATAGTGTTATTGCGATTTAAATGAGAGAATATGAATAGTAACAGCTGTAGCGATAGCAATAAGTAAAATCTTAATCCAGATAATGGATACAGCGAGTATAGATGTTGCTAAAATGGTTGCCCACAATAATGAAAGGGCATAAATTTTTGTTTTTAATGGTATGGTTTTATGATGCAAATAGTTTTGCAGGTGT
>JAWLEM010000041.1:0-15191 GCA_041686115.1 Bacteroidales bacterium
ATCGGGTACCTGGATTTCCAAATCTATTCGGTCAATTAACCGTGACATTGGATTAAAATTCATTTTCTGAATAATTTTTATATTCTCAGAAGGGATACCACGCTGATCGCAAAATCCTTTTACATAAATTCCGGCACAAGTTCCTATCGATGCCAAAAACAAATCGAATGGAGCCGGAGCTGTGCCATCTCCTCCACCCTGCAATGGTTGGTCGGTTTTAATATCCTGACCGTTAAATCGTGCATTAATTTTTTTATTTCCTTCAAAATAAATTTCCATATCCATAATACAATAAATTTTTAAATTTAATTATTAATATATTTACATTCTTAAATATCAAATATCCTGCCAACTTATAATAACTATAAATTATGACAAATTGTCCTGCAACAATGTTCAGATTAATGGAGAAAATTATAGCATATTCATTTTATAATCAATAAATTATTTTACATGTAATCAAATAAGCATTATATTTTAGTTTCAAAAAACTGAATAATGAGTAAAAATATTAATAAACAACTATTGTTTTATATTTGTTCTTAATATACCCCGTAAAAAACCAAAATTTAATTATGAAGAAAAAAAGGCTGAAAAAAGAATTAGGATTATTCGGTGTATTCTCTATTAGTACAGGAGCCATGTTTAGCAGTGGTTTTTTTCTTTTACCCGGACTTGCTGCTCAATATACCGGCCCATCGGTATTTTTGGCCTATTTTTTATCGGGCTTATTAATTGTTCCTGCCATGTTAAGTATGGCAGAGATAACTACCGCAATACCCAAAGCCGGGGGAGCTTATTATATCATTGACAGGACCTTTGGCCCAATGCTTGGAACTATTGGTGGTCTGGGTACATACTTTGCCCTTGTACTTAAGTCAGCATTTGCTTTAATTGGTATTGGGGCATATACATCATTGGTATTTGAAATCCCTATTAAACCTGTTGCAATAGTACTTACAATCATTTTCGCAATCGTTAATGTTTTAGGTTCGAAAAAAAGTTCATCCATGCAAAATTTACTGGTATTACTCCTCCTCTTTGTTCTTAGTTTAATTATTATTGACGGGGTATTTCAAATATTTACCAGCGATACAATTTTAATAAAAAAAGAAAACTTTTCACCCTTTTTTGAACAAGGAATAGGCGGTTTATTTGCTACAATCGGATTTGTTTTTGTTTCTTATGCGGGGTTAACAAAGATTGCAAGTGTGGCAGAAGAAATTAAAAATCCCGAGCGTAATATTCCACTGGGGATGATATTATCATTAACTGTTACCACTTTAATTTATGTATTGGGAACATTTTTAATGGTGGTATTTATTGAAAAAAGTGATTTTGCCAATGACCTTACACCGGTAGCTACCTTAACCAATTTTACACTTCGTTGGTTACCGGCAAAAGTTACATTAGTCATGGTGGTTTTAGCAGCACTGGCAGCATTTGCATCAACGGGGAATGCTGGAATTATGTCATCGTCGAGATATCCGCTTGCCATGTCGCGTGATAAAATATTACCACCTTTTTTTGGTAAGATGAATAAAAAATTTCAGGTTCCGGTAATATCCATTTTATTTACATCATTAATCATTGTTTTTATTATTCTATTTGTCAGCGAGGAGGGTATTGCAAAAATGGCCAGTGCTTTCCAATTACTCATATTTTTCTTTATTAACCTGGCAGTAATAGTTTTCAGGAATAGTAAAATTGAATCATACGATCCCGGGTTTAGGTCTCCTCTTTATCCCTGGGTGCAAGTTTTTGGTATGTTTTCTTCTTTTATTCTTATTATATATATGGGATGGGCGCCCGCATTTTTTTCGTTTCTGCTAATCTTTATGAGTTTAATCTGGTACAGATATTATGTTCGCAAAAGAGTAAAAAGAGAAGGAGCAATTTATCACTGGTTTGCATTGTTGGGCAAGCATAAATATGATAAAATTGAAAATGAATTTTTACATATTATTAAAGAAAAGGGATTACGCGAAGAGGACAAATTTGACAGACTTATTACGGATGCAACCATCTCTTTTATCAAAAAAGGTGTTTTCAGCATAAAACAGAGATCTTTTGATGTTTTACTTGAAAAAGTTGCTGATGATTTAGCACAATCATATGAAATAACTAAAGATGAATTGATTTTGGAATTTGAAAAAGCAAGCACTTTTGATCCTGAATTTGTTATTCCACAAATTTCAATATCTTTTGCATCATGCAATAAAATAAATAAACCATCGGTATATATCATTTTAAGTGAAAAAGGTATAAAAAAGAAAATTACCAAACATGGTATAAACTCAACCGATAAAATTCATGTGTTCTTTTTTATTGTTGCACCCCAAAACAATAATAAACTATTATTAAGAATTTTATCGAGATTAATGGATATTACCGAAAGAGAAAACTTTCTGGTAGATTTATTATCAAAACAAACCCCCAGGGAGGTTAAAGAATATTTATTGCATAATGACAGGTATGTTAGTTTACAACTGGATGAAAATAACAGCTTACATTCGCATTTTATCAACCAAAAAATTATGGACATTGATTTTCCTACGGGAATTTTAATAGCCCTAATTGAAAGAGGAGATCAGACCGTTACACCCGATGGAAATACCATATTACAAGGAAATGATATTTTAACAATTATAGGAAAACCTGATAAATTAAAGCAATTTAGAAATCAATATAAAATATAATAAGCACAAATTGCATTAATGCTGCAATTTGTGCTTTTGTAAAAAACCATGAAGTTTTAATCAATTCAAATTAATTATTTGGTAGTGCTTGCCCTTCAATCCATGGAGCTCCAACTTTTTCAAGTTCTAATTCAATAGCAGGAATTTTTTCATCTGTAATTGTTTTAATTTTTTGTTTAATACCCGCAAATTGTTTTTTAGCAATCTCAAGACTCCTTTTATGCGTTGGTGTTGGCCCATAAGTTGAATTATTAGTACCTAATCGGGCTACGCCCATTCTGTCATAAACAGTAGGATTATCCTTTTCACCAATTTTGCTTTTGGCTTTGTTGCCATAAAATTCAGTTTCAATATCCATGATTTCCTTTTTCAAATCGTGGATTTTCTTGTTTAATTCACCAGGGGCAACATCTGCCCTCGATAAGGCTTTATCCATAGCTTCAACTTTCTGTTTTGCCCTATACAAGGTTATCCTTGCAGCACCTAAAACAGATCCAAAAGCTTCAGTTTCCTCCCAAAATTCAGCAACTACATCGGGTTCAGAACCTTCTAATGCACCTTTACGCATTCTTTCCACATCTAACTCAACAGGTTCAGATAACTCTGTTACTTTACCATTAACTTCTTTTGAAAGTGTAACCGTATATTTCCCCGGAGCAACCATAAATCCTTGTGGTTCATATCCCGAATTTCCATCATCAATATTTACAGGATTTTTTGAGTCTGTTTTTAAATCCCAGGCCACCCTGTGGAAACCTTTTCCTGTTGGGCCCTTAATTGTACGAACAACATTATTCTCAGCATCTTTAACAGTTAACCATATTTTGGGTTTTTCCTGCTTTAATTCTTCATCAAGAGCATCCCAACCGGGGAAAGGTATATTTTGATTATTCTTTTTCAGTTCTTTTTCGCGTTCTTTTCTTTCATCTTCCAGTGTCTTGTATTCTTTCCCAATATAATAAGTAATTACAGCACCAAAAGGAGGGTTAGCCGCTGTAAATAACTGACCTCCCATAGATCCTTTTTTGCCACCTCCAATGGGCGAACGCTCTAAATACCACCATGCTTTGCGTGTTGGAAATAAAGTAGCTTCTTGTTTTAGTTGCTCTTCTGAAACGTACCTTAACGACGAATAATCGTCAAAAATATAAAAACTTCGGCCAAACGAAGCTCCCACAAGGTCATTTTCACGGCGTTGTATAGCCAGGTCTCTAAAAGAAATAGTTGGCACATCACCTGTGAGTTTAACCCATTTATTCCCGCCATCAACAGTAAAATAAATACCAAATTCTGTGGCAGCAAACATTAATTCTGGCTTAACATGATCCTGTACTACTCTCCAAATAAGAGTTCTTTCGGGAATATTTCCCTTTATCGATTTCCAGCTTTTACCTTTATCGGTACTTTTATATAAGTAAGGATTTAAATCACCAAATTTGTGATTATCTAGTGCTACATATACAGTATTAGCATCGAATAAGTCGGCTTTAATATCGTTTACAAATGCCGTTTCCGGCACACCGGATAATTCACTTACTTTTATTTTTCTCCAGCTTTCTCCGCCATTTTCGGTAACCTGAATTAGGCCATCATCAGTTCCAGCATAAATTACGCCTTCCTGAACTGGCGACTCTGCCAGTGAAGTAATTGTATTGTATGTAGACATAGCATTAAAATCCCATGCTGCATTTACGCTCCATGTTTTATCCATTATGGGCAAAGTTATTCGCTCCTGATTTTTGGTTAGGTCATCTGAAATAGTTTCCCAGCTATCACCGCGGTTATCTGAACGCCACACTCTATGAGATGCAAAATACAATCTTGTGGGTGAATGCGGGCTGACTAATATAGGAGCATCCCAGTTAAAACGTTCATGTCCTTCTCCTTCTTCTGGTTGTGGCTGTATATAAACAATTTCGCCAGTTGTACGGTCGGCACGCACAAGATTTCCTTGTTGCCACTCGGCATACACAATATCGGGATTCCCTGGCTCTGTAGCCGGCTGGTGCCCATCAGCAAATAAAACAATCTCCCAGTCGGAGTTCCTGATTCCACTGCTGTTATCTGTTCTCGATGGCCCGCCTTGTGTACTGTTATCCTGCGTTCCTCCATAAACATTATAAAAAGGTTCGGCATCATCAACAGCAACTTTATAAAACTGAGTTATAGGTAAGTTCGGAATATATTTCCAGTTTTTTGCCAGGTCAAAGCTTTCGTAAATACCGCCATCAGTACCAACCAATAAGTAGTTTGGGTCGTCTTTTCTAAATGTTAGTGAATGATTATCTGAATGTTTAAATTCTTCATTCAATCTTCGAAAAGTTTTTCCACCATCATCAGAAACCTGTATTCTAACATCGGCCAGATAAATCCTGTCGAATTGATGTGGGCAGGCATACAATTCCTGGTAATAATGTGGCCCGGTACCTCCGGCTACAGCATCAGACATTTTTTTCCATGATGCGCCTCGGTTTGAGCTACGGAATAAACCTCCTGTTGTTTGTTCTAATTCGATGGCGGCATAAATTACATCGGGATTTTGTGGCGAAATGGCAAGGCCTATTTTACCCATATCCGATTTTGGTAATCCATTTTCAAGTTTTTGCCAGGTATTTCCTCCGTTGTCAGATTTATAAATAACTGTTCCGGGGCCTCCACCCATGTAGGCTGCAACATTCCTATGTCGTTGCCAGGTAGCTGCATATAAACAATCCGGATTTCGCGGATCGATTACCATATCGGTTACGCCAACCCATTCATTATCTCCCAGCGTTTTATTCCATGTTTTTCCGCCATCGGTAGATTTATACAATCCTCTATCGCCACCTTTTGACCAAAGTGGCCCTTGGGCAGCTACCCATATAATATCTAAATTTTCCGGATGAATGATTATTTCAGAGATATGGTTAGATGCTTTTAATCCCATATTGGCCCATGTTTTTCCTCCATCTTCACTTTTATATACTCCATCACCGTATCCTACATGCCTTCCACCAACATTTTCGCCTGTACCAACCCAAATAATATTCGGATTATTATCATCAATGGTAACACACCCAATTGAATATGAGCTTTGTTGATCAAAAATGGGTTTCCAGGTTGTTCCCGAATTGTATGTTTTCCAAACACCACCTGACCCAACAGCAACATACCAAATATTTTTGTTTTCAGGATGAATAGCAATATCGGCTATTCTTCCGGACATAAATGCAGGGCCAATATTTCTCAATTTAAGCCCCGAAAAAGTAGATTCTGATAGTAAATCAGTATCTTTTTTATTTTGGGTATTACCTGTAATAAAAAAGATCAAAAAAGAAAAGGTAAAGATTAGGGTTAATTTTTTCATAATGAAGTAGTTATTTAATTAATGATTGTAATTGAATGATTAAACCTATTATTATTAGATAAAACCAAGTTATAAAAGTTTAATCTTATGTACAATAACTTCAATATGAAAATCAGGGATATCCTTTATAAAATCTGATAAAATAGCAGATTAATATAAAAAAGACAATCGCATTTTACTATATAATTTTATTTTGCCAATGGCCAAATTTGAGGTATAAGAAAGAAATTAGTGCAATGATAAAACCATAAAATATTTCAACGGTCCATACCAGTTCAATACTAGTAAAGCTTAAATTAACCAGAGTATATGTAATTACAATGTAAAAAATAATAGCAACCATTTCTATGGAAAACGAAATTTTTGTCATTCCGGTACCGGAAACACCACTAAAAAACACAAATCCGATGGTTAAAAAAAACGCTGCAATGCTAACTACATAAAGGGTTGGTAGCGCTTCATTAATTAATATAGGATCATTGGTATAAATTGAAAGTATCATTTCCGGAAAAATCATATTTAATATAACAAGCCCTGTTACTCCCACAATACACAATTTTAATATTTTTAAAATTAACGGTATTACTTCATCTTTGCGGTTACGCCCAATAAGGAAACTAACCAATGTATTGGTTGCAGAAGTAAATCCCCAGATAGGAATTAACATTACAACATAAATGCTACGGATAATATTTGATATGGCAAGCGGGCGTTCGCCCATTTTCTCAACAAAAAGAAAAAAGAAAAACCAACCTGTAAATGAAATAAAATTTTGCATCATCATTGGAAATGCGACATTAAATATTCTTTTCAATATTTTAAAGTCGAATTTTTGAAAGCTAAAAAGCCCGAAAAACTTTAAATCAACAAATTTAATGGTAAAGAAGATAAAAAATATTGTAGCAGCAATTTCGGCAATAACAGAAGCAATGGCTGCTCCGGCAATTCCCAATTGCGGAAATCCAAAATTTCCAAATATCAATGCATAATCAAAAAACACATTGGTTAAGGCCATAAATACTGTTGTCCATGTGATTACGCGAGTACGTGCTATCCCAATATAAAAAGCCCTGAAACCGAAATTAATAAATGCAAAAAACAGCCCGAAAATTCTGTAACTAAAATACTCGCTGCTGGCGACCTTAATATCATCTGATTTTAATACTGCATCAAAAATTGGATACAGTGCCAATTGCATTGACGAAATAAGAATTACAGCTAGAACTATAAGAAAATAATGTGAGTGCTCGATAATAACGCCTATCTGCTTATTATTATTCTCGCCAAATCGCCTGGCAACAATAATTTGCGACCCCACCGAGAAACCAAAACCAAGCATAATAAGTGTGAGGTAAAAAACACCACCTATGGCTGCTGCACCTAGTTCAACCTCACCAACCCTACCCAAAAAAGCAGTATCAGTAACACTAATAATATTCTGAACAATACTGCCCAAAATGATTGGATAGGCAATCTTCCAAATTTCTTTATATTTAACTGCTGTTTTCAAAATTGAGTTTGTATTTTAAAGAGCACAAAAATACACCATTTATTTAATTTTGATGATTATCCGGTTAATGAATTAGTTGATCAATAAAATTGCCGGCTTAAACAAAATTAGTGGGTAATAGTTATTAGCATAGTAAGAATCTTAGTATCTTTGATTATTAATGTTTTTTTTATTATTTAGCCTTAAAAAGATTAAATCAAATATGATGTCATATAAGTTTTTGCGCATTATTAAGTTTGCTGCCTTAATCCTTTTTATTACTATATTTTCATCGTGCAATAAAAGCCCGGAAAAAGATAAAACCAGAACATCAAACATAAGGGAGATTGATACATCAGCTGTATTAATTAAATACAACAATACACTATTTACTTTACCTTCGCCTTATCAGGCAACCTATACCATAAAAAAAGGTAATCTAGACTTTAATAAATCTCTCCTAAATCCAGCAGATCATGTTTCTTCTTATACTACAAATTTTGAAAAAGCATTAAATATAGGAATTTATGGCACTGATCTGGGTTATTTAAATATATACGACCAGGTACCCGATGTAATTTCATATTTTACAGTTATCAAAAAATTAAGCCAGGAGTTAGGGATACAAAGTGCTTTACAAATTGAAATTATAGAACGAATCGAAAACAATATTGATGATCAGGATTCTTTATTACATTTTCTTACAAACACATATAAGCAGTTCGACAAATATTTAAAAGCAAACAACCGGAAAGAAATTGGCGCATTAATTATTGCCGGCGGATGGATCGAAAGCTTGTATATTTTATCGCAAAATGCCCTTGAAAACAAAAATCGCCAGATTATAAACAGGCTGGGCGAACAGAAACATCCTCTCGATAATCTGATTGAAATTTTATCGCCATTTTACTATCAATCGGATGAGTTTACCAACCTTATCAATGAACTTGTTGATTTAGCGTATGAATTTGATGGGATAATATATAACTATACTTACGAACCCCCTGTTATATACCCTGAAAAAAAATTAACAGAAATTAAAAGTACATCGAACATCATTATTTCTGAATATCATTTAAGAACAATTGCCAACAAAATATCTTCCATTAGAAATAAAATTATATACTAACCATGAAAATAACCAATGCCAGAATAATCATCATCATTTTATTTTGCCTTTTATCTAACGGTTTATACAGCCAGGAAAATACAAGTTTAGATGACTGTGATAAATTATTAAATTCTGGATATATCTCAAGTGGGCAGGAATATAAAGCTAAGCTTGACGAAAATAATAGAGCCAAATTTTATACAACTTTTTATGGAGGAAGCAATTACAGAGTAATCACATGCACCGATAATAAGAGTTATCCATTGATTTTTTCGGTTTACGATAAAGAAAAAAATTTACTTTTCTGCAATACCGATTATGAATATACTTCATACTGGAATTTTACATTTACTTCAACTATTGATTGTATTATAGAAGTTGAACTTATCTCTGACAAACATATCAAAGACGAGGTAATGTTGTTAATTGGTTTTAAAGAAAAATAATCGTATTTTCGTATGTATCAATCATTTTAAGGATTATTAAAAAAAGCCTATGAGTGAGCAAATTTTAAAAGCATTAATGCAACTATTTGCAATTATTGCACATCCTACAAGCGATGCTAAAGATCGTAGGTCTATTGTTGAATATTTTTTGAGGCGTCAGTTAAACCAGGAAACGGTAAAAGCATACCTAAAAGTTTTTGATGATTATTATCAAATTCACCAGGAAAAACTTAGCGAAAAAGGTAAACGCAAAAAAAGAACTGCATCGAGTTCGGTAAGAGTTTTAAAAATTTGTACCCAAATAAACGAAGAGTTAACCCAAAGGCAAAAACATGTTGTTTTAGTACAATTACTTGAATTTGTAAAATCGGGAGAAGAAATTACCGAGCAGGAAATGGCGTTTGTTACTACTGTTGCAGATAGTTTTCACATTCCACAAGAAGAATATCAGGAAATTGAAGATTATGTATTCTTTGGTTATGATAAAATACCTGATACCAAAAAACTTCTAATAATTGACAACAATAAAAACTTTCAGCATGAGCGTGTTTTCCATACAGAACATCCTTCATTAGAAGGGCAGCTGAGAGTTTTAGAAGTTGAATCGGCCAATATGTATTACATTAAATATATTGGCGAGAGTGAATTGTATCTTAACGGACAATTACTGGAGCAGGAAAAAGTTTATGTACTAAATAACGGCGCATCAATCCGTAATCCAAAAATACGCCCTATTTATTATGGCGATATCATTAGCCAGTTTAATATTGACAGAATTAAGGCAAGAATTTTATTCGAAGCGAAAGGTATAAAATACCAGTTTAAATCAGGCGCTGTTGGATTACATACCCTTAATTTTTCGGAAGAATCGGGACGATTGGCAGGTATAATGGGAGCCAGTGGTGCGGGTAAATCAACACTTTTAAATGTACTTAACGGAACATCACCTCCAACCGAAGGAGAAGTGTTGATTAATGGAATAAACATACACACCGAAAAAGAAGAAATTGAAGGTTTAATTGGGCATGTATCACAGGATGATTTATTAATCGAAGAACTAACAGTATACCAAAACCTGTATTATAATGCTAAGCTATGCTTTGATAATTATACCGAGCAAGAGATACAGGAAGCTGTTTTAGAAGTGCTTGAAAACCTTGGTTTGTATGAAATTAGAGATGTAGAAGTTGGCAGCCCGTTAAATAAAAAAATTAGCGGTGGCCAAAGAAAAAGATTAAATATTGCACTGGAATTGATAAGAGAACCTGCTGTGTTGTTCCTGGATGAGCCAACTTCCGGATTATCATCACGTGATTCGGAAAACATTCTCGACCTGCTTAAAGAGCTAACTTTAAAAGGTAAACTGGTGTTTGTTGTAATTCATCAGCCTTCATCGGATATTTTTAAAATGTTCGACAAATTATTAATCCTCGATAATGGTGGGTATCTTATATACGATGGTGATCCTATTGACTCAATTATATATTTTAAATCCAGTATTCAGCATGCTAACTGGAGCGAAAGTGAATGCCATTGCTGCGGAAATGTAAATCCTGAACAGATTTTTAATATTATTGAAACAAAAGTTCTTGATGAGTATGGCAATTTCACTAATGAAAGAAAAATTTCGCCTGTGGAGTGGCGAGAAAATTTTGAGAAAGAAAAAGTTAAAGTCAATGATAAAATAGGCACTCAATCTAATTTACCTCCGCCACAAGAAAGAAAAACACCGGAAATTTCATTTAAAACCCCAAACAGGTTTACACAATTCCTGGTTTTTGTAAAAAGAGATGTTCTTTCAAAACTGGCTAACACGCAATATTTGGTTATTAACCTGCTTGAAGCACCTTTGCTTGCTTTTCTTTTAGCTTACATTATTAAGTATTATAATGTCAATGTAGATAATCAGGTTGGTTATAGTTTAAGCGAGAACAGCAATTTGCCGGTTTACATTTTTATGGCAGTAATTGTTGGACTATTTATTGGGCTTACTGTAAGTGCTGAAGAAATTATTAAAGACAGAAAGATACTTAAACGTGAAGCATTTCTGAATTTAAGCTGGGGCAGTTACTTATGCTCTAAAATAGCCATTCAATTTGGCATATCAGCCATACAAGCCTTTATGTTTGTGCTTATTGGAAATTCCATCATGGAAATTAAGGGAATGTATTTTGAATACTGGCTGGTATTATTTAGTGCCTGGTGTTTCTCAAATATGCTTGGATTAGTAATTTCAGACAGCTTTAAAACTGTAATAACCATTTATATTCTTATTCCATTTTTAATAATCCCACAACTCATTCTTAGTGGAGTAATTGTAAAATTTGAAAAGCTAAATCCTAATATATCAAACCCCAGAGATATCCCTTTTTATGGAGAAATAATAACGGCACGATGGGCTTATGAAGCATTAGCTGTTTACCAGTTTAAAGAAAATAAATACGAAGAACGGTTTTATAGTTACGATAAGGCGATGAGTATTTCTGATTTTAAGAAAAACTACTGGATAAGAACACTCAACAATAAGGTATCGTATGTTGAAAGACATTTAAATAGCGAAGAAAACAGAGATGAATTTAATCAGAGCCTGGAGTTATTAAAACATGAAATACAAAAAGAGCTTCAAACAGAATCGGGAAGGATTGTTAAGTTTGATCATTTAGATAAGCTAGATCCGGAAAAAATTGACCAGGAAACAATTCAGGAACTAAAAAGATATTTCGATATTTTAAATAAATATTACATCAAACTTTTTAATAAAGCCAATAGTTTAAAGGATAATGTAATTTCGGAATTACAAAAAACACCCGAAGGACGGACAAAATTCATGAAACTAAAGCGTGAGAATCATAATGAAAATTTATCAGAACTGGTTCGAAACTCAAACGAAATCAATAGAATAATTGAGTTTGATAGTGAGTTATTTCAGAAAATAGATCCAATTTTTCTTGACCCCCCACCCGATAGTTTTATAAAAGCACATTTTTACGCACCAAGAAAACAGTTTTTGGGCAACTATTACGATACATTTTGGGTAAATACTATTGTTATTTGGGTTATGACCATTTTACTTTCTATTGTGCTTTACTTTAGATTATTAAGAAAAGGCCTTGAGTTTTTCGAAGAGCGGCAATTCAAATTCAATCCTAAAAAATAAAAAACAAATACCCACACGACAAAATGTGGGTATTTTTATATTAATGTTAAAAAAACTCTTAATCAATCTCTACTTCCCAAAAAAATTAATCAACTACTTCAATCATTTTAAAAGGTATACGAATAATTGATTCGTAATCTTCTCCGGCTTCAAGCATATCTTCGTCATCCTCTTCATAATACCAGTTTATAATAACATCATGCCGTGCTTTTTTGATTGCTTCAAGTTTTTTAAAAACATCAAGAATACATTTTGACGAACTAGTGTTAAAATATTCCAGTTGAATATTAACTGTAGTTAATTTTTGTGGATCTTTAGAATATTCTTCAAGCCATTCAACCAATGGCCTATAAAACTCGATCGAATTTTCAGGAATTGATCTCCCTTTTACTTCAATTACGCCTGTTTCGGCATTAAAATTAACTGTAGGGGTTTTAGGAGTTCCTTCTATTGAAATTGATTCCATATGATTATATTTTATTTAAGATTTTTACTATTTTGATGCTATATTACAACGTTTAAATTAAAAAAAGAAAAATTCTCATTAAAATCAACAAACTGGTAACTGATATTTCCTCCGGTTCTACGAGCAATATCAATTAAACCCAAACCTCCGCCTCCTTTATCAGAAAATTTCTGATTATTCAGTACAAATTTATACAATTCTTTTAACTCATCTTTAGTTAACGATTTAATTTTATCAAGTCTCTCTTTTAAACCTTTAATTTTATCATTATTAATAAAATTTCCTGTTCTTATTTCATAGCTTTCATCCACTTTTGAAACTACAAAAATTCCAAAATGAATATCTAAACCATTATTAAGTTCTTCAGGCAAATCATCAACATGATGATACAAATTTTGTAAACTTTCTACCAGTATATTGTATATTTTCTTTTTGGTAAGAGATTTATCAATAACATGATCGAGCTTGGTTTCAACCACACCCAGTACATTTGTTATTAATTCGGCGGTGATACTCCCTTTATATGCCAGGAGAACTTCACCTTCATTCATTTTCGAAAATTGCTCGTCTATATCAAAGCTCATATGGGCTTTCGCTTTATTTTTTTAACAAGTTGTATAAAATTAAAACAATTTTATCCTTAAAACAAATATTATTAAAAATTGGTTCACAATTTAAAAAAGGGAAGCAACTTTATTTATATTTTTGATAACATCTATTATAACAAGGACAATAATTTGTATTAAAAATAAACAAGTTAATCCAGCTTTCAAAATTATTTTTTTGATTGTATCAAAAAAAGCGATAAACAGCAGTTTTTCTTATATAAACTGATTTTGACCTGATATTTTATTTAGTCTTTTTGCTCCCTTCATAAATATCAAATTTTAAAAATTTACATTCCAAAGGGCCGTTAAAAAGAGTTAGTTTTGTCGAAGGTTTCAATCCAATATTTTTAATGGCGTCAAAATTACTACTGAGCATCCAAATTGTATATCCGGCGTATTCATTTTTAAATAAATCGCCCAATGTCTTATAGAATTTATTGATCTCGTTTTTCTTTAATCTTTCGCCATAGGGAGGGTTTGTTATAACAACACCCTTGTTTTTATCAGGTGGCTTATAATTTTCAATAGGCGTTATACTAATATCAATTTTTCGTTTAAGTGCTGCATTGGAGATATTTTCTTTGGCAATTCTTATTGCAATTTCTGAGTTATCCGACCCAATTATTTTGGGATTAAAAGCTGAATTTTCGGATTCTTCTTCATAAATATCTTCAAATAAAACAGGGTCAAAATCTTTCCATGTTTCAAAAGCAAACTTTTTCCTGTAGATTCCGGGTGGAATTCCATTGGCAATCATTGCCGCTTCAATAATCAATGTTCCGGAACCGCACATCGGATCAATAAAATTACTTTTCAAATCCCATCCGGAAAGTAAAATCATTCCAGCAGCCAGCACTTCGTTTAAAGGGGCTTTTGTAGATTTTACCCGGTATCCTCGTTTATGTAGCGATTCTCCGGAGCTATCGAGTGAAATGGTGCATAATGTATTTGAAATATGAACATTAATCTGGATATCAGGGTCTTCAGTTTCAACATAAGGGCGCTTTTTAAACTTTTCGCGAAACTGGTCAACTATAGCGTCTTTTACTTTTAATGCAACATATTTTGAATGGGGAAAATTCGGCGAATGAACAACACTATCAACGGCAAAAGTATTATTTACATCAAAATACTCGCTCCAATTAATAGTTTGTATAGCGTTGTAAAGTTCCTGCTCGTTTTGTACCTTAAATTCAGCAATAGGTTTTAATATTTTTAAAGCTGTACGCAGATGAAAATTAGCCCTGTAAAGCAATGTTTTGTCACCGCTAAATTCAACTACTCTGTTTCCTTCATTTACATCAGATGCACCGAGATTAACAAGTTCCTTTTTTAAAACACCCTCCAGCCCACTGAAGGTTTTTGCAGTCATCTTAAAATTTTGTTCGTGTTTCACTTCAATTGAGTTTATTTCTATTATTTTGAGATCGTAAAAAAATTTTCAATAGCATTAATGGCATTTTTATACCTTACTCTCCCCTCACCCTCTACAATTTTATAAGAGAATTTATACTTTTCCAGTTCATTCTTATAAATATCGAATAGTTTTTCTCGCATCTCACCGCCATTCTCTCTCACAGGATCAGGTTCCCACGGGATGTCATTATTACATAAAAGAAACAAATCAATTTTGCTTTCTTTAATTTGTTGTTCAATCCAGTCGGGTACTTTTTTATAAACAATATCAAACCAAACTTTAGTAATAATGAGATAGGTATCGTAAAAAAGAAATCGATTTGCTTTTTCCAGCGTTTTATTTTCGAGCTCAATTTGCATTCTGGCAATATGCTCAACATCATTATAATTATAGGGGCGGTCCAGGTTTTCGATATAACCACGGGCATATTCAGGAACCGCAACTGTATGATA
>JAWLEM010000042.1:0-15178 GCA_041686115.1 Bacteroidales bacterium
ACTGCTCCCGGAAATATTTTACAATTTTTTCCTATTCTTGCACCTTCCATTATGGTTGCATTGGGTCCGATCCATGTTCCGTCGTCAATAACAACATCTTTATCAATCCATGCAAAAGCTTCGATTTTTACATTTTTTCCGATCTTGGCGTCGGGATGTATATATGCTAAATCTCGATTCATTATATTAGTTATCTTTAATTTTTGATACTTGAGCCATTAATTCACCTTCCATTGCAAGGTCTTCGCCAACAAAAGCCTGTCCAAACATATGCACCAGGCCTCGCCTAATGGGCATTAAAAGCTCCATTCTGAATATTAGAGTATCGCCCGGAATGACTTTTCTTTTAAATTTAACTTTATCTATTTTTAAAAATAGTGTTTGGTAATTTTCCGGGTCTTTTACCTGGCTTAATGCTAAAATTCCGCCAACCTGGGCCATAGCTTCAACCTGCAGAACACCTGGCATAATGGGTTCATTGGGAAAATGCCCCAGAAAGAAATTTTCATTCATGGTAACATTTTTAATCCCGATAACAGATTTTTCATCCATTTCTGTAACCTTATCGATAAGTAGGAAAGGGTACCGGTGTGGCAAAAGGTTTTTTATCTGATTGATATCATATAATGGTTCTTTCTTAGGGTCGTACTTGGGAATTGCTACCCTGGATAGCTCTTTTATGATTGTTTCTTTAATAATTTTTGCAAATTGTGTGTTTGCATAGTGCCCCGGGCGTGAAGCGACTATTTTCCCTAAAATTGGCTGTCCGATTAATGATAAGTCTCCAAGAATATCTAACAATTTATGTCGAGCTGGTTCATTGCTAAATCGTAAATCAACATTATTTAAAATACCCTCTTTTACTTTAACATGAGGTTTGTTGAAAAGATCAGCCATTCGGTCCAGTTCATCCTGCGAAACTTCGTTTTCCATGATAACGATTGCATTCTGCAGATCACCACCTTTAATTAAATTGTGCTTTAAAAGCATTTCCAGCTCGTGGAAAAAAACAAATGTCCTCGAAGGGGCTATCTCTTTTTCAAAATCATGTGTTGGGTGATATGATGCATATTGATGGCCAAGAACTTTTGAATTATAATCCACCATTACATCAACAGAAAACTGATCGTCGGGGTAAGCTACAATTTCAATATTATTCTCTTCATCGCGAAAAACAATACGCTCTTTAATTACATAATAATTTTTTTCTTCTTCCTGCTCAACAACTCCCGCTTTTTTTAGTGCATCCACATACATTTGTGCACTACCATCGAGAATGGGGGCTTCAGGCCCGCTAAACTCCATTAAAATGTTATCCAGCTCTAAACCTACCAACGATGCTAATACATGTTCAATGGTATGGATTTCAACACCATTTTCAACCAGGGTTGTTCCCCTGGAAGTATCTTCAACATTGTCTACAGTTGCTGATATTGTTGGTTTTCCTTCTAAATCTATACGCTGGAATTTAAATCCGTGATTAACCGGAGCCGGCCGGAAAGTTATTTCTACATCATAACCGGTGTGTAAGCCTTTTCCTTTTAGTGATACTGCATCACGAATGGTTTTTTGTTTCTGCGACATATCTGTAAATATTTATATTCAATTTCAATAAAAAATCGCCGCAAGTTACAAAAAACTAAATAAATTATGGTACCAAATAGCAGATTTATTAACACATAGTCCGTATCAAAGCCTTTTATTCAGTGTCTTTTAGCCTTAACAAAAAATAATAATGAATATTAACCAAATTCAATATTTATAATTTATTCGTTATAAGATTAATTTATTGATTTCATGAACTTTTTCACGACTGAACGGAGCAATTAATCGGTTAGCTTTTTTAATTCGTTTTCGAGTTGCTTAACTCTCCTGAATAAATCTGGTAATTGTTTATAAACAATAAAAGATTTTTGATATTCTCTGATATTATATGCAGGAGAGCCCATAAGAATACTGTTGGGTTCCTTTACTGTATTTGGGATTCCTGATTGAGGGGCTACGCGAACACCATCAGCTATTTGAATGTGTGGTGCAACTCCTGATTGCCCGCCGAACTGGCAATTCTTACCAATTTTTGTTGATCCGGCAATGCCGGTTTGGGCTGCCATAACAGTATTTTCTCCTACAATAACGTTGTGTCCAATCTGGTTTAGATTATCCAACTTGGCACCTTTTTTTATAATTGTTGAACCCATAGTAGCCCTGTCGATGGTTGTGTTCGAGCCAATCTCAACATCATCTTCTAAAATAACATTTCCTAATTGGGGAATTTTACGGTAAACATTATTATCATCCGGTGCAAAACCAAATCCATCAGATCCAATAATTGCTCCAGCATGAATAATGCAATTTTCTCCAATCTGGCATTCATGATAAATTTTTACACCGGAGTTAAGTGTTGAATTCTTTTTTACCGTTACATCATCATCAATAAAGACATGAGGGAACAATTTTACCTGATCTTCTATAACTACATTTTCTCCAATATAAACAAATGGTGCAATGTATACGTTTTCACCAATTTTTGCCGATTCGTGAATATAAGCCAGTGAACTAATTCCTGATTTTACAGGTTTTGCCTGTTCCGCCAGCTCAAGAAGTTTGGCAAAACTTTCGTAAGCATTATCCACTTTAATTAAAGTAGCTGGCAGGTTCTCCTCAACTACAAAATCTCTATTAATTAAAATGATTGATGCCTTGGTGGTATATAAATATTTATTGTATTTTGGATTGGCTAAAAAAGCAAGCGTTCCGGGTTGTGCTTCTTCAATTTTTGCAACATTATTAACTGTAATTTCCGGGTTTCCAATAATTTCTCCTTGCAAAAATTCGGCAATTGTTTTTGCTGTAAATTCCATTGTTTTATATCATTTTAATAAAAAAATCGTTCAAAAATAGTATATAAAAATTATATCAACTAATTTCTTTAGGGTAACATAAAAAATATTTACGCACTGTTTTTGATAATACTGAGACATTCAGCATGTCGGATGCATCAGCTACATCAACTAAATCCCCATTTTTATAAAGAATTTGAATTTTTTCATCGAAAACGCTATATGCATTTTTACTTATAAAATCGGTAAATACGAAATATCCGGTATCTGATTCGGGTAAATTCAAAACTTTCGATGCTTTTTTTGTTAATTTCTTTATCTTCTTCTCATCAAAAGGAGTATTTTGAATCTCCACCCTGAATAACTTACGGTTGAGTAAGCGTTCAGAAAGCAGGGCTAACACTTTATCATTATCTAAAGCCCAATTCTTGATGCAGGTATGAATATCTGTATCGTCAATTAGTGCATAGTACTGCAACATTTCGGACAAGCCTTTTTTTTGTTTGTTGGTGTAAAAATATTCTAAACTCTCCGGAAGGAATATTTGTTCATTATTCAAAAGAAGATATTTTACCCGTTTAAATATCATGAGTAATAACTGCTCGGCCGACACTACTGTTTTATGTAAATAAACCTGCCAATACATTAGCCAGCGAGCGATAAGGAACTTTTCTATAGAGTATATTCCTTTGGCTTCAACTACAAGCTGGTCGTTAACCACATTTAGCATTTTTATTATCCTGTCCGATCCGATTACACCTTCGGATACGCCGGTATAAAAACTGTCGCGCCTTAAATAATCGAGCCTGTCGACATCGAGCTGGCTGGAAACTAATTGATGTAAAAATTTTTTATGATATTCATTTTTGAATATCTGAATGGCGAGATCAAGTTTTCCTTTAAAAGCTAAGTTAAGCTCCTGCATGTATAGTAACGATAATTCTTCGTGGCCATATTCGGGAATAATAATTTTTTCGAGGGTATGCGAAAATGGGCCATGTCCAATATCATGCAATAAAATAGCCAACGTAACGGCATTTTCTTCATCTTCAGTTATAACGTGCCCTTTTGATCTAATAATGCTTATGGCCGACTCTAATAAATGAACAGCCCCGAGTGTATGTTGAAAACGCGTGTGCACAGCTCCTGGGTAAACAAGGTCAGTTAGGCCCAATTGTTTAATTCTCCTTAATCGCTGAAAAAAGGGATGTTCAATAATATTAAATGCAACACCTGAAGGAATATTGATAAATCCATAAACCGGATCATTTAATATTTTACGCTTATTTATAGAAGGATCTGTCACTTTATCGTAATTTGTAAAAAACAAAAATAAACGATTTTAATTCAAAATTTAAACAATTTTCAGGGTTAATTTTTAATAGCTTTGGTTTACCCGGTAAAGACTGTTGATCAATTATTAAAGATGCCCTGGTACTAAAAATGAAATATAATTTTAAATATGCTAATTTTCAGGTCAATAATTTTGAGAATTACAAGAATATTTATACTTTTGCGGCTGAAAGTATTATCTTTGAATGGAGTAAGGGGACGTAGTCCCCTATTTTGTTATCAATTTAGGAAATGATTAACGAAGAAAAAATATTAAATATAATTGATGGCATTGTAAAAGAAAAGAATGCTTATATTGTTGATTTAAAGGTAAGCCCGTCGAATAAAATTATAGTTGAGGTTGATAGTTTCGACTCGGTTACCATTGATGATTGTGTTGAAATAAGTCGGTTAATTGAAAATAACTTTGATCGCGAGAAAGAAGATTTTGAACTTGAAGTTTCATCTCCCGGATTGTCGGTGCCATTTAAAGTTTGGCAACAATATAAAAAAAATGAAGGGAAAGAAGTTGAAGCGGTTTTAAAAGACGGATCAAAGATTAAAGGTGTTTTATCAGAAGTATCTGATGAGGCTGTTACTATTGCTGAAACAAAAAAAGTAAAAGTTGAAGGAAAGAAAAAGAAGCAAACAGTGGTAGAAAAACATCAACTGACATTTGATCAGATTAAATCGACAAAAGTTGTTATACAGTTTAAGTAAAAAGCTAAATACATTAAATAAAATGGAAAATTTGAATTTGATCGACACTTTTTCTGAGTTTAAAGAACTAAAGAATATCGATCGTGCAACGATGATGACTGTCCTTGAAGACGTATTTCGTAATTTGTTGCATAAGAAATTCGGAACAGATGAAAATTTCGACATTATTATTAATATTGATAAGGGCGATTTCGAAATTTGGAGAAACCGGGAAGTAGTGGAAGACGGTGAAATTGAAGATGAGAATCTTCAAATTACTTTGTCTGAAGCAAAAAAAATTGACGAAGATTATGAAGTAGGCGAGGAGGTTACCGACGAGGTTAAGTTATTCGATTTTGGTCGTCGTGCAATTCTGGCTTTACGGCAAAATCTTACCAACAGAATTTTAGACCTTGAAAAAAACAATATATTCAATAAATACAAAGATAAAATTGGGGATATTGTTACCGGCGAAGTATATCAGGTTTGGAAGAAAGAGATTTTAATTCTTGATGACGAAGGTAATGAATTAATTTTACCCAAAACAGAACAAATCCCTTCCGATTTCTTTAGAAAAGGCGACACAATAAGAGCTGTAGTCGTTCGTGTGGAAATGAAAAATAATAATCCATTAATTGTGTTATCGCGTACTTCACCTGTTTTTCTTGAAAGATTATTCGAGCTTGAAGTGCCGGAAATTTTTGATGGATTAATCACGATTAAGAAAATTGTAAGAATTCCGGGAGAAAGAGCCAAGGTTGCAGTAGAATCATACGATGAAAGGATTGACCCTGTAGGTGCTTGTGTTGGAATGAAAGGTTCCAGAATACATGGAATCGTTCGCGAGTTAAAAAACGAAAATATTGATGTAATTAACTTTACAAATAACACACAATTATTTATTCAAAGATCATTGAGCCCTGCAAAAATCATTTCTATCAAAATACATGAAGATGATAAAAGGGCAGATGTATATTTAGAGCCCGAAGAAGTATCCTTAGCCATTGGTAAAGGAGGGCTAAATATAAAACTTGCCAGTCAGCTTACGGGATATGAAATTGATGTATACCGTGAGGCCGAAGTAGAGGATGAAGAGGATGTAGGTATTGATGAATTTGCTGATGAAATTGAAGATTGGGTATTAGACGCCCTAAAAGCAATAGGTTGTGATACAGCAAAGAGTGTTCTGGAACTAACCAGGGATGATTTAATAAAAAGAACTGACCTGGAAGAAGAAACAGTTGATGATATTATTCAAATTTTTAAAGCAGAATTTGAATAATTTGTATCTTTAATTATAAATTAGCAAATTTTCAGTTTTTTAGATATTTAAAATTGGATTAGAAATTTAATATGGGAACAGGAAAAGCAACAAGACTTAGCAAGGTGGCAAGAGAGTTTAATGTAGGGATTTCTACAATTGTAGAGTTTTTGCATAAAAAAGGATTTGATATAGAATCAAATCCAAATACTAAAGTACCACCGGAGCTTTATGATATTCTTGTAAAAGAATATAGTTCTGACATTAATGCAAAAAAAGAGTCAGAAAAGCTAAGTCTGAATCAACTTCGAAGCAAAAAAGAAGCTGTTTCAATTAACGATATTGATGAAGAAAAATCGGATGATGACGAAACCGACGACGAAGATGACGATACATTTGCTTCAGATGATGAAATATTAATTAAAGATGTTAGTGGATCGCAAAAACCTGTTGCTCCAAAAGAAGAGAAAAAAGAGATAGAGGAAAAGCCAGAGAAGGAAAAAGAAGAGGAGTTACCCGAAGAGCCAAAAAAGGTTCAAAAGAAGGAAGATCCTGTAGAAGAAAAACCGGTTGAAAAAGAACCTGAAAAGCCTGAAGCTGAAGAGCCCGAGGAAGAAACGAAAGATGAAGAACCCGGGCAAAAAGATTCTCCAAAAGTAGTAGGTAGAATTGATCTTGATTCATTAAATCAAAAAACCAGGCCTGACAGAAAATCCAGAAAACAAAAAGAGTTAGAACGGAAGCAATCGGAGCAAAAAGTTAGAGAGCAAAGGGAAACCACCGCGAAAAAGGGTAAAGAATCCAAAGAAGAAGCGCAAAAACCAGAAGTTAAACCTGAAAGTACAGAACAGGAATCTAGCGTTTATAAATCAGCAGTTGAGAAGCTTTCCGGACCAACGGTTGTCGGTAAAATTAACTTACCATCACCTGAAGAAAAGAAAAAGAAGCCGGTTGCGTCATCTAATGATCAGAGAAGTAAAAAGAAAAAACGCAAACGAATTCATAAAGAGAAGGTTGACCTGGAAAATAAAAAGGACGCTAAACCATCTCCAGATAAGAAAAAGGATAAAGAGCCCTTTAAATCGAAGAAGAGAAAGAAAAAGCAATTACGTCCGGAGGTAAACGAAGAGGATGTTCAAAAGCAAATTAAAGATACTTTAGCCAGGTTAACATCAAAAGGTAAATCAAAAGGTTCGAAGCACCGAAGAGAAAAACGCGATGCAATAAGTCAAAAACAGCAGGACGATATTAAACAACAAGAGGAAGATAAGAAAGTACTCAAAGTTACAGAGTTTGTTTCTGTAAACGAGTTAGCTAATATGATGGATGTTCCTCCAACCGAAGTTATTTCTGTATGTATGAACCTTGGTTTAATGGTTTCTATTAATCAGCGTCTGGATGCCGAAACAATGGCCTTGGTTGCCGATGAGTTTAACTATAAAGTAGAATTTATTAGTGTTGAGGTCCAGGAGGCTATTAGAGAAGAAGAAGATAGAGAAGAAGATTTGTTACCACGCTCGCCAATAGTTACAGTAATGGGCCATGTTGACCATGGAAAAACTTCGTTACTGGATTATGTGCGTAAAGCCAATGTTATTGCCGGAGAGGCAGGAGGTATTACACAGCATATAGGTGCTTACAGTGTTGAGGTGGGTGATGGAAAAACTATTACATTTCTTGATACACCGGGTCACGAAGCATTTACAGCTATGCGTGCCAGAGGCGCACAAATTACAGATGTGGCAATAATTGTTGTTGCAGCAGATGATAACGTGATGCCACAAACCGTAGAAGCGATTAATCACGCCAGTGCTGCAGGTGTTCCAATTATTTTTGCTATTAATAAGATTGATAAGCCGGGAGCAAATCCTGAAAAGATAAAAGAAGAGCTGGCAAATATGAATTATCTTGTTGAAGAGTGGGGCGGAAAATACCAGTCACAAGATATTTCTGCGAAAGAAGGATTAAATGTTGATTCTCTTTTAGAGAAAGTGCTTTTGGAAGCAGAATTACTTGATCTTAAGGCTAATCCAAACAAAAAAGCAACAGGTACGGTTATTGAATCTGAATTAGATAAAGGCCGTGGTTACCTTTCAACAGTTCTTGTAGAAGCAGGGACGCTTAAAATTAGCGATGTGATTTTAGCCGGAAGCTATTATGGGCACGCCAAAGCGATGTTTAACGAAAGAGGAAAACGAATTGAAGAAGTAGGGCCGGCAACTCCGGTTCAGATTCTTGGGTTGAATGGCGCTCCACAGGCAGGTGATAAATTCCACGTTATGGAAAGTGATAAAGAAGCCCGCGAAATTGCCAATAAAAGAGAGCAATTACAACGTGAACAGAGCCTGCGAACACAGAAACATATTACACTTGACGAAATCGGCAGACGTATTGCCATCGGTAACTTCCAGGAAATTAATATTGTTGTTAAAGGTGATGTGGATGGTTCTATTGAAGCATTATCCGACTCGTTAATTAAACTGAGTACCGAAGAAATTCAGGTTAACATTATCCATAAAGGTGTTGGACAGATTTCTGAAACCGATGTTATGCTGGCCGTTGCATCCAATGCCATTATTGTTGGTTTCCAGGTTAGGCCTTCGATGAACGCACGTAAACTAGCAGAAAAAGAAGAAATTGATATTCGATTGTATTCAGTAATTTACGATGCAATTAATGAAGTTCGCGATGCTATGGAAGGTATGTTATCGCCTGAAATTAAAGAAGAAATTGTGGGTACTGCCGAAGTTCGCGATGTTTTTAAAATTAAAAAAGTTGGTACTGTTGCCGGATGTATGGTTAAAGATGGTAAACTTACCAGGAATACAAAAATTAGGGTTATTCGCGATGGTATTGTAATCTATACAGGCAACTTAGGATCGCTTAAACGATACAAAGATGATGTGAAAGAAGTTGCTTCGGGTTACGAATGCGGACTAAATGTAGAGAACTTTAATGATATTAAAGTTGGCGACATGATTGAAGGATATAAAGAAGTTGAAGTAAAGAAAACTTTATAAAAATAAATGCAGAATATAAAAAAGGGTTGATGATGATCAGCCCTTTTTTATTTGAGCTAAAATTTTTTGTAAATCTTCGGGTGTATCTATTCCAATAGAATCATATTGTGTTTTTGCCAATTTGATTTTAAATCCATGCTCAATCCAGCGGTTTTGTTCCAACGATTCTGCAATTTCAAGCGACGATCTTTCTAGTTCTGTAAGCTGTTGCAAGATATCAGTCCGGTAGCCATACATTCCAATGTGTCGATAAAAATGAAATGCCTTAACCCAGTTTGATTTTTCGTGGTTTCTTATATAAGGGATGGGTGAGCGGCTAAAATAGATTGCATGCATTGCATGATCAAAAATTACTTTAGGCTTATTTGGATTAAAGATTTCATCGTTATCAGTAATTTTTTTGATCAAAGTAGCAATTTCCGTATCACTATTTCTAAAACAGTTTATCAATTCTATAATTTGAGCCGGCTGTATAAATGGTTCATCACCCTGGATATTAATAACCACATCGAAATTCGTGTTTAAATTCTGCTGAATCGCCTGTATTGCTTCTGCAAGCCTGTCTGTGCCGCTGTTATGTTTTTTTGATGTAAAAACAAATTGGCCTCCAAACTGGTTTACTTCATCGGCAATTCTCTGATCGTCGGTAGCTACAAAAACATTCTCAAGCACTTGTGCTGCTTGTTCGTAAACTCTCCTGATCATACTTTTACCATGGATATCGGCGAGAGGTTTTCCCGGAAAACGACTCGAGTCGTATCTTGAAGGTATTATGCCAATATATTTCATTAATAAGCGTTTTTATAATAAGTATAAGTACAAAGGTATAAAATGAATTTTTTATTATGACGTAATGACAGCAATTTTAAGTTAAATATTGATTAAAAATAAATAAAAACAGATATAAAATTGTAATTTTGTCATATCGATCATAATAATAAATCTAAATCGGAATGGATATTCAGAAAATTAAACAACGATTTGGGATAATAGGAAACTCTGTTAACCTAAACAGAGCTATAGATATAGCAGCACAGGTTTCTCCAACAGATCTTTCTGTTTTAATATCTGGAGAAAGCGGGACAGGGAAAGAGGTTTTTCCGCAGATAATACATCAGTTTAGCTCAAGGAAACATGGGAAATATATCCCTGTTAACTGTGGAGCAATTCCTGATGGGACGATAGATTCCGAGCTATTTGGGCACGAAAAAGGTTCATTTACCGGGGCTCACGAGGCAAGAAAAGGATATTTTGAAGTAGCAGATCACGGAACCATCTTTCTCGACGAAGTTGCCGAATTGCCTTTAGCAACTCAGGTTAGGCTTTTGCGTGTTTTAGAAAGTGGGGAGTTTTTAAGGGTTGGTTCATCAAAAGTGCAAAAAACAGATGTGCGGGTTATTGCTGCCACAAATATTGATCTTGTAAAAGCCATTGAAGAGAATAAGTTTAGAGAAGATCTTTATTACAGGTTAAATACTGTACCAATTGCTATTCCGCCGCTGCGAGAGCGAGGTGATGATATCTATTTGTTATTTAGGAAATTTGCAACTGATTTTGCCGAACGCTATCGGATGCCGCAAATAAGCCTGAGCGAAGAAGCTCAAGCAATACTTAAAAATTACCAGTGGCCGGGTAATGTGCGCCAACTAAAAAATATTACCGAACAGCTTTCCGTTATTGAGCAGGAAAGAATTGTTACAGCTGATGTAATCAAAAAATATTTGCCCGATTATTACCCAAATAAACTACCGGCATTATACAATAAAAATAACCTGATCGACGAAAAAACATTTGCTTCCGAAAGAGAGATTCTTTATAAAGTACTTTTTGATATGAAGAATGATCTTAATAACTTAAAAAAACTTGTGCATGAAATTATTGAAAAAGGAGATGATATTGGAGAGCTTGAACATGCCGATCAGTTAATCCATAATTATAATCAGGATACATCGTCGATTTTAAATTCAATGCATCAGCAAACTAAAAACATCAGTAAAATTGATCATCCCGATATTGAAGATACCGAAGAGTTTGTTGAAGAGTCTCTTTCGTTAGAGGACAAAGAGCTTGAGTTAATAAAAAAGGCACTCGATAAACATAATGGTAAACGAAAATATGCAGCTCAGGAATTAGGAATTTCGGAAAGAACTTTATATAGAAAAATTAAAGAATACGATATAAAAGAATAGGATATTATTATAATGAAAAGATTGGCTGTTTTTATTTTTATGATTGTTTTTGCTACAAATTCGTGTACAGTGAGTTATTCACTTACCGGGGCATCTATAGCTCCCCAGGCAAAAACAATATCGGTGCAGCATTTTTCCAGCAGAGCACCTTTAGCTATGGCAAATATAGGGCAGTATATAACCGATGAGTTAAAAGATAAGTTTCAATCTCAAACATCGTTAAAACTAGTTAATGGCGAGGGGCATTTAAATTTCGAAGGTGAAATTACAAAATATGATACTCGCCCAACGGCTATTGTTGGCGACGAAACTGCCTCACAAAACCGGTTGTCAGTTACTGTGCATGTTAAATTTACTAACGAAATTGAGCCCGAATATAATTTCGACTCTGATTTTACAAGATATGCTGATTATGATAGTAATCTGGATTTAACAGCAGTAGAACAGCAGTTGGTTGAAGAAATTATAGAACAGCTTATTGATGACATTTTTAATAAATCTGTGGTAAACTGGTAAGATAAATATTGGATGAATCATTTAGATTTTTATAAATATATTAATCAACCGGCATTATTAAAACATGCTGATATCGAAGATCTAAGGAGAACTACAAAGGATTTTCCTTATTTTCAGGCTGCACATGTTCTTTTATTATTAGCTATGAAAATTCAGGAAAATGATGATTTCGAAAATCAGCTGACACAGTCATCGGTTCATTTGCCAAATCGTGATCTGATATACCATTTATTAAATAAAGATTATGAGGAAATAAGCCAACAGGATGAACCAGGTAAGAAAACTGAGAATATTGACATTCTTAATGAGCAGGAAGCAGCAAAATCATTTGAAAATGACTTAGAAATAACCGAACAAAAAGAAAAGGACACCAATTCAGACGATAAAAAACTACTTAAAAACAGGAATGTTCGTCGTAAAATAAAGGATAGCGCCGAAGGAATGGGGGAAAACATTTCGGAAACAATCTTAAGCCAGATTGAATTTTCGGTTGTAAAAGATGATGATGAACTGGAATACTCTCCGGAAATATATTTTATGGATGATGAACGTACGGGCAAAAATAATGTGATAACCATTGATGCCAGGCCTGGAAAAATTTCTGAATTTAAAAATAAGGATATATTACAAATTGATGAGTCTGAAGAGATTAGTGATAACAAGGATCATCACAAGACGACTGAAAAAAACGCTGAAGGCCATACGCTTGATTTGTCCGGGAATGAAAAAGATGGCGAGGAAGAGAAACAAAATCCAGCCAGGAAGGAGATAAAAAAAAGTGAGTATTTCGATATTAATAATTATGCCGACGAAGATGAGATTATTCAGAATGCTGACGAGAATGATCTGATTGCCCGATTTATTGCAGAAAAGCCCAGGATAGAACCTAAAGAAGTACCGCAAAACCAGGAAGATATTTCAGAAGATAGTACTCACGAAGATGACGATCTTTTAACCGAAACATTAATAAAAGTGTATATTGCACAAGGGTATCTGGGTAAAGCAATTAAATCTTATGAAAAATTAAGTTTGAAATATCCGGAAAAAAGTAGTTACTTTGCAAATCAAATAAAAATATTAAAAGAAAAAATAAATCATAAATAAAATATTGCGATATGTACACCTTAATTTCAGTTTTAATTCTTATTGCGAGTATATTACTAGTATTGATTGTATTGGTTCAGAACTCAAAAGGAGGTGGTTTGGCTTCAAACTTTTCATCATCCAATCAGGTAATGGGGGTTAAAAAAACCGCCGATTTTCTTGAAAAAGCTACCTGGACACTGGCTGTTAGTGTTATAGCGTTAAGTGTTTTAGCTAGTATGACCATTCCAAGGGGTGCACAAGAGGAACGATCCAGAATTGAACAACAGGTAGATAATGCAGTTGATCCAACGCAAATGCCACAATTCCCAACATCTGCTCCGGAAGAAGATGGCCCCGGTAACGGTGATGGCGAATAATTATTTGTTTACATAAAAATATTCTTCAGAGTGTCAGTCTGTCATAAAGGCTGACACTTTTTTATTTAAACACTTTAAATTTAATGTTCTGAAATCCAGCTTCTTGAGCTATGTAATCAAATCTGTTTTTTGTTTAGACAGGGCATGAATGGCAGTTTTTATTACCAAAACATATTTGGCATAAAATATGAATCATAACATTTTGTGAAAATAATAATAAGTTGAACCCGTCTGCCGATAGGCAGGCAATTAAATATTTATAAAGATGTCAGAATTTAAGTATAAACCATTAAAAGATCGAGTTTTAGTAGAGCCACACAAGGCTGAAGAAAAAACTGCCAGTGGAATAATTATCCCTGATTCGGCTAAAGAAAAGCCACAAAAAGGTACTGTTATTGCCGTTGGCGAAGGGAAAAAAGACGAGCCTATGTCATTAAAAGCAGGCGATGTGGTAATCTATGGCAAATATTCCGGAACAGAAATTAATATTGATGGAACGGATTATTTAATTATGCGAGAAGATGACATTTTGTTAAAAGAGTAATAGTTTTAAAATAATCATTAAAAAAAATAAAAAAATGGCAGCTAGAGAATTAAAATTTAATATCGACGCAAGAGATCAACTTAAAAAGGGGATCGATAAATTAGCAAGTGCTGTAAAAGTTACTTTAGGCCCACAAGGGCGTAATGTAGTGATTGAGAAGAAATATGGTGCACCACAAATTACCAAAGATGGTGTTACTGTAGCTAAAGAAATAGAACTAAGCGATAAGTTCGAAAATGTTGGTGCTCAAATGGTAAAAGAAGTTGCATCGAAAACAAACGATGATGCAGGTGATGGTACCACTACAGCTACTGTTTTGGCTCAATCAATCATTGAAGTTGGAATTAAAAATGTTACTGCTGGTGCTAATCCAATGGATTTAAAACGCGGTATATCAAAAGCAGTGCAAAAAGTAATTGAAAGCATTAAAAAACAATCGCACGATGTGGGCGAATCGAATGAGAAAATTGAGCAGGTAGCTACTATTTCTGCCAATAACGATTTTGCTATTGGTAAATTAATTGCCGATGCAATGCAGGCTGCTGGCCGCGAAGGTGTTATTACTGTTGAAGAGGCTAAAGGTACCGAAGACGAGCTTAAAACTGTTGAAGGTATGCAGTTCGACCGCGGATACATTTCTCCATATTTTGTAACAGATACCGAAAAAATGGTGTCTGTATTGGAGCATCCGTATATTTTGCTTACCGATAAGAAGATCTCTACAATGAAAGATCTTATGCCGATTCTTGAGTCAGCAGTTCAAAACGGAAAACCTTTAATGATTATCTCTGAAGATATTGAGGGCGAAGCATTGGCTACATTGGTAGTTAATAAAATACGCGGATCACTTAAGGTTGCTGCTGTAAAAGCTCCCGGATTTGGCGACAGAAGAAAAGAAATGTTAGAAGATATCGCTATATTAACCGGTGGTACTGTTATTACCGAAGATAAAGGCTTAACATTGGAAAATGCTACGCTTGATATGTTAGGTACTTGCGAAAAAATATCTATCGATAAAGAAAACACTACTATCGTAAATGGCGATGGAGCAAAAGAAAATATCGAATCAAGAGTAAATCAAATCAAAGCTCAAATTGAATCATCCACTTCTGATTATGATAAGGAAAAACTGCAAGAACGTTTGGCTAAACTTGCCGGTGGTGTAGCAGTAATATATGTTGGTGCAGCTAGCGAAGTTGAGTTAAAAGAAAAGAAAGACCGCGTTGATGATGCTTTAAGCGCTACCCGCGCAGCCGTTGAAGAAGGAATTATTCCTGGCGGTGGTGTTGGATACATCCGGGCCATTAAAGACCT
>JAWLEM010000043.1:0-15068 GCA_041686115.1 Bacteroidales bacterium
TCGGTGAAATGCAACAATTTCTAAATCGGGGTTAACTCTAAGTAAAGCGATACTTCGCATAGCTCGTATCGCTCAACTTAGGTTTAAATTACCTTAAAAATAGATAAGCGCAAAGACACTTTCCTATGCTTTCGGATAACCTTTTATCTCCAAATTTTTTCCTTATTCAATGCCTGCTGATAAGCACGGGCATTGATATTATGCTGCGATAAAGTTGTAGCAAAATTATGATATCCCGAAAAATCGGGTTTAGCACAAAAGTATAGATAATTATGATCCTCATAATTCAAAATAGATTCGATAGCAGCAATAGATGGAATTGAAATTGGGCCGGGGGGTAAACCATATCGCGTATAAGTATTATAAGGAGAATTAATTTTCTTATGTTCGGTTAATACCCTTTTAATGGTAAAATCTCCCAGTGCAAATTTTAAAGTCGGATCAGCCTGCAGATGCATTCGCCGGCGTAACCTGTTAATGTATACTCCGGCAATTTTCGTCATTTCATCGTTATATAAAGTTTCTTCATCAACAATGGATGCCAAGGTAATTACATCTTCGGGAGTAAGGTTTAAAGCATTGGCTTTTGCCAGCCTTTCGTCATTCCAAAATTTTTGATACTCTTTATACATCCTCTCAACAAAACCAGTGGCTGTTGTATTCCACCAAAACTCATAAGTATTGGGTAAAAAAATACAAGTAAAAGTTTCAGGTGTAAAATCATAACTATTAATGATGCTATCGTTATTAAAAACCTGCACTAAAGTTAATGAGTCTGCCTCAATTTGTTTCGATACCCGTCCGGCTAAATGCTCTTTTGTTCGAATACTGTTAAAAATAACTTTTACCGGTTCCTGGTACCCCGAACGAAGCCTGTTAATAATTTCATTGTTATTCATTTCATGGACCAACCTATACCTTCCGGGATAAACATGGTTTGGATAATTTTTCTTTTTAGCCAACCAAACAAAAGAATCTGGATTCTCAAGGATACCTTCTTTTTTGATGATATCAATCACATCATTAAAATCAGAACCTGTAGGTATTTTCAGATATTTTGCTGTTGAATCGGCCACTAAAACATTCGGTTTATAAACCTTGTTGTAAGTTTTAATTCCTATTACACTAATACCAGTAATTAGAGCAATAAAAAACAACAAAGCAACTTTATAATACAATCTTTTTTTCATCGTTACATTTTAAACATTAAATTCGCAAATCTGTTTAAATAAAGTGTAAAATTAATTTTTATTGTTTTTTTTCTTTACAAAAAATGGATAATTATGTATAATTTTGAATATTCAGTCAAATTCTTTGCAATTGTATTTAAATAAATTGTAAATTAGTATTAATTTTTACTTTTATAAGGATATTTTAAAAAATTGGGTAAAATTTTAGTTTAGCATATGAAAGACTTGATTATAAAAGAAACAGAGAAAACTCCTTCTGTAGCATTAAGTACCAATGGTATATTAAAAATAGAGGGGCGCTCGATACCTGAGGATGCCGCAAAGTTTTTTAAACCTATTCTTGACTGGACCAAAGAATTTACTGCCGGAGAAATACGTGTGGATATTAAACTTGAATATTTTAACACCAGTTCATCAAAATTTATTTTAGAGATGCTGAGGCTTCTGGAAAATAATCCAGAAAACAAAAATATTCTTGTAAACTGGTTTTACGAAGAGGGCGATTTAGATGTTTTGGAGTCCGGACAGTATTTTGAGTCTATTATTGGTATACCTTTCAAATATATTGAGTACGAAGAATTATAAACTTCTGTATTTCAATCTTTTTCAGAAAGGTATTTTTATATCCACCTAAATTTTTTATTTATGAAAAAAATTGTTGCTCTAATATTATTAACAGCATTTGCAACTACTGTATTTTCGCAGAACGACTGCACCCGTCCATTATCTACGCAACAATTTCAGCAGCGATATCAACAAATAAAAAACAGAGCTCCCGAAAGTTCTCAATTACAACTTGCCAATCAATTTGTAAAATCATATTGCTTTTCCAGTAACCAAATTAAAGAAATAGCATTGCTTTTCGATGATGACAATATCCGATTGCAGTTCGCAAAAACAGCTTATCAGAATACTACAGATAAAGATAATTATTACGAAGTATTTGATGCCTTCATCTACTATTCATCTGTTTTTAGATTATACGATTTTATTTCAAATACAACAAGTGAATCAGATCCTACAAGCAATGATAATGAAAATACCCAAATAGAATTTCCAGATTACAATTATCCTGAATTTAAGAATTACCGTGGACAGGAAAATTGTGACCGTTATATTTCGGATCGACAGTTTAACTATATTGTAACCCAGATAAATGCAACAGAAGACGAGAATGCAAAACTATCAAAAGCAAAAACATTGATACAGAATAATTGTATTCCTACTGCATATTTAATGAAAATTGGATCATTATTCCCATCAGATGCCAAAAGGTATGAATTTGCAAAAGCGAGTGTAAATTCAGTTTATGATATTGATCAATACATAGAAATGCAACAGATCTTTTTTACACCAAGAAACAGAAGCAGCTTTGCTGATTTTTTATCAGGTGTACAAACTACCAGTACAGGGCAAGCATCTACCAACGAATGTTTTATAACTGACAATGAATATAATCAAATCATTGGTTCATTGAAAAAAGAAAGTTTCAATTCAACAAAACTAAAATCAGCAAAGTATATTATTGAAACAAAAAAATGTCTTTCTCCCCTGCAAATAAAAGGAATAGTAGAGCTTTTCGATTATGAAAATTCTCGTTTGGAAATGGCCATGCTTGGTTATGATTTTACCAAAAATAAAGATGATTATTATAATATTGTAAGCGAAGCTCTTGGTTTTGAGAATAGTAAAAGGAAATTACTAGATCATATAAACAAAAGATAAAAACAGAGTGCATTATGCCGGAAAAAGTATTAATAATTGACGACTCATTAACTAACAATGTACTTTTGGAAAGTCTGCTCCAATCCGAAGGCATAGACTCGACAGTAGCTTATAGTGGAAAAGAAGCTTTGGATATCTTGAAAAAAGAACCACCATCTCTTATTTTATTAGATATTATGATGCCTGACATGGATGGTTTTATGGTTATTGACCGACTCAATAAAAACGAAGCCACAAAAAACATCCCTGTTATTATGATTACTGCAAAAGACGACAGCGAAAGTATTGTAAAAGCAAAAAATGCCGGAGTAAAAGATTTTATTACAAAACCTATTGATCTTAACAAAGTCATGGAATCTGTGAAAAAACACCTAACAACATACAGATAATAAAGGTCATGAAAAACGAAGCTAATAATAAACAAGATCGAATTAAAGCAACTTTATCATCGCTTTCCGATTTTATTTTTATAATAAGTCCCGAAGGTTATTACATTGATATTATTATACCTGAAAATCAACAAATTCTAAATATTAATCCACAAAAGGGCATAAATAAGCATTACAAAGATTTTAACTTTAACGAAGATTTTATTTTTCAATTAACCAAAGCACTTTCCAAAATTAATGATACAAGCCTTGTACAGGAATTTAATTTTACGGTGAAAGATCAAATCAACCCATATGACCTTAATGCCAAAGTTTCTGAGATGACATCAGAAAAAGGCGAAATAATTGGGTATACAATTACAGCCCGTGATGTTACAACTTTTAAAACCAATGAAGAAAAACTATTAAAAGAGATAGAAGATTATAAGAAACAAATTAAAGATCTCGAACGTGATATTGATTTTTACATCAAACAGGGGGATGTAATTACCAGCCAGAGAACTAAAATACAAAAGCAAAGAGATAAATTAGAAATAGAAAAAAAGGATATTGCCAAACAAAAAGAGTTAATGGAGACTGATCTGAATTTTATCATGAAACAGGGTGATAAAATTGCGGAGCAAAAACACAAAATAAAAATTCAGCATGACCTGGTTCGGAAGCAAAATAAAAAAATTGAAGATAGTATTCTTTATGCAAAAAGAATCCAATCAGCAGTGCTCCCTCCTAACCGATTTATTCAACACTTATTAGCTGATCATTTTATCTTTTATAAACCCCGCGATATTGTTAGCGGCGATTTTTACTGGACAAAACAAATTGACGAACGTATTTATATTGCTGCTGCTGATTGCACCGGCCATGGTGTGCCGGGAGCATTAATGAGTATGCTTGGCATTACATTTCTCAATGAAATAGTGAATAAAAGTCCGGGCATACATGCCAACGAGATTTTAAACGATTTACGAATTCACATTATAAGCTCATTACGGCAAACCGGATCGATAGGTGAAAGCAGAGACGGACTGGATATTGCTTTGTGCATTATTGACCATAAAAACAGAATGTTGGAATATGCCGGAGCCAATAACCCGCTTTACCTTATACGAGATGGTCAGTTTGATGAAATAAAGGCTGATAGAATGCCGATAGGAATACACCGTAAAGCAAAAGAATCATTTACCAACCACGAAATTCCATTACAAAAAGATGATTTGGTATACATTTTTTCAGATGGTTTTATTGATCAATTTGGTGGCAATGACGGAAGAAAATTTTTGGCAGGAAACTTTAAAAAATTATTAATGAATCACCAACAGAAGAGTTTAGGTGAGCAAAAACAGATCCTGGAAAAAAGCTTCGAAGAATGGAAAGGTGATAGAAAACAGTTGGATGATATTTTGGTCATTGGTTTTAAAATTGCATTTGACAGAGAAGTTGTTAAATCTAAAACCGATTATGACTGGGTAGGAAAAACGATCCTTATTGCCGAAGATGATGATGCAAACTATATGTTGCTGGAAAAATCTCTTGCCAAAACCAACGCACAAATCATTCGTGCAGAAAATGGAAAAGAAGCTGTGCGTTTATGTAAATCCAACCCTGATATTAATATTGTTTTAATGGATATCAGGATGCCAATAATGGATGGAATAGAAGCTACTACATTAATAAAACAAATTGATAGAAATTTACCTATCATAGTACAAACGGCTTTCACCATGTCGTCGGAAAAAGAGAAAAGTTTTAAAGCCGGTTGCGACGATTATATTTCGAAACCCATTAACCTGAAAGAGTTATTTGCAACCGTTTGTAAGTATATCGAGCGTACCGAAAAATAAATTAAAATATAATTTTTATAAAAAAAGATGCGATGGCTTATAGTCACCGCATCTTTTTTGCAAATGCTTTAATTCAACTCATCCAAAACTCTTTTCATTCTGCTGAGTGCTTCTCTCAGCTGGTCGTCGGAAGTGGCATACGAAAACCTGATATAGTTCGGCGAACCAAATGCATCGCCCGGTACTGTTGCCACATGGGCTTTTTCTAAAATATACAAGCATAAATCCATGGCATCTTTAATGGATCGCTCACCATCTGATTTGCCAAAATAGTAACTTGCTTCAGGAAACAGATAAAAAGCTCCTTGCGGGATATTATTTTTTAATCCCTTGATATCTTTCATCAGCTCAACAACTAAATCGCGGCGGCGCTTAAAAGCGTAAACCATTTCGGTAATGCAGGAACTGTCGGAATTTAACGCAGCAACCGATGCCATTTGGGAAATTGAAGAAGCGCCCGATGTCATCTGTCCCTGTATTTTGTTACAAGCCTTGGCAATCCATTTTGGGGCAGCAATATAACCTATACGCCAACCTGTCATTGCATACCCTTTGGATACGCCATTAACAATAATTACCCGGTCTCGAATAAAATCAAATTGTGCAATACTTTCGTGTTGACCAACAAAATTAATGTGTTCGTAAATCTCATCCGAAATAATATAAATATCCTGATCGGCTGCATCTATAACTTCGGCAATGGCTTTTAATTCTTCGCGCGAATAAAGACTTCCTGTAGGATTTGAAGGTGAACATAAAAACACGGCCTTTGTTTTTGGCGTAATAGCATTCTTTAATTGATCGGCAGTAATTTTGAAATCATTTTCAATTCCGGCTTCAATCACAACATTTTTTCCTTCGGCAAGCTTTACCAATTCAACATAACTTACCCAATAAGGAGCAGGAACAATTACATCATCGTCTTTATTTACAATGGATAATATAACATTGGCTAACGAGTGCTTAGCTCCGTTTGATACAATAATCTGGTCTTTATCGTAGTGTAAATTATTTTCGCGTTTTAATTTATCCGAAATTGCTTGTAATAACTCCGGGTATCCCGGAACCGGAGCATAATGGCTATAATTTTCGTTTATGGCTTTAATGGCAGCATCTTTAATATGTTGTGGAGTATTAAAATCGGGTTCGCCAACACTTAAATTTATTACATCGAAACCTTTGGCTTTTAAATCGCGGCTTTTCTGACTCATTGCCAGGGTTTGCGATATAGCTAAACTTGCTACTCTTTTTGATACGTTTTCCATAATATGTATTATTAATAAGGTAAATGAACAAACATCAATGTAAATGTAATATTTTTACTAAATTTGATTTTTATGTACATTGCAAAGATAAAATATTTATAAGTTTTTATTTGTGTTGTATAACAACATCGTTTAAAAACTCAATTGATAAAAAAATCATATTATGATGACTACAATACTTGAGATTTTGAAATATATCGTTCCGGCTATTATTGTGCTCATAGCAAGTTGGCTGATTTTAAAACAGATGGTAAAAAACGACGAGAGCAGGCGTAATTATGAGATTGTTGCCAAAAACCAGCAAACCATAACCCCCATAAGGCTTCAGGCTTACGAACGGTTAACCCTTTTATTGGAGCGGATATCGCCCGAATCGTTAATTATGCGGTTAAACAAACCCGACATGAAAGCCAAACAACTGCAGATAGAAATTCTAAGTGCCATCCGTTCTGAATTCGATCACAATGTATCACAGCAAATTTATGTTTCAACCCAGGCTTGGGAGTTAATTAAAAATGCCAAATCAAATATTGTTCAAATTGTTAACACCTGCACCAATAGAGTAAAACCCGAAACGCCTGCATATTTATTAAGCAAAATGATTTTAGAAGAACTGATGAAACAGGAAAAATCGCCCATAAGCCTTGCACTAGAATACTTAAAAGCAGAAGTCAGACAAATGTATTAAGGCTATTTTACCGTAATTAAAAAAAATATAGAATCATATAAAACAATCCTATATCTGCTGAACTACCGTATAGTAAACGATGTGGTTTTAGCTAATTTTAACGAAACGGGAGCGCTTAACTTTTCTACTTTATTATCTATTTGGGATAATTTTAACGCATAAAAATAGTGCCTAAAAATCTTAGCATAAAATCATGTCAATATTTTTAGGCACTTTACTAATTTAATTGGAGTTATGAATTAATTGTCAGTATCTTGCATCATTGTTTGATATTTTAATTGTAACTCCGGATCACTTTGAATTGCATATTCAATTTCCTGATATCTGGTTACACTTAAGCCTTTATCTTCTATAAGTTCAACCATTTTTTGCTGATCCCTGCCTTGAATCTCTTCTAAAAACTGAATAGCTTCCTGATACATTTGTAATTCTTCTTTGGTTGCATCCATTTGTATATTCGGATCTTGTTGAGCCTGTTCAATCTCATTAAAGCGCTCAACCTCAAGCCCTATATCCTCAACAGCACTTACTTTATCCTGATGGGATTGTTGACTTATTGTATTTGCCTGCTGCTGGATGGTAGCAAATTGTTGTAACTCTTTGTCACTAATTTCTTCACTCTTCTGACCTTCAGTTGGGCTCTTTTGCTCTTCCTGTAAATCAGATTCTTTTTGTTGGTCTTTAGGTTTCTGTTGACAGCCTGTCAAAATAAATAATGATAAAGTTATTCCTGCAATCGTTTTTAAAAACATAATATTTTATTTTTTTGATTTGGTGAATAAATTGGTTTTGCTTATATTATGTCAACGACGGGAAAAATATTTTATTGCTTTCGTAATCGATAAAATATTAATTATTTAAACATTTAAATTATGATTGGAGCTATAATTGGAGATATCATTGGTTCAACTTACGAAGGTAATCCCACAAAAAACTACAATTTCGAACTCTTTACACCTGGAATGGCCTTTACCGATGACACGGTATTAACAATAGCGGTAGCTGATGCTTTACTTCATAAAAAACCATTCGATAAAACCATCCATGAGTGGGGAAATAAATATCCAAACAGTGGTTATGGATTTAATTTTAGTCTTTGGTTAGCCGATTCCAATCCACAACCCTATAATAGCTTCGGAAATGGTTCCGCTATGCGGGTAAGTCCGGTAGGTTTCTTTTTTAATTCGGAACAAGAAGTTTTACAATTTGCAAAACGTTCTGCTGAAGTAACCCATAATCATCCCGAAGGAATAAAAGGAGCGCAGGCAGTTGCTTTGGCTATTTTTTTAGCTAAAACAGGCAAAAAAAAGGAAATCATCAAATCGGTTATTGTGGAAAAATTTAATTATGATTTAAACCGGAAATATCAGGATATCAAAAAAACCTATTCATTTGATGTTTCTTGTCAGGGATCGGTACCAGAAGCTTTAGTTGCTTTTTTGGAAAGTACAGATTTTGAATCGGCCATAAGGCTTGCAATTGCTCTTGGTGGCGATGCAGATACGCAGGCATGTATTGCAGGCGGAATTGCCGAAGCTTATTACAAATCCATTCCCAAAAAATTTACAGATCACTGCTTGCCACTATTGACAGATGAAATGCACACTGTTATAAATAAGCTATACGAATTATCTTAAAATCTTTCGTACAAAAGCAACCGTAAAATAAGACATCAGGAATAAACCTACAAAACCTTCAAATCCTGATAGCCATCGAAAAAATCCTGATGGATAATAATCGCCATATCCAATGGTTAGAAAAGTAATGGCACTGTGATAAAAAGACACAGCTACAGGCCCAAGTTTATCAGGATCGCCCAGTGAAGAAACAATTCTGGTATTGACAAAAAATGGTAATATCAAATAAATTAATGAGAAAAAAATATAGCTAAAAAGCATGCTGGTAAGCACTCGCAGAGGGTTTGTAGCATATAAACCTACTTTGTCGAATACAATCCATTGAAAAACGTAGGAAGGATATTGCCAGATGCGACTGTACGGATTATCCTTAATGGCATCTTTTAGGTCAGCTTTTAATTCATTTCGCTTAAACTCGACATAAGCTTTATCTTCGTCAGTATATTGCCCTGTTGTACTAAAATTTTCTTTTAAAATTCTGAATTGCTCGGCAAACTCCCTAAACGAAGCATCGGGCTGAGAATATATTAACTTCTTAATATTATTAATTCGCCAGTCAATATAGATTCTACCAATTAATCGCATACCTGAAAAATTAATGGTATCGATTTTCAAAGGGAAATCATAGGGTTTAATATCTATAATATCGCGTGCAACTGTATCGGATAAATCAATAAACCGGCATTTCGCAATTCGCAAATCAACATAATAATCCAGATGACATGATTTTAACGAAAGCTCTGAGATATAGGAGTTGCTGAAGCTAAGGTTTCCTTTGCCAAAATCAGCATTATCAAGAAAAAGAAGCGTATTTTGAAATTCAATTTGTTCAAAAGATACATTTCCATCTCCCCAAACAGATCTCCGGAAAGTAACTTTACCTCCCTTATGCTGAGCCGCTTCAAAAGACTTTTCACCATTACCAAAAACAGCTCTGTTAAAACTTACTTTGGCATCACTAAATTCGGTGGTTCTGAAATCGACTTTTCCATCGCCAAACTCGGTGCGCTCAAAAATTAATTCTTTACAATGAAAACGGGCAAAATGAAAATTAACTTTTCCCTCACCAAAGCGCGCTACTTTATAGGACACCCTCCTCGATTCAAAAAGCGTATTTACAAAAGTAACATCCCCTTCGTTAAATTCAGTATTTACAAATAATACATCGCCTTTACCAAAATAAGCATCCTGAAAATTTTTATGCCCCTTACCAAACCACGAATTTTTAAAATTTACTTCACCATCGCCAAATAAAACATTGGTAAAATCGATATTACCATCATTAAAATAGGTATAACTAAAATTAATACCACCCTGGTTAAATTTTGCCGACTGAAAAGAAACCGATCCATTCAGAAAATGGGCATTTTCGAAGGTTTTATATTCATCATCAAATTCAGCAACAGAAAAATCAGTGGCCACACGCGAATCGAAAAATGAATTAAAGGCAGAAAACTGGTGTAACTTAATGTATGTTTTTTTGTCTATTGCTCTGCTTTCACGATAATCAGCTAAAGAGAAATTTTCGATATAACAGTGATCAAGATTCACTGGCTTATGATCGTCAATAAGTTGATAAATTTCTTCTTTATCAACATAACCCAACTCTACGTATGCTATTTCTTTCTTGTTCGCATCGAGGAAAGAGATTGCTGCCGTATGATCAAACTTTTTACCTGCCTCAGTCTCGAAAGGAGTATCTTTTATTTTTATTTTATACGTTAAATAATCTTTAATCATCGATGCTAACAATTCAGAATTGAACTCAAATATAATAAAAAATCCCTATAATATACAGCTATTATTAAGTCTGTCAATATTATAAGGATTATACTATAAAAAAGCTTTTTATTCCAACCCCAGCGATTGCATCATTTTATGGAAAATATCTGTATTTTCATAAATTCCTATAAAATTTTCTGCACCCGGGCCGAATGCAAACACAGGAACCATATCGGCAGTATGATGATCGGTAGAAAAGTTTACTTCAATGGTTTTATTTTTAATACTCCCTCCGGTAAGGGTTAATCCTCCGGTTTCGTGGTCTGATGTAACAATAACCAGCGTTTCGCCATCTTCTTTTGCAAATTCAAGGGCTTTTCCAACCGCACGGTCAAAATCAAACATTTCTGCTAAAATATAATCGATATCATTATCGTGTCCGCCCCAGTCTATTTGTGAGCCTTCAACCATCATAAAAAATCCTTTTTCATTTTTACTAAGCACTTCGATGGCTTTTTCGGTAGCTTCGGGTAACATATTATCGCGGCCCTTACTAAATTCAGGGTTATGCCTGTTGGCAGTTAAAACAGCAAACTTATCATAATCTACAAGATTAATATCTTTATAATGGTCAATTACCTGGTATTGTTTGCTTTTTAATGAATCAATCAGGTTTAAACCGTCTTTTCTATCCTTAAAATCATCTTTGCCCCCACCAATAAAAATATCAATATCGGTTTTTAAAAAATCGAGCGCAATTTCCTGATATTTATTCCTGTTGGTATTATTGGCAATAAAAGCAGCAGGTGTAGCATGCAAAATAGAACTGGTTGAAACTAACCCTGTAGCTAAATTTGCATCTTCGGCATATTTTAATATTGATTTAAAGTGATTACCAAGCGAATCGCAACCGATATGGCCGTTTTTTGTTTTTTTGCCTGTTGCAATGGCTGTGCCGCTGGCACCAGAATCGGTAATATAATCGGATGCAGAGTAAGTTTTTTGTAACCCGGTATACTTAAAACTTTCCATATTAAGTGGAGTTTCAGATACCGTCATGGCTGCATAAAGATGCGTAACACTCATTCCATCGCCAATAAGGAGAATTATATTTTTAGCTTTTCTATCGCTTATTTTTTCTTTACTACCTAAATTATTACAGGATGTAAAAAAAATTGATAAAATAATTAGTAATAAACTTAACCTTCTCATAATTATATAAAATTTTTATGTTATTGATTTAATAATTTGTAATCCTTATTTTTTGCTTTTTCCCACCAGTCTTTTGGGTATACCGTCCATTCGTTTCTACTTTCAGGATAAACGGTTTGTTGGTCTTCTATCCATTTCATCATATAAAATCTGATATCTTTATCGGTAGAACTTAATCTGCGGGTACTTAATTCTTCTTCAGGAATTCCGGCACCTTTCACTAAATGTCCGCCGCCGCCATTTCCACGGTAACTATTTAGGGCTACTTTATAGATACTGTCGGTATAAAATTTTTCTCCAGTGGTTAATGAGTGAATCATAACTTTATCTCCTTCTGGCTTAGAAATATCTACCGTATATTTTATTCCGGCAGCGATATCAAAATTATAATAGTTATTTTTTAAACTATACGATTGGTACTGTTCAGAGTATAGCGGCTTTCCGTTTTCATCAGATTTAAATAACAATAAATGGTCGTTGGCACTTTCCATGGTATTAAACCAACTGGCAAATGAATATTCCAGATAGCCATCAATTTCTTTGCCTGAAAGATTCATGGTGTAAAGAAAATTTTCGAAACGATACAATTTAAACATATCACGAACATAAACCGGCCCTTTTTCGATGGTTGCATTAAAAGACAATGGTGCGGCAAAAGAAATTTCGGCATCGCTAATATCAAGCTGAATGGTATTGATTAAATCAACAAATTCCGACGGCCCATAAATAGCATCGTGTGCATCAACTGATTTTTCAAAAGTTCCAACCTCTTGAGATACATAGTTCTTAACCTCGTTCAGTTGATTTTCAAATTTTTGGGTAAACTCCTGGTCGGTTTCCAGGTCATAAACATCAATGATTTCAGTTTGAAAAGATTTTTCATATTCATCATTTTCATTTAACACCATATCCGCTTTAACGACACAAAACTGGTTGGCATATCCTTTTGGCCCCATGATTAAAACTTCATCTCCATCAACATTCTCAATTTTTTCGTTCCATGTTCTATGGTCGTGTCCAACAAAAATGACATCAAATCCAGGAACCTTTTCGGCAACAATAAACGAAGCATTTTCATTTTTAGGGGTATCATAATCTACGTCTCCGTAAGTATAATCGTATCCCGAGTGAAAAAGGCCGATCAGTATGTCGGGTTTTTCTTTTTCCATGATTTTAGGAACCCATATTTTAGCTGATTCAACCATGTCTGTAAATTCTATTCCTTCCCAAAGTTCTTCAGGAAGCCATTTTGGTATTCCGGGAGTAATTAAACCCAGGACAGCAATTTTAACTCCCTTTTTATTAATCATGGTATAGGGTTTGAAATAAGGTTTACCGGTAGATGTATTTATAGCATTTGCTGCCAGCCATGGAAAATCAAATTCCTGTACCAGCTTATCGTACACGTCGTGCCCGGCTTCAATGTCATGATTCCCGATTGTAGCGGCATCATAATCCAAATGGTTCATTACCTGCGAACAGATATGTTTTTCGTCTACATTTTCATAATTGGAGTAATAAACGACTGGTTGCCCTTGCAATATATCCCCATTATCCAGTAAAACTACGTTACTGTTTCTTTCTCTTAAATCTTTAATATAAGATGATATTTTGGATAACGATGTATTCGATTTTTTATCATTAATAAAATCGTAATCAAAAATGGCGCCATGTATATCGCTGGTTTCAACAAGATAAACGGTAATTTTATCAGGCTTTTTTTCTTTGGTACATGATAAAGAAAAGATAACCAGCAGTACTGAAATAAATGAAATGATTTGTTTTTTGTTCATAGTTCAAAAGTATATCAATGTAACAGTAAAAAGTTGAAATGGTTTTTAAAAGATTGTTAATTATCTATTAAAAAGCACATGAATAAAATAAAGTCAAATTATTTAAAGACAATATGCCTTAAAATTTTACTTTACTGAATCTAAGCGCTTTAAGCATCCAGTTGGGTAGTGGTTTTTTGCGATCGCGTTTTTTTAGGTTAAGGTACCAGCCTAATTTTTCCATAATTGGGATTTTATGGGTTTCAACAAATTCGATTAATGTACCATCCGGGTCTTCGATATATGAAAAATGGCCGGCAGCTTCGCCCATATCAAAGCTGTTTTCTTTATTATGTTTTACAGAACTATCTACAGTAAAAGGAAAACCTTTTGATTCGCAGTCTTTTCTTAGTGATTCCATTCCGGAAATATCGTAGCATAAATGAATAAAACCAAGATCACCCCAATAACGGTTTTTAAATATTTTTTGGGGTTCGCGGTCTAAAACCTGTATAAGCTCAATATAACTACTCCCTAATAATTGACTGAATATACCACGCCTGTCTTTGCTTGCTTTTAAAAGTACACGGCGGAATTTGTGATTCCCTCCTGGTAGTGGTTTTAAATCATCAAAAACACCTTTATCGTCGTAAACGACCTCATCATATCCCAGGATATCGCTGTAAACCTTTCGGGCCTGGTCAATATCAGATACCCCAATCATAGCTCCGGCAACTGCTCCGGTTAGCTTGTTTTCTTTTCTAAACCAGATTGAGTCGTTAATTACCTGGAATATGTTGCCGTAAAGGTCTTTTATGAAAAAATGATCCGAATACAAATCGCCTATAACATTAAGATTTCGGGCTTTAAAGGTTTCGTATGCTTCTTTTAGATTCGGACTTTTAATTTTTGCAGCAATTATTCCTAAATCGCCTAATTGAAGCTCAAATTCGGGAGCCTGGGGAGTCCTTTCGGAGTATTGCCAGATTTCAAATCCACCGCCACCGGTAAGGTTCATTGCCAGGGCTGCATGGCGTTTTCTTGGTTCTCCGCCGGTGTAAGGCAACATTAATTCGGCTACCGTATTATCTTCAAAAATACGGATATCCATCCCAAAATTTTCTTTATACCATTTCCATGCTTCGTAAACGTCTGTTACACCAATTCCTATTTGCTGAATTCCACTAATTATCTTCTCCATTTTTACACTCAATTTCGGTTCTAAACAGGTTTTATTTTGCGTGCTAATTTATAAAATATTTTGGGAAAAAATTTATGAATATAGACCATTAACAATTCTGTTGATCCAATTAATACCTCCTTTTTATCTTTCCTGATAGCTTTAAGATACTGTTTAGCACATTTTTCGGCAGATATTCCTGTGTTTTGGCCATCATCCATTTTTCCATGTGCCGAGCCGTCCTTTGTTAAAGCATGAAAAGAAATATTTGTTTGAATCCTTCCCGGAAAGGCAATTAAAACTTTGATATTATGATCAAATACTTCGGATCGCAATGTTTCGAAAAAGCCATGTAAAGCGTGTTTGGCAGCAGCATATGCCGAACGCAAAGGGAAGCCGAATTTTCCTGAAATACTGCTTGTTGCGGCGATATACCCCGATTTTTCC
>JAWLEM010000044.1:0-12900 GCA_041686115.1 Bacteroidales bacterium
TTCATTAAATTCGGGGATAACATTGTAACTCATAATCCTTTCGCCAAGCTTGGCTGTAGGTATGGTAATTTCCTGGTTAAATTTCTGATTTGTTTTTCTTATTTGACGGATCGAATCTTTAAAAAAGTTAACGAGTGTTTCTTCGATCTTTAAATCATCAAGCCGTGAATTGATAAGATCTCTTACTCTTAATCCAATAAATTCTTCAACCATTGGATTAGCATAAAAGAACTGCCCTTTGGTATTCATTCTTAAAATCAGGTCGGGACTGTTTTCCGATAAAGACTGCATTTTACTCTTCATCCGCTCTTCTTTCTCGGCTCGCTTCCTTTCTGTTATATCTTGTGAGTTAAGAATAATACCATTAATGGCCGGATCGTCGAGTAAATTACGGCCTGTTGTTTCGATATGGATCTTTTTGCCGTCCTTTTTAATGTAGGTATATTGTATTGTTCTGGGTGTATGGGGATCTTCAAGTAACAACTCAAACATTTCTTTAATGGCAGCTTCGCCTTTTGCGGTTAGGCGGTCCATGTCTTTCCCACTCATCATCTCATCGGGTGTATAACCCAGAATTTTGGTTACCGATGGACTTTGATATTTTAATTTAAGCTCTTTATCATAAATTGAAATAACCTCTGATGCATTTTCGAGTAAAGAGTGTAATCTTTTTTGGGCATTTTCAACTTCTTTAATTTGAGTTTCCAGTTTTTTATTGGAGATTTCCAGTTCCTCTTGTGTTGCCCTCATCTCTTCGGCATTCTGGCGCAACTCTTCTTCGTTTTCCTTTAGCTCCTCTGTCATCTGCTGCGACTCCTGAAGCAAACGCTCGGTTTTCTGATTCATTTTCAGGTTATAGAGCGTTCGGGCAATAATTTCACCCAGTTCGGTAAGAAAATCGATGGTTAGTTGAGGAAAAGATTTTTCGATTGATGCAAACTCTAATACCCCCTGAAGTTTTTCTTCGGTAATTAACGGCACAATAAGTATACTCGATGGTTTTTTATCGCCTATTATTCCTGATGTAATACTGGCATAATCTTCGGGGATTTCAGTTCTGTAAACAATATCCTGCTCGTAAGCACATTGTCCTATTAAACCATGTCCTATTTTAAACTCCTGGTCTATAAATCTTTTGCGATTATAAGCATACGTAGCAATATTAACCAGTTTACGTTCTTCCTCATCAAAAATATAGAAAGCTCCCTGAATAACATCAATATAATGAATCAGTTTAACAATAACATCATATGATAATTGCTCAATATTATTGTGCATTCGCAAAATATCGGCAATAAGGTCTTTCCCGTCTGATATCCAATTTTGTTCTTTTTCTTTTTTATTATTTGCCAAAAGATTATCACGCATGACCAGAAGCGATTTCCCCAGAATATCATTCTCGTCTTTTATTTCATAATCAATATCATAATTACCTTCGCCAATTTGTTTAGCAAATGTGGCATTGCGGTTAATATCCTCGTTGCGTTGCTCTATAATTTTCTTAAACTCATTTTTATCTCGCTCTCTCTTTTTTTGAAATAGATAGATAACGAGACCAACAATAATAGGTGCCATATCAATGATCCAGTGTAATGGATTATGAATATGCATTTCTTTAATCGTATCGAAAGTAATTGTATTGTAGTTAACAGAGATATCAATTATCCAGGCAGCTAAAGGGAATAAGAGAGAAACTCCCACTCCTATAATAACATCATTATTTGAGATTTTACTTAACTGGTTTTTATGTTTTTTATTAACCATATATCAAATGCTAAATTTAATACTTACTTAAAGATTTTCCAATATGTTCAGAAATTTCCGAGAATAAATCTACCATATCTGCTTTAAATTCCTTAAAAGATGCAAGCTCTATAATACCAATTGTTTCTTTATTATAAATAATGGGCACAATAAACAGATGATTGGGTGAGCTGGTACCTAAACCGGAAAGAATAGTAATATAATTCTCGGGAATTTCGGATAAATTTAATATGGTTTGGTTTTTTGCTACCTGCCCCGAAAGTGTTTCTCCCAACTTAAAATTTCTCGGTTCAGTTTCACCAAAATATGCATATTTACCAGCTATTGTAAATTCTTCAGAATCTTTTATGCGTTTAAAAAGCAATCCCTGAACAATATCTAATTCTTTGGCAATATTGCTTAAAAGCTTTTCTGAATATTTTTCCAGATCAAGCTTTGAATCCTCTTTAGGTAAAAATTTTGTAAGATACAATTCAACATCTAAAACTTTTTCCTGTTTAACCTTCTGTTTTTCTTTCTCTTGTTCCTTTTCCGACTCATCTTCCAAAACTTTAATCTGATCCTCTGCATACAAATCTTCAGATTCTTTTTTATAGGTTAAGATAATAGCCAGAGAGAATAAGAAAATAGACAATAACACGGCAACAATAAGCAAAATGTAAATAAAACCCTGCCCCTGGGCTATTTCATACTGGCTTGTCAGGTTTTTTATTCGGGCAAAAATTAAAAAAACAACCAATAATTCAATTATAAGTGCTATTGATGCTAATATTTTATAGATTTTATTGTTCATGAACAAACATCATTTTAAGTTTAACAAAAATTTGATTATTTGTTGAGTTGTTAAAATATGATCAACAGACGTTAATTTTAATGAAGCTTCAGTCATTGTTTTTACCTGGCATTCAGCTGGATCCTGGACTATGGCAACACCTCCATGCTGCTTTACCTTTTTAAGTCCAAATGCACCATCTCTGTTTGCACCCGAAAGGATTATGCCAACTAACTTATCACGATATGCCTGAGCAGCAGTTTCAAAAGTTAAATCGATAGATGGCCTTGAGTGGTTAACCGGCTCTTCGGTTGATAAAGCAATGCGTTTATTTAGCTCAATATACATATGATAATTTGATGGGGCCAAATATCCAGTGCCGGGTTTGATGCCATCTTTATCATAAGGTTCAACAATCGGTATACCTGATTTTATGGATAATGCTTCCACAAAACCAGAACGTACATGCTTTAGCCTGTGCAAGCATAATAAAACAGGTAATGGAAAATTCTTAGGTAATGCCATTAAAATTTTTGTTATTACCTGAAAACTTCCTGCCGAACCACCTATTACTACTGCTTTATACATTTGTTATTGTTATGATAATTTCTTTTTATAAACGCTTTCCGACTTGCTAACTGTTGTATAATCTTTATCCGAATTCCAGTAATCGATCTTCTCATTATTTCCAATAATTAAATGCCCCCCGGGAACCAGACAATTGTGCATGATTTTTAAGAACCTTTCCTGTAAAATCTGATTAAAATAAATCATATTATTACGGTAAATAATTAGCTTTATCCCTTTTGGATAATCATCAAATATAATATTTTGTTTTATAAATTTGGTATTCTCTATTAAAGAAGTGTCCCAAAATGCTTTTTCATTTTCATATACATAAAAATCGGACAACTCACCTTCGCTAAATATACGTTTATAATTTGCATCGTTCACTTCAATTTTTCTGGGATCAAAATATCCGGATTTTGTTTTTTCGATATTTAATTCACTAATACTTGATGTTATAAACTGAACATTTTGAGTGAGTTTTAATTTCTTAAGAATGATGGCCAGCGAATATAATTCTTCGCCAGATGACACTTCAGGAAACCATATTTTAAAATTGGTTGATCCGGGAATAATTTTCGAAAGAAGATCTTCTTTAAGCAACCGCCACAAGGCAGGGTCTCTAAACATTTCGGTAATGTCTACAGAAATATGGGCTAAAAATGATTCGAAAATATCTTTATCCTGCTCAATTCTTTGAATAAAAAAATCGGCATCTTTTAAATTATGAATTCGAATAAAACCTTCAACCCTTCGTTTAAAAAATGTAAGCGCATAGTTTTTAAAATCGTAATTATAAACATCTTGCAATGTTTTTATGATGTTCCTGGTATCTACTATGCCCAATTCGAATTTATTCATTGTTAATCAGTATTAATCGCTGAATTTTAAAATTATTTCTTCCTATATGCCTGCCCTTTTTTCTCATATTTTGATGCAATTTCACCAAGCATAGTTTCATGCATACCTAAAACCAAATAGCCATTGGTATACAGGTGATCGTGAAATAATTTAAACACTTTATTTTGTAAACTATATTTAAAATAAATAATTACGTTACGACACAAGATAAGATCAAATTTCGCAAAATACAGGTTCCCACCTCTTACCAAATCGTGTTGCCTGAAAATCGGTTTCTTTTTTAGGAAATCATGCATGGTAATTGTATCGGTTACTTTATCAATTTTAAAATAATTGGTATAGGGAACTTCGTTATACTCCTCGTAATTAAAAGGATTTTCTTTTATCACTTTGTCAAAATTATCTAAATACCCAATATTAAACCGGTATTTATAAATTCCTTTTTTGGCAGCATCCAATGCGTCTGAATTTAAATCGCTGGCAAATATTTTCGCTTTATCCAGCATACCCATTTCATTAAGTAAAATCATCATCGAATAAACTTCTTGCCCTGTTGAGCAACCTGCATGCCAGATATTAATATTTTTGTTATGAGCAAACTTAGGCAATATCCTGTATCGTAAGTTTTGCCATATTTGAGGATCGCGAAAAAGCTCTGTCGTATTTACCGTAATATCTCGAACCGTTTTCTCAAGAAATATTTTATCTGTTTTTAATTTATTGATAATACCAATTAAATCCATTCTATTATCAATAAGAATTTTTTGCAGGCGCCGCTTTAGTGATTTTTCTGAATATTCAGTAAAATCATAATTCGATGCATTTTTTAATGTATTAACAAAGAAGTGAACTTCCTGATCTGTTAGATTCATGTGGCACCTTTAGTTAAAAAAGTATATATTACTACGGTAAAAATGTAAATTTGTTTGTTTTAAATTGCCAAAAATAGCTAATAAACTTGTATAGAAAAAAAATGTTTCATTCTTATAATAGAATTAACCATCGAAATGATTAAATAATATTTTTATGACTTATTCAAAAGGCACATTAGCAATCTACGGAATTAAAGATATAAAAAATAATGGATATCCGGCTTATGTTCACGATCATAATATTTCATACTTTGAAAACGGACGTTTGTTAAAATACCTGCAACTAGAAAGATATACACGCCAAAAATATGATAATTCGCTCGATTCTAAGCTCTACGAGTTACTAAAACAAGCAAAATTACTAAAGGGTAATTATGACCTGGTTTTTACTGATAATGTTATTGGCCGAGCTTTTATAAATAATAATGGCGAAGCAAGGTTCGAAGGCCCGTTAACTGATTCTTTGCACAACGGCCTTGAAAAAGGAAAGTCGTGGTGGTTTGGTGAAGAAAAAGATGCATATATTTTGAATCACGAACTGGCACATATTTATAGTTGCATACCGTTTTTTGGAGATTTTAAAGATAATAGCTTGCTAATCCATTTCGACGGAGGAGCCAGTTTAAGTAATTTCTCGGCATGGAAATATAAAAATCATAAACTGGAAAAAGTCGAATACCATTGGGACCTAAAATATTTGTCGTCATTTTTTAATGCTAATGCACTTACTTTTGCTATAATCGGAGCAAAAGAACATGACCAGCATTCGGTACCAGGAAAATTAATGGGGTTTTCATCATTTGGAGGTTACAATCAGGAAATAGAAAACTGGTTAAAAGAAAACAATTATTTTCAGGATATTTGGAGCAACAGGTCTAAATTCTTTACAAAAGTAAAAGCTGACTGGAATATCCATTTAAAAAGTTTCGACCAAAAAAATAAGTTTATTCAAGACATTGCTGCCACTTTCCAATATATTTTTCAACGTGACTTTATTGCCAAACTCAAAGAATTAAGAGAAAAAACCAGTACTGATTATCTCTATTATTCCGGAGGGTCGGCACTAAACATATTAGCCAATTCAGAAATCATTAAACAAAACCTATTTCAAGATATTTTTATTCCTCCATGCACAAACGATTCAGGGTTATCACTTGGTGCCGGAGCATTTTTAGAAAAAGTAAAACACAGGAAAGTAGAGATTCATAGTCCATTTTTAAATCATTGGGGAGTTGATGATGGAGAAGGTATTGATTTTAGTAATTTGGATGAAATAGCCAAATTGCTTATTAATAATAATGTAATTGGTATTTGCAACGGCTTTGGCGAAACAGGCCCCAGAGCATTGGGTAACAGAAGCATTCTTGCATTGGCCAACTCAAAAAATTTGGCTAAAAAAGTTAGCGAATGGCACAAAAAAAGAGAGTGGTACAGACCTGTAGCCCCTATTATGCTTGGGAAAAATGCAAAATACTTTACAGGTTCAAAAGAAATTCATCATCTGAGCAAATTTATGCTGCTTGATTTTAATATTAATCCCGATAGAAGAAAAGAAATAGAAGGAGTGGTACATGTTGACGGGACATCAAGAATCCAAACCATTTTCGAACGAAATGACAATCCGTTTATTTATGATTTATTGAACATACTGGACAATAAATATGGCGTAAAAGCTTTAATCAATACATCATTCAATAAAAAAGGCGAACCCATTGTTCACTCCCATGATGATGCCATGCAATCGGCAAAAAACATGGACCTTGATGCAGTTGTATTAAATGGCAAAATTTATAAGCTGAATCCAAAAATTAAATAAAGCAACTGATCCATTGGATTTGTAATTAAGGAAGCCTGAAAAGGAATGGTTCTGTTTTTGTTTATTTCCATGTGGTTTATTACGGTTAACCCTGAATTAACAACCCCAAATTTTTCGCCATAATACCCCGGGAATGCATTAAATCCTAAAAACAACTGAATATTGCTATGCTTTATATTGGTATTATATCCTATCTCAAAATATGTTGAATAATAATTATCTAATGTTTCCGGATTTTTATCATCTCCATAAACCATTGTGGCAATCAGGAAATGAAATGGAACCTCCGGTGATCCGTGAAACGCAATATCAAGTTCAATGGTATGCTTTGTTGTATATTCATTAAAATCTGTAAACTCATCGTTGCCGGAAAATGAAGTCGGGCAATAATAATCGTAAACGGTAAAAGAAAAATTGCGGAAATCATAATTGAAATAAATATCAATTTCCGAATAATTACCATCAATACTTTGGGCTGCCCATATTCCTGTTGAATAATTATTCTTTGTAAATGTAAGCGATGGTTCTAATGTGGGTGTAGTACTAGTTGCAATGCCTCTCCATACATGCATGCTTCTAAAATCAACACTAAAATTTACCTCTGGAGTGTTGACATTCCCGGCAAATAAAAACTGAGTTACATGTATAAAAATATATGTAATTATTGTGTTTTTGTATTCTAAAAAAAATCTCTGCATCCCCTAAATAATTTGAGGGGCAAAAATAGGTAAAAAGCAGAAATTCCTAATTCAATTTTAAAGATTTTAATTTAATTGGATTTTACACACAACGGGCTGATGATCAGTGTTTTTAAAATTAAAACCATGTGTTTTTACAAAATCAGCTGATATGTTTGGCGACATAAGAAAAAAGTCGATAATCGGGGTTATCGTTTTTCCCTCTTCATAAGGTGCGTTTAAATATCTATTTGAAGGGGTTTTAGGGTCATAAACCCAGGTCCAGCCGGAAGGTAAATAATTTTTATCGATTGGATTTAATACAAACCGTTTTGTTGGAGAATCTTTTTTAATATCGGAATAATCAATATCAGGAGGATTTTGATTCCAGTCGCCACCAACAACAATATAGTTTCCCTTTTCATATTCAGTTAAAAGAAATTCCTTAAGATATTCCATTTGTTGTTTTTTTAGTGAGCCATCGTCGTATGCTGAGTTATGTGTATTGATCACTATAAACTCTTTTTGATTGTTAGTGGGAAATCTTTTAACCAAAAAACATCGGTCGAGCATAAATAAATTTACAGGCCACGAATAATTGCCTGGAAAAGAATAGCGAGTTACACTTTGTGGTTTAAATTTCATAAAACTGGTTAATCCTGATTTTACTCTTCCTAATGGATTTGTAACAGGTGAAGGAACAAATTTAACATCGTAATTGGTAGCAAAAAATGATTGATAGCCTGGCAATGTCATCCTAAAACTATCTAACAAGTTAATTTTATAGCTTCTTTTGGATTTTATATCTACCTCCTGCAAGAGGATAAAGTCAAGCGTATCATTTTGATTTAAGAAATTCTGCACAAAATCAAAATTTTCAATCGTCCTCTCTTTCGTTGTTCTAACCTGTTGGCCGCCATCATAAAAAAAGTCCATATCATCTCCCAGTCCACAATAACCAACATTCCAAATCATTAAACTTAAGCTTTCCGAAACATCAATGGTATCAGGACTTTCTGACTGATGAAGATTTTCTTGTAGATCAGGCTTATAATCGGTTATTGATGCATAAATAAGAAATAAAACAAAAAGGGCTACCAGGATTAATATTATTTTAATCAGATACTTGACAATTTTCATAACAACAAATTTTTAGTTCACCTTAAATATAAAAAGAATTATTTGAATGTGTCATTCTCAGAATTAATTATTTGTTGGTAATATGAAATAATTATATCTTTGAGCGGTAAATAATTTCGTATATTTACACAAACACCTGTAAATAAGCACGATTATTATCATCAACTTTCAAAAAATAATTAAATGAGATTTGGAGTAGTTATCTTCCCCGGTTCAAATTGCGATCAGGATATGATTTATGTTCTTAGGGATATTTTAGAACACGAAGTGATTGAGCTTTGGCATAAAAATACCGACCTACAAAATGTAGATGCCATATTTCTTCCCGGAGGTTTTTCTTATGGAGATTATCTTCGGTCGGGAGCTATTGCTAGGTATTCGCCTATAATGGAAAAAGTTATTGAGTTTGCCAATAAAGGTGGTTTTGTATTTGGCGTATGTAACGGATTTCAGATTTTGTGTGAAACGGGATTGTTGCCCGGGGCTCTGTTACATAATGATAATCAAAAATTTATCTGCAAAAACATTCATATTGTTCCTGATAATAATGGATCGGCAGCAACGATTTCGCTCAGCAAACAAAAACCACTCAAAATTCCTATTGCACATGGTGAAGGAAGATATTTTGCCAAAGAAGAAACATTGCAGGAAATGCGGCAGAACGGACAAATTCTATTCAGGTATTGCAATCAATATGGAGAAGTAACTTCTGATGCAAATCCTAATGGTTCGGTTGAGAATATTGCAGGAATATGTAATAAAAAGAAGAATGTTATTGGCATGATGCCTCACCCGGAAAGAGCTTCAGATGATGAACTAGGAAATACTGATGGAAAGCTGATTTTTGAATCAATAATAAAAACATTAACAAAAAAATAGCAAAAATATATAAATCACTTTTTAAACCCGGGAAAAAATTTCCGGGTTTTTTATGCTCCAAAAAATCAACATTTGCAAAGCATTATTGTTATGTTAATTAAGGTGTCAAATCTTTTAAACATTAAAATAAATTTGTTTTTAGAAATGTATTAAGAAAAATCACCTGATAAAGAATTTATCTTTATATTTAACCTGAAGTATTTAAAAAAATAAAAATTATAGGTATGGAGTTAAAGCACGCAATTGAAAAACGAACAAGCATCAGAAACTTTACAGACGAAAAAGTACCTGTAAAAGACCTAAAAGAATTGGTTAAAAGAGCCGGGCTGGCACCAAGCGTTAATAATTTCCAGCCATGGAAATTTTATGCAATAACAAACAAAGATGTTTTAAATAAACTGGCTGTGAAAGTTTCTGAAAGGATTAAAGAACTTCCGGAAAATAAATCAATCGCATCTAAAAATGTTAAGTCGCAGGTAGAGTGGTTTGCTACTTTTTTTGAGAATGCACCAGCAGTCATTGCAATGGCCATGGAAGATTACGAATCGGTATTAGAAAAAGGCGTTAATTTATCGCACGAGGAAATAAACAAGCTAAGAAACTTTCCCGATATGCAGAGCGCCGGAGCCGCCATCCAAAACATTCTGTTATCGGCAGTGGATTTAGGTTATGGAGCTTGCTGGTTGAGTGCCCCCATGATGGCCAAGGAAGATCTTGAAAAAATCCTTAACATTGAAAATCCATATCATCTAATTGCCTTTGTAGCTGTTGGAAAAGCATCGAGAGAATTACAACCTAAACAAAAAAAATCATTAGACGAAATATTTAAATTAATTGAATAAAAATCTATTACTAATATGTCTTACAAAATTTATCATAATACCCGGTGTAAAAAAAGCCGTGCGGGATTAAAACACCTGGAAGATAAAGGGATAAAACCTCAAATTATTCAATATTTAAAAGACCAGCCCTTTACAGAAAAAAGCTTAAAAGAAGTATTAAAAAAACTGAGTTTAAAACCTTATGAAATTATCAGAACCCAGGAAGCTGACTACAAACAAAAATATAAAGGGAAAGATTTTTCGGATGATGAATGGGTTAAAATCCTCATCAACAACCCCAAACTGATCAGAAGGCCAATTATTGTCAAAGATAATAAAGCAGTTTTAGGTGATATTATAGAACATATTGATACCTTGATTTAAATTTTGTATCTTTTCGGTTCATTAAAATATTTCTTTGCACATGCAATGAAATATTTATTTACATGATTTGATACCGGAAAACCTATATTACAAACTAAAAATAACAAGCCTTATGCCAACACCTAAGTTTTATTATCAAGACCCTTTCCCTTTGGGGAAAGACAAATCTGAATATTATTTACTAACCAAAGATTATGTTTCCGAAACAAAATTTGAGGGTAAAGCAATCCTTAAAGTAGACCCGGAAGGGTTAACAAAATTAGCCCGGGCAGCCTTTCGCGACACTTCTTTTATGTTGCGAACAGAGCATATTAAACAGGTAGCTGCAATACTTGACGATCCCGATGCCAGTGAAAATGATAAGTACGTAGCTTTAACCATGCTGCAGAATGCTGAAATTTCTGCCAAAGGAGAGTTGCCCTTTTGCCAGGATACCGGAACAGCAACCATCGTTGGGAAAAAAGGACAACAAGTTTGGACCGGTGGCGGTGACGAAGAAGCTCTATCAAAAGGAATTTACAAAACCTATACCGAAGAGAATTTGCGTTATTCGCAAACAGTTCCTTTAGATATGTATACTGAAAAAAACTCTGGCACCAACCTGCCTGCACAAATAGACATACATGCCACCGAAGGTGATGAGTATAAATTTCTTTTTGTTGCCAAGGGAGGTGGTTCTGCTAATAAAACCAATCTGTATCAGCAAACCAAAGCATTACTAAACCCTGAAAAACTTGAAAGTTTTTTAACAGAAAAACTAAAATCCCTGGGAACAGCGGCTTGCCCACCTTATCATGTGGCTTTTGTTATAGGAGGCACATCGGCAGAAACCAATTTAAAAACCGTGAAACTTGCTTCAGCTAAATATTACGACAATCTGCCAACTAAAGGAAATGAACATGGACAGGCCTTTAGAGATGTGGAGCTGGAACAAAAAATTTTAAAAGCAGCCTATAACTTGGGCATTGGAGCCCAGTTTGGGGGCAAACATTTTGCACTCGATATCAGAATAATCAGATTGCCAAGACACGGAGCATCTTGCCCGGTAGGAATGGGAGTGTCATGCTCGGCTGATAGAAACATCAAAGCAAAAATCAATAAAGAAGGTATTTGGATTGAAAAAATGGAAGATAATCCTGGTAAATTTATTCCCGATCAATATAAGAAAGAGGAAGAAGGCGGAGCTGTTTTTATCGATTTAAATAAGCCGATGAAAGAAATTCTGGCCGAATTGTCAAAACATCCGGTTGGCACACGACTATCGCTTAACGGAACCATTATTGTTGGCCGTGATATTGCACATGCTAAACTAAAAGAGCGTATCGACAAAGGCGAAAGTTTACCTCAATACATTAAAGACCACCCCATATATTATGCAGGGCCGGCAAAAACACCAAAAGGAAAAGCTTCTGGCTCTTTCGGGCCTACAACAGCCGGCAGAATGGATCCATATGTAGATCCTTTCCAAAGTAAAGGAGGCAGTATGATTATGATTGCCAAAGGAAACAGAAGCCAGGCAGTTACTGATGCCTGCAAAAAGTATGGAGGATTTTATTTGGGAAGTATTGGAGGCCCGGCAGCAGTACTTGCCGAAAAAAATATCAAAAAAGTTGAATTGCTCGAATATCCTGAATTAGGAATGGAGGCCATTTATAAAATTGATGTAGAAGATTTTCCTGCATTCATCCTGGTTGATGACAAAGGAAATGATTTTTACAGTATGAATTAACTTTAAATCTTTTATGGCTAAAAGGGTGATTGGGAATAGGATTTCTTAATCACCCTTTTATTATTTACTTGATCTTACAAAACCTTTTCCAAGCCTATTTGTTAAAAAATAAAAAACATGTACAGAATCGAAAAAGATAGCATGGGTAAAGTTAATGTACCTGCAGATAAATACTGGGGAGCACAAACACAACGGTCGATCAATAACTTTAAAATTGGAAAACAAAAAATGCCTGTTGAAATTATTCGCGCTTTTGGTTACTTAAAAAAAGCTGCTGCCAAAACAAATTTCAATTTAGGTGTATTGCCCAAAGAAAAAATGGATATCATTATAAAAGTTTGTAATGAAATTATTGATGGAAAACTCGATGAGCATTTCCCTTTGGTTGTGTGGCAAACAGGCTCCGGAACTCAAACGAACATGAACGTGAACGAAGTTATTGCCAACCGAGCTCATGTGTTAATGGGAAATAAACTGGGCGAAGGAGAAAAACCTATTCACCCAAATGATGATGTTAACAAATCACAATCATCGAATGATACTTTCCCTACTGCAATGCATATAGCCTCTTATAAAGTATTAATTGAAAAAACCATCCCTGCTATTGTCAGGTTAAAA
>JAWLEM010000044.1:13000-14986 GCA_041686115.1 Bacteroidales bacterium
AAATCACAATCATCGAATGATACTTTCCCTACTGCAATGCATATAGCCTCTTATAAAGTATTAATTGAAAAAACCATCCCTGCTATTGTCAGGTTAAAAGATTCTTTAAACGAAAAAAGCAAGCAATGGAAAAATATTGTTAAAACAGGGCGCACACATTTTATGGATGCAACACCCTTAACCCTTGGACAGGAATTTTCAGGATATGTTTCGATGTTAGATCACGGTTTAAAAACACTAAAAAATACTCTGCCTCATCTTTCAGAGTTAGCCCTTGGTGGAACTGCTGTGGGAACCGGGTTAAATGCACCAAAAGGTTATGACATTATGGTGGCAGAAGAAATTGCAAATTTAACAGGCCTTCCTTTTATTACTGCAGAAAACAAATTTGAGGCATTAGCCACTCACGATGCCATTGTTTCAGTACACGGAGCTCTAAAAACTTTAGCCGTAAGCCTTATGAAGATTGTTAATGATGTTCGTATGCTGGGTTCAGGCCCACGATGCGGAATCGGAGAATTAACCCTGCCGGCCAACGAACCCGGATCATCTATTATGCCCGGTAAAGTAAATCCAACACAATCCGAAGCGCTTACGATGGTTTGTACACAAGTTATGGGCAATGATGTAACGATAAATATCGCCGGATCAAATGGTCATTTTGAATTGAATGTTTTTAAACCAGTGATCATTAAAAATTTCCTTGAATCGGCAAATTTATTGGCTGATGCAATTGTTTCATTTACTAGCAACTGTGTAGCAGGCATTGAACCAAATACTGAAAATATTAACAAGCATTTGGAAAACTCACTCATGCTTGTTACTTCTCTCAATCCACATATTGGATACGATAAAGCTTCAAAAATTGCTAAAATAGCTTTTGACGAAAATATTACCTTAAAACAGGCAGCCTTAAAGTCGGGATTCGTCTCAGAAAAAAACTTTGACCAATGGGTAAATCCCGAAAAAATGGTTTAAATTGATTACCTATGATATTATGAATACACTTTACTGGAATCCTGATGTTAGGATTGTTGAAACAAGAAAAACAAAAGTATCCATTTTTACATCTGACCAGAAAATGAGTGTTAAAACCGTTGTCGAAGGTATGAATTTTAATCAAATGGCGGGCCATGGAGAAACTAAATTTGTAGTTTACTAATTCAACACATTTTCTTAAACCAGATCATTACATATTTTTGTTTTTATATTAAGTTTGCGGCTTAATCCTTATATTCTTAAATGCAACAAAAAATACGTAATATCGGTATTCTTGCGCATGTCGATGCAGGAAAAACAACCATAACCGAAAATTTTCTTTTTTTAAGCGGTAAAACCAAATCGTTAGGTAGTGTGGATAATGGCACCACACAAACAGACTATCTCAACGTTGAGCGCGAACGAGGAATTTCTGTCCGGTCAGCCAATACAACCTTTTATTGGAAAGATGTTAAAATTAATTTGATTGATACCCCCGGGCACGTTGATTTCTCTGCAGAGGTCGAAAGGGTTTTACGGGTTCTGGACGGAGCCATAATAGTTATTTCGGCTGTAGAAGGAGTGCAGGCTCACACAGAAACCTTGTGGAGTGCCTTGCAAGATTTAAAAATACCAACCTTAATCTTTATCAATAAGATTGACCGTGCCGGGGCTGATGTAGAATTGGTGATCAACGAAATAAAAAAAGAACTTACAAGCCAACTTGCTGTTTTACAAAAGGTATCAAATGAAGCAACCGGAGATGCAGATATTCATTCTATTTGGAATGAGGATAATTTAAATACTAATATCATTGAAACAATTGCCAATACCGACGAAGGTATTCTCGAAAAATATCTCGACGAACAGGAGCTTTCTTTTTCAGAGTTAAATAATACCCTTGTAAAAAGTGTTCAAAGACACCAACTATTTCCTGTTCTGTTTGGCTCAGCTAAGTATGGTGTTGGCACTAAAAATTTATTAAATGCTGTTGTTGATTACCTGCCC
>JAWLEM010000045.1:0-14975 GCA_041686115.1 Bacteroidales bacterium
GGATTCCTGCTCTTAGAATTTCTCGAATCCAATGAATTTGACGTTAAATTATATCGTGATGGCAAATCGGCTTTAAATGGGTTTAATTCATCAGATTTTGATTTCTGCATACTGGATGTAATGTTACCAGAAATGGATGGGTTTACACTGGCTGAAAAGATAAGGGAGCAAAACACAAAAGTTCCGGTTATTTTTCTCACTGCCCGTTCAATGAAAGAAGATAAAATTAAAGGTTTTAAAATTGGTATTGATGATTATGTTACCAAACCTTTCGACGAAGATGAACTACTATACAGAATTCAATCCATTCTTAATCGTGTAAAACAAGCGTCCGAAAATCAGGATAAATTAAAATATGAGTTGGGGCATTTTACTTTTGATGTAAGTAACCAGGAGCTGATTTCGGGCAACGACTCCAAAAGGCTAACATCAAAAGAAACAAAAATATTGGCAATGCTTGCCAAATCGAAAAGTAATATTGTTTCACGCGAAAAAATAATGATGGAAGTTTGGGGGCAAAATGACTACTTTATCGGCCGAAGCCTGGACGTTTTTATCTCAAAACTCCGTAAACATTTACAAAGCGACCCACGCATAAAAATTGAAACTATACCAACCGTTGGCGTTTTACTAAATATTTCTGAATCCTAAACCTGACACTGTTATGGTACATAAATTCTTCTATTTATCATAATGGTATCTACAAGCATATATTCTAATCTCGTGCTCATCTGTTTGATAAACTAATCTATGTTCTCTGTCAATTCTTCGAGACCAGTATCCAGCTAAATCATACTTCAATGGTTCTGGTTTTCCTTTCCCTTCAAATGGATTATTTTGTATGTCTTTAATTAAGTCATTAATTTTCTTTAATATTTTCTTATCTTCTTTCAACCATGAAGTATAATCTTCCCAGGAATTTTTTGTAAAAGTAATTCTCATTATTCTTCGATTAGTTTTTCGTTAATGGTATTTCCATCTTTCATTTGTCTAATAGAATCATACAATCTATCTGCATTGGCCTTTGAACTTAACAAATGAACAGTCTCCATTATTGAATTATACTCATCCAAAGAAATCATGACAGTCCCTTTACCAGAACCACGCTTAATTATTAAAGTTTCATTATTTGATTCAACTGTATCAAGAAACTTTTTCAATCCTGTTCTAAACTCTGTATAATTTGCTGCTATCATATCAATTCGCTTTTAAGTTATTATTCAAGTACAAATTTACGTACTTTTTAGATAAACGTCAATTTTTTTAAGAAAAATTAATGCAGATAACTAATCAATAAATAATTAATTTATCAAAATAATAGGTTTATTTAACGATATGTTTATTTTTGCATGTCCATATACGTTAAAAACATAACAACATGAGAAAAATGAACCTTAAAAGTATTTTTACTTTAATTGTAGCCAGCTTATTTCTACTAAGTTGCAATCAAAATAAAAAAGAATCTGAAGAACTTATTATCTTCCATGCTGGCAGCTTATCAGTTCCGTTTAAACAAATGAAAGAGCAATTTGAAAAAGAAAACCCCGGGGTTGAAATTTTTCTTGAGTCGGCTGGAAGCGTACAATCCGCAAGAAAAATTACCGACCTGAATAAAGATTGTGATATTATGGCATCGGCAGATTATACGGTTATTGATAAAATGTTGATTCCTGATTTTGCCCAATGGAACATCCAATTTGCAGGAAACGAGATGGCTATTGTCTACCACAAAGAATCGAAATATTCAGATGAAATTAATGCCCAAAACTGGCACGAGGTTATGTTACGCGATGATGTAATTTTTGGCCGTTCCGATCCAAACTCAGACCCATGTGGTTATCGTGCAATTTTAACCATACAATTAGCCGAAGACTACTATACCATACCTGGATTTACAAAAAAAATGATGAACAAAGACAATGAATATATTCGTCCGAAAGAAGTAGATTTGCTGGCTTTATTAGAATCGAATACTATTGATTATATTTTTCTTTATCGCTCAGTAGCCCAGCAACATGGATTAAAATACTTAACCCTTCCCGATTCTGTTAATATAAAAAAACCGGAGTTAGCTGATTATTATAAATTAGCGGACACTGAAATTGTGGGTAATACACCGGGATCAAAGATAAAAGTTTACGGAGAACCAATGGTTTACGGAATTACCATTTTGGAAAATGCCCCTAATAAGGAACTAGCCACCAAGTTTGTTCAATATATATTTTCCGGTAAAGGAGCCAAAATTATGGAGCAAAACGGACAGCCACTTATTACACCATCGTACTCCGAGACATATCAAAACATCCCTGATGAATTAAAAACATTTGCAAAACCCTGAAACAAATTGCCACAATGAAACTGTTATTTATATTCATTTTTTTCATGTTAATAAGCTTTTTAGTTAATGCACAGCTCGATATAGGAGCCGAATACCGTCCAAGGTTCGAATTCAGAGATGGATATAAAACATTAAAATCCGAAAATACAAACCCTGCTTATTTTACGACTCAACGAACACGTTTAAATTTAAATCATACAAATAAGTATATCACTTCAAGAATTTCGATACAGGATTACCGGGTTTGGGGTGAATCAAAATTAAAATCAGACGATCCAGGAATTTCGGTATACGAAGCATGGTTTAAAATCAATTTAAACACATATTGGTCACTTACGGCAGGCCGCCAATCGTTTGATATCGATAACAAACGGCTTTTTTCAAAAGCCAATTGGAGCCAGGTAAGTAATTCGCACGATGGTATTAATATTGATTATTTGAATGAAAATTTTCAATTAAAAATATTTACCGCATTTAACCAATCAGATGTTTCAAATTTTGGTACCGATTACTCCGGTCAAATCAATAATTACAAGTTTTTAAATGTATTATGGCTGGAAAAAACATTGAATAATTTTTCACTGGCCAGCTTAACAATTACCGACGGATACCAAAAAGAAGGGACAACGAATACAGATTATTACAGGCTAACAACCGGAGGAATTATTAAATACCAAAAGCCTGCGGATAATATTCAAATACGTGGATTTTATCAAACAGGCAAAAATTATATAGGGCAGGATGTTAGCGCTTTTTATTTAAGTGGAAGTTTTCTCCATAAATTCAACCCATGGTTGGATGCAACAGCAGGAATTGAATATAAATCTGGAAATGATTTATCGGATGAAACCAATCAGAAAGATTATGCTTTTGATATCTTGTACGGTGCCAGACATGGTTTTAACGGAATGATGGATTATTTTAGCACTCCTGAAACAACTGAAGGTGCCGGATTATTAGATGGGTATATAAAAATTGATATCAGCAGGTTAAAAAACTGGAAACTATCTGCCCGTTACCACTATTTCGCATTAGCAAACAACTATGTTTATGAAAATACAGTACAAAATAAATTTTTGGCAAACGAATTTGACTTGATCACTACATGGAATTTAAACGAAATCGTAAATTTGCAAATGGGATATGGAATACTGTTTAGCAGCAAAACGCTGGAATTAATTCAAGCAACAGAGCCTAACGGACTGCAGCAATTTCTCTATGCCATGATTACAGTAAAACCAACATTTTTTAATCAAACAGATAGATGAATAACAGAAGTACGCCAATACTTTTTGTTTTTATAGGGGGACTAATATTACTTTTTATTGTAGCCCCACTTATGGGTATGTTTTTAGCGACAAGTCCTGCGCAATTTTTCGAAACATCGAAAGACCCTGAAGTTGTTGATAGTATTTGGCTTACGTTAAGGGTTTCTTTTCTGGCTACCATATTTTTTGCTGTTGGTGCTATTCCCCTATCCTATTTTTTAGCCCGTACAAAATTTAAATTCAAAAAAATTATTAATGGAATTATTGATTTGCCAATTGTAATTCCTCATTCAGCAGCAGGTATTGCTATTCTGGGTTTTATTTCACGCGATTCGGTTTTAGGCAAAATAGGTTCGTCTGTAGGACTTAATTTTGTTGGACATCCTGCTGGAATTGCACTTGCCATGGCTTTTGTAAGCATACCCTTTTTAATTAACGCTGCCCGCGATGGTTTCGAAAACGTACCTGTTAAATTAGAAAAAACGGCGCTAAACCTTGGGGCTTCGCCCATAAGAGTGTTTTTTACCATTTCGTTGCCATTGGCGTGGAAAAATATCCTTTCGGGATTAATCATGATGTTTGCACGCGGGTTAAGTGAATTTGGGGCAGTAATTATTGTTGCATATCATCCAATGGTAACTCCCGTGCTTATTTACGAACGGTTTGGTGCTTTTGGGTTAAAATATGCACGGCCGGTTTCTGTGGTATTTATTGTGGTTTGCCTGGTATTTTTTATTTTGTTAAGAATGGTGGCCACAAAGAAAAAAACAGAAAATGCTTAAAATAAAAAATATATCAATAAAATTAGGAGATTTCCAACTAAGGGATATCAATCTTGAGCTGGAAAAAGGTGACTATTATATATTATTAGGGAAATCAGGTGTTGGTAAAACTGTTTTACTCGAAATTATTGCCGGCCTGGCCTACCCTGGTTCGGGACAAATATTTTTAAATAACCAGGATATTACCCACGAAAAAATCCAAAACCGAAAAGTAGGGATTGTTTTTCAAGATTATTCTGTATTTCCGCATCTTACCGTAAAACAAAATATTGAATATCCACTAAAACATAAAAAGTTAAGTGTTCAGGAAAGAAGGTTGCTTGTTCAAGAATTTGCCGATTTAACAGGCATTACGCATCTTCTGGATCGGGGTACACAAAAATTATCAGGAGGTGAGCTGCAACGTGTAGCACTTGCACGTATGTTGGTAACTAAACCACAGTGTTTACTTTTAGACGAGCCGTTGGCATCGCTTGATGTGCAACTAAAAGGCGATCTGAGAAATCTGCTCCGAAAAATTAATCAATCCGGAACAACCATCCTACATGTAACCCATGATTATGAAGAGGCCATTGCTTTATCGAACAAAGTAGCTGTTTTGCATCATGGAGAAATCATTCAGAAGGGCTTAACCAAAGAAGTTTTTACAAAACCCGCTAACGAATTTGTTGCCAATTTTACAGGAATAAAGAATTTTTTTGCTGCAGAATTCACAACACAAAATACGGCAAAAATTAATGGCACGCTGGAAATAAAAGTATCGAATAAAGGCCAGCTTAAAAAAGGTAAAATTATTATTCGTGGCGAAGAAATAATCCTTTCCAACGAAAAAATAGAATCAAGTGCAGTTAATAATTTTAAAGGCGAAATCAAGCAGATTATTCCCTATTTAACCAATTACGAAATCGTTGTTGATATTGGCATTGAACTTTCGGTTGTTATCTCGGAAGAATCGTTACAGAAATTTCGGTTTAAAGAAAATACCAAAGTCTGGGTGTCATTCAAATCATCAGCAATAAAAATACTTCCATAACCTTCATCAAACATTCGCATTATTATTGTTGTTAATCTATGAGTAATTGTTGTGGTATTTTTTTATTAAATTTATCCAAATATAATCATGTTACAGATTAAAAATTTTACACCATGAAAAAGATAACTTTTATTTTATTTTTATTGGCTTTTGGAATTTATACAATCGCACAAAATAAAAAAGCTTACCAGATATTTAATCCCCAGGGAGAAAAGGTAAATTACGAACAATTGTTGCAGACAGCCAATAAGTCAGATATTATTCTGTTTGGCGAGTTACACAACAATCCTATCGCTCATTGGTTACAATATGAAGTGAGTTATGATCTGATTCAAAACGGAAAATTAACCTTTGGGGCTGAAATGTTCGAAGCCGACAACCAGGAAGCGCTAAACTTATATTTAAGAGACAGTATTGACTACAATGGGCTGGATTCTCTTGCAAGGTTATGGCCTAATTATAAAACGGATTATGCTCCTTTGGTAGATCTGGCAAAAGAAAACAACCAGCCATTTATTGCAACCAATATTCCACGCCGTTATGCCAATAGGGTTTTCAAAAAAGGATTCGAAGCATTAGATACACTTTCAGAGAAAGAAAAAAGCTGGATGGCTCCATTGCCCATTGAATACGATCCGGAACTACCCGGGTATAAAAACATGCTGCAGATGATGGGTGGACACGGAGGAGAAAACCTACCTAAAGCCCAAGCGATTAAAGATGCCACAATGGCCTGGTTTATTGCTAAACATTTCAATCCTGATCATCAATTTATTCATTTTCATGGCACATATCATACCGATCATTACGAAGGGATTTTGTGGTATCTGAAAAAATTATTGCCAGATGTTAAGTATGTAACAATATCAACAGTTTCGCAAGCTGATGTTAATCATTTAGAAGAAGAAAATACAGGCAAAGCCGATTTTATTATATGTGTAGATGAAAATATGACAACGACATATTAATATTTAAAAAATAAAAAGATGAAAAAATATTTAATTCTTTTAAGCATTATTGTATTCACCTTGTTTGTTTTCAAAACAAATGCACAGCAGTATAAATCAAATGAACCTTTTGCTCATACTTTTTCGATTGTAGCTATTGATACAACTTCCGGCGAAATGGCTGTTGGTGTGCAAAGCCACTGGTTTTCGGTTGGTTCAATAGTTTCATGGGGAAAATCAGGAGTTGGAGTTATTGCTACCCAGTCTTTTGTTAATCCGGCATACGGCCCTGATGGATTAAAATTAATAGCTGATGGAAAAACGGCTATTGAAGCACTTGATATGCTTACATCAAAAGATGAAGGCAGAGAATACCGACAAGTAGCTTTTCTTGATACTAAGGGTAATATAGCAACATTTACCGGCGAAAAATGTGTGCAATCAGCCAGTCATATTACAGGTAAAAATTTTTCTGTACAAGCCAATATGATGTTAAATGATGAAGTTGTTCCGGCCATGGCTCAAACTTTCAAAGAAAATGAAAATCTGCCATTAGCAGAAAGGGTTGTTAAAACGCTTAAAGCAGCTCAAGAAGCGGGTGGTGATATACGAGGAAAGCAATCAGCTGTTTTGTTAATTTTTAATACACAAGAAGTAGAACATGAATGGATGGACAAAAAAATTAACCTACGAGTAGATGATCACACAAACCCACTTATTGAGCTTGAGCGATTACTAAAAGTACACAGAGCATATGAACACATGAACAATGGCGACTTAGCTGTTGAACACGGCGATATGGCTAAAGCTCTTGAAGAATATTCGGCAGCTGAAAAAATGTTCCCGGGAAATCTGGAAATGAAATACTGGAAAGCCATTGCATTGGCTAACAACAGCAGGATTGATGAAGCATTACCCATTTTTAAAGAAATTTTCTCAAAAGATCCCAACTGGCTTGAGATGACCAAAAGATTGCCGGTATCAGGATTATTAAATGTATCTAAAGCTGATATGAAAAAAATTATCGAGGTTAAATAGTTCAAATCTATAGTATGGAATCCCTTTGGTTGGCAATAGCATTTGTATTAGGTTTTGGAGCCCGGTTTATAAAACTACCGCCACTGGTTGGATATTTAGTGGCTGGTTTTATTTTGCATTATATGGGTGCAGAAAAAGGAGAGTTGATTAAAACAATCTCCGACCTGGGAATTATGCTCTTATTATTTACAATTGGGCTGAAACTTAAAATAAAAACACTCGCCAGGAAAGAAATATGGGCAGGTACAGCCATTCAAATGCTTTTGTTTGTTGGAATAATGACCGTGCTGTTTTACTTTTTAAGCTTTACTAACATATCCTATTTCAAACCATTCGATTCTCAAAAAGCATTGCTATTAGCATTTGCTTTTAGTTTTTCCAGTACTGTATTTGCAGCTAAAGTTCTTGAAGAAAAAGGAGAACTTACTTCCTTTTACGGAATAATGGCTATTGGGATTTTAATTATTCAGGATTTGTTTGCTGTGGCTTTTATGGTTTTTGAAACCGGAGAACTTCCCAATATTTATGCTTTAGGGATACCATTAGTACTCATTTTTATTCGTCCCGTTTTATTCAAAATTTTAAATACAGTAGGACATGGAGAGCTATTAATACTCTTTGGCTTTTTTCTGGCATTTATTATTGGTGCAGAACTTTTTCACATGACAGGATTAAAACCTGATCTTGGAGCCTTGGTTGCGGGAATGCTCATTGCAAATCATAAAAAAGCGAAAGAAATGGCCGATACACTCCTGGGGTTTAAAGATATTTTTCTTATTGGCTTTTTCTTATCAATAGGATTATCAGGTATGCCAACACTTTCTATGTTAGTTGTTGCTATTATTGTAGCATTAACAATAAATTTAAAAGTTGTTCTATATTTCTTAGTTTTAACAAGATTTAAATTAAGAGCCCGAACAGCTATTTTTACATCGTTAAGTCTGGCTAATTTTAGCGAATTTGGACTTATTATCACATCATTAGCCGTAGCAAGTGGATGGTTATCAAATGACTGGTTAATTATTATGGCATTAAGCCTTTCAATTTCATTTGTTATTTCATCGCCATTAAATATTAATGCTCAAAAAATTTATGCATCCATAAAAAATTACTTATTAACATTTGAAACATCACAACGATTAACTTACGATAAATATTATGATATTGGGAATGCTGAAATCCTGGTCTTTGGCATGGGCAGAATTGGCCGGTCAACCTATGATCAGTTAAAGGAAAAATATGGGAAAAAAGTACTTGGCCTGGATTATGATGAGAATGTGGTATTAGCAAACCAGGAAGAAGGAAGAAATATCATTCAGGAGGATGCTACTGACAGTGAATTCTGGCAACGGATTCCTGATGGCAAGGTAAAAAGCAGTCAGGTGAAAATTGTTGTTCTATGTATGGATCAGAAATCAAATTTATATGCTTTAGAACGATTAAAAGCAATTAATTATAAAGGAATGATTGCATCAACAGCCGAATACACCGATGAATTGCAAAAACTTAAAGAGATGGGTGTGCACCTGGCATTTGATCAAAAAGCCGAAGCCGGAATGGGGTTTGCAAATCATATTTGTGAAAATATGGATGTATGCAATATTAAATAATTCTTAAATTTATTAATCATTGCAAAGTCCTGTTCAATCATCTTTTATATTTTATTAATTTTGCCACGCTAAAATATACGCTTATGTTTAAAAGGTTCTCATACCGCAGGCGACTGTTTTTTTATTTTTTCTCTATATTTCTGAGTTTTACCATTATTATTCTGATCTTTCAATATGCTAGGGAGAAACAATACAGGGTTAGCCAGCTAGATAATACATTAAAAATTATAACTGAAACAACACATAAATTTATTGAAAACAATGATATATACCCCAATAACCTTCACAAGATTGACTCGCTAATAAAAATTATACCCCAACCAGATTTACGAATAACCATTATCAGCAATGATGGGAAAGTATATTATGACAACTTTGTTGATGATGTGGAAAAAATGGAAAACCATTTAAACCGCCCCGAAGTTGAGGGATCAGTCAATAATAATTACGGAACAAGTATTAGAAAATCGACTACTACCGGACAGGAATATTACTATTATTCACAATCCTATAACCAGTACTATATTCGAACAGCAGTGGTTTATAACATTGCTATTAAAAACTTATTAAAAGCAGAACACCTTTTTTTACTTTTTATTGTTTTTATTTTTCTGATTATCTGGTTAATTATCAATTTTTTAACTCAAAAATTTGGAGAGTCAATAACCCGATTAAAAGAATTTGTAATCCGTGTAAGAAAGAATGAACCTTTTGAAACGGATTATCAATTTCCCCGTGATGAATTAGGCACTATAAGTAATGAAATTTTTAATATCTATAAACAATTAGTAAGTACTAAAAATTCTTTAGCACTCGAAAAAGAAAAATTATTTAACCACCTTTATGTTCTTAACGAGGGTGTTGCTTTTTTCTCCAATCAGAAAGAAAAAACATTAACCAACAGCCATTTTATTAAATACCTGAACCTTATTTCTAATCAACTGATAATCGAACCTGAAGATTTTTTTAAAATCGATGAATTTAAGCCTTTAATCGATTTTATTAATCAACAAATTGAAAATACTCCACACCCAAAATCGGGTAATTTACCCAGGCAAGAATATCTGTTAAATAAAAGCGGAAAATATTTTAAAATACAATGTATTATTTTCCACGATAAAAGCTTTGAAATTATTATTACAGACATTACAAAGCTTGAAAAAAACAGGCGTATTAAGCAACAAATGACATCAAATATTGCACACGAGCTAAAAACCCCAATAACTTCAATAAAAGGATTTCTGGAAACAATCATCAATGACCCCGATATTGATAAAAATACCCGGGAACATTTTATTCAAAGGGCTAATGCCCAGGCAAGCAGATTAACAGATCTTATTAACGATATTGCAATATTAAACAAAATTGAAGAAACAGGGTCTTATTTTGTATTTAACAAACTAAAAATAAACAACTTACTTGACGAAATACTGGAAGAGCATCATAGTTTACTGGAAGAAAAGCATATGCAGGTTGAAACTGATATCGATGCAGATGTCAATGTTTATGGCAATGAATCACTAATTTCATCCATTTTCAGGAACTTAATGGGTAATTCGTTGAATTATGCAGGCAATGAATCAAAAATAGAGATAAAAGTGTATAATGATGATGACAACTATTACTATTTTTCATTCTCCGATAACGGTATTGGTATTCCCGATGAGCACTTACCCCGTATTTTTGAACGATTTTACAGAATTGATTCGGGAAGATCAAGAAAACTAGGTGGTACCGGGCTTGGATTAGCAATTGTCAAAAATGCAGTTAATCTTCATAAAGGTGAAATTACGGTAAAAAATAAACCCGGTGGCGGTGTCGAATTTCTTTTCTCTTTGCCCAAAAATTAAAAGCCACCCCTTTGGATAGGATGGCTTTTTAGAATCAAGTATATTATAATAGTTTATTTATTTTAACAGAATTTCTTCAATTGCCTGTTTAAACATTTCTTTTGTTTCCTCCTTGCTTTGCCCTATTCCCGAGGTCATTTGTGGCTGGCCTTCTTTAGGACAATACAAAAATGCTGGAATTCCCTGTACACCAAAAACAGTAGCCAGTTCCTTATCTTTTACAATATCTACTTTATAAACATTAATTTTTCCCTGGTATTCTTGTGCTATTTCTTCCAAAATTGGACTTGCAATTCGGCATGGAGCACACCAGTCAGCATAAAAATCAACAATACATGGTAAATCACCTTCGAATTTCCACTCCTTGTTTACTTCATAGTTCATTACCTTCTGCTTAAACTCTTCTTTTGTCAGGGTAATGGTTGCTTTCTTATCTTTATCACTGTCCTTTTTTTCTGCAATATTTTCATTCTGATTTTTTTCAGATGAAGATTGCTCTTTCCCCTGGCAAGCCTGAGTTAAACCTAAACTTGCAATGATTACAACTAATAATAACTTTTTCATATATTTCTAATTTATTGATTTGATAAAACCATATTTTTAATTTGTTCCCTGATCTTTCTTGGCTTGTTTTTTTATTTTATCATCGATACTGTCGCCAATAAAATATCCGATTAAACCTCCAAAAAACACCATAGAATGCCAATTGGATGTAATTGGACATGTACCACTTAAACATCCAACATATTTCCAATATAAAAATCCGGCAATTATTCCGGGTATAAGAATAATTAAGCCATATTTATGTTTTAATAAAAATTCTTTCATGCTCTTTTTTTTATTTAACGATACAATTAACGTACCATAATATTTTTTTATTATTATATATACATATTTTTATATGATATTGTTTAAATCTGACAAAAAGACATGCAAAAAGGGAGCTTTCGCTCCCTTAACCATAAATTACAAACTTACCTGCCGGCAGACAGGCTAAAAGTTATTCTATAATAGAATTTAAATAACTCCTTGATCTAACATTGCATTGGCAACCTTTAAGAAACCAGCAATATTGGCTCCTCTAACATAGTTTACATAACCATCAGCTTCTGTTCCATGTTTTACACAAGCCTCGTGAATATCTCGCATAATCTGATGTAATTTTTCATCAACTTCTTCTCTTGTCCAGTTCAATTTCATTGAGTTCTGCGACATTTCTAACCCTGAAGTAGCTACACCACCCGCATTAGCAGCTTTGCCCGGGCCATAAAGAATTTTACTGCTAAGAATTACATCAACAGCTTCTGGTGTACAGGGCATATTTGCTCCTTCTGAAATACAAATACAACCGTTTTTAACCAATGCTTCTGCATCTTCTTTATTCAATTCATTCTGAATAGCACATGGAAGAGCAATATCAACTTTTTGTTCCCATGGTCTTTTACCTTCGTAAAACTGGCCACTTTCAAATTTATAGGAATATGGCTTAACGATATCTTCGTTAGAAGCTCGTAATTCTAGCATAAAATCAATCTTTTCACCAGATATGCCTTCCGGATCATATATATAACCATCAGGGCCTGAAATGGTAACAACTTTTGCTCCGAGCTCAGTAGCTTTTAGGGCTGCACCCCATGCAACATTCCCAAATCCTGAGATAGCAACTGTCTTTCCTTCGAATGATTCGCCCTTGGTAGCCAACATCTCTTTGGCAAAATATACATTACCAAAACCTGTTGCCTCGGGACGTATTAAACTACCTCCCCAGTTTCTTCCTTTTCCGGTAAATACTCCGGTATTTTCTCTGGCCAGTTTACGGTACATTCCGTACATGAAACCAATTTCTCTTCCGCCAACTCCAATATCTCCGGCAGGAACATCTGTTTCAGGACCTATTAGCTTCCATAACTCTAACATAAATGCCTGGCAAAAACGCATAATTTCAGCATCTGATTTTCCTTTTGGATTAAAATCAGATCCACCTTTGCCACCACCCATTGGAAGTGTGGTTAACGAATTTTTAAAGATCTGCTCAAATCCTAAAAATTTTAAACCGCTTAATGTTACACTTGGGTGAAATCGTAATCCACCTTTGTAAGGGCCAATAGCATTGTTAAACTGAACACGGTAACCAAGATTAACATGTACTTTACCACTATCGTCAACCCAGGGCACCTTAAAAGCTAAAACACGGTCAGGTTCTACAATTCTTTCGATAATACCACCTGTTTCGAATTGAGGGTTTTCATTATAAATTTCCTCAATCGACTCTAATACTTCGCGTACGGCTTGCAAATACTCATCCTCTCCCGGATGTTTTTGCTCAAGCTGAATCATTAATTTATCTACGTTCATAAAAACAAGGATTTAATATTTTAACAAAACTAATTAACTTTATTGTTAATTAATTAACAGTACAAATGTATGGTTTATTTTAACCATACAATATATTATATAACACAGATTAGCATGATTTTACTCATGTATTTAGATAAAGAATATTTTTCTAATTAAGGCACTAACTTTAATTCAATAATTATTGATCTTTTAAAACCACACCCTTATTGTTTTTACCATCAATCTTAACATGTATTGGTTTTTCAAACCTGATATGACGTAAATATTTATTTTCGAAATGTGCTTCAGAATTTTTTAAATATTCAATGTCATAGAAACCATCATTGATATATGGATTAATGGTAAAATATCCCACTCTAAATGATGTTAAATTTTGAAAGAAATGGGTTCCCTGGCTTGGGTCTATTCTGAAGTTTTCTAATCCGGATTCGACAATAACCCTGGCTTGTGAAATTTGTGACCATTTTACAGGTATTCCCAGCGATGCATCGGCCGATCCCCACCTACCGGGCCCGACTAATACATAATTACGGTTTTCCTGAATAAACTGATCATTTAAGTTACCAATTTCGGATGCAATTATTTTCGTATCCAACGATTTAAATGCTTCGGGCTTAACATATACAAAATCATGTATATCATCGACAATTCCATTTCCTAAGGCCGATTCACAATAAATAATGGTATCTTCTTTTTTAACATCTTCAATATCAAAGTTATTGGATTGATCGTTATCAACAATAGGTCTGATCTGCAAAAAGTTAAAAACATAAGGCTGATCCTTTTCAACATTTAAATCAACAGCAAATTCAATTTCAATTGGATTTCCCATCTCTTTTTGCCCAATTTCAAGCAATGTTTGAAGAATTTCGGCTAAAGGAAATGTATTATGCTTTAAGATATTAGCAAAGGTTATTAAACGTTTACCCTCGTACAAGGTACCATCACGCAAAACATTATTCTGGAAATCATATGTTGAAGCCGCAAATTTAAGTGATGTATCTTCTTCGGCATCTTTTATTTCATGCTTAATTAAATTAACTCCATCATCAGTTGAAGGCAAAAATTTTGTAGGACACATATCCAGTGCATAAAAATATTTTTGTGTATCTTTAATAGCCATGTCTGGATTTGAAAGTTGCAATATCTTTTTCGGATGCTTTGGAGAAAACCGCAATGATATTCCCCCATCGACAATTTGTTTTCCAAGTCCATACGCAATATTAGCAATTCCTTCGTCAGATTTTTCCGGCTCAATAGGATAAAAATTAATTGAGCGTGCCACTCCGGAGATTGTTGGATAAAACCGGTTACCAAACTGTTTTCCGCACACTTCCTGCAAAATAATACCCATTTTTTCCTCATCAATTACATTCGAAGTGGCTGCCATGTAAGCTTTACTACTTTTAAAATAAACCGATGCATAAACACATTTTATGGCATCAGACAGCATTTTAATCATCAAAGTGCTATTTGTTGTTCTGGGAATCATATAAGTAGAGTATATTCCCGCAAAAGGCTGATAATGTGAATCTTCAAGCTTAGACGATGACCGGATGGCCACCGGATTATTGATTACAGATATAAAAGCATACAGGTCTTGGTAAACCCGGCTGGGTAATTTAGCATTTACAAAATGATCTAGTATTTCTTCGTCTGATTGATCGGACATCCCAATTTTATACAATTCATTATCCTCCATAAACTCATCGAATATATCTGTACTAAGCACAACAGTACGTGGAATTGTA
>JAWLEM010000046.1:0-14724 GCA_041686115.1 Bacteroidales bacterium
AAATATTTAATTAATTATATAACATGTTTTAAAACGAAACCTTATCTGTTTATTATAAAAATAAATACTTTTGTATATAAATTTACAATAATTTTTTTTAAAACATATAATATTTTACTGTTATTTTAAAATTATACTGATCAATATCATTATTTATAAATATTTAAACATATGGATATAAATAAATTAGCTATAAATACCATTTTACAAGAAGCTGAATCGATAAAAAAGCTCGCCAACTATATTGATGAAGATTTTGAAAAGGTTATTAAACTTATTTATAGCAGCAGCGGACGAGTTGTTATTACCGGAATAGGAAAAAGTGCCAATATTGCTAATAAGATTGTTGCTACATTAAATTCAACCGGCACCCCTTCAATCTTTATGCATGCAGCTGATGCCATTCATGGTGATCTGGGTATAATCCAAAAAGATGATATTATTATCTGCATTTCTAAAAGCGGCAATACACCAGAAATAAAAGTTTTAGTACCGATTATAAAAAGTCGCGGAAATGTATTGGTGGGCATGGTATCGTCAACAGAATCATTTTTAGCCAAACAAGCCGATTATGTGCTAAAATCTACGGTTGATAAAGAAGCTTGTCCGAATAATTTAGCGCCAACGTCAAGTACAACTGCACAATTGGTCATTGGAGATGCTCTGGCTGTATGTTTACTGGAATACAGGGGTTTCTCTACCGAAGATTTTGCCAAAGTGCATCCAGGTGGAGCTTTAGGAAAAAAACTATATATGCGTGTAAGCGATTTATATAAAAATAATGAAGCTCCTAAAGTTAATATCAATGAAAATGTTAAAAATGTTATTATTGAAATAAGCTCTAAACGGCTGGGGGCAACAGCAGTGTTAGATGACACGGGTAAGTTAAGAGGGGTTATTACCGACGGTGATATCCGTAGAATGTTACAAAACCATAATCAGTTTGAAGATTTAACTGCTGAGAATATTATGTCTCTCAATCCAAAAACTATTGATAAAGAAGAACTGGCCATTAACGCTTTTAATTTAATGGAAGGCAATAATATAACGCAACTGATTGTGGTACACAAAGATAAGTATTTAGGCATGGTACATTTACATGATATTTTAAAAGAAGGAATTGTTTAGTATGGCAAAAAATGATCATATGACCTTTTTAGAGCACCTCGAAGCATTCAGGTGGCATTTAATTCGTGCTTTTGCATCCATTATTATTGTAGCTATCGCTGCTTTTATTTTTAGCGATATCGTTTTTAATGAAATTATACTGGCACCCAAAACGCCCGAATTCTTTACAAATAAAATACTTTGCCTCCTGGGAGAAAAAGTCAATATTTCAAAACTATGTATAAATAACAATCCATTTCAAATCATTAATATCAAAATGGCCGGACAGTTTACCATACATATTACTATTTCTATTTTTGCCGGTATTATTATTGCTTTTCCTTATATTTTCTGGGAATTTTGGAGCTTTATAAAACCCGCTTTGTACGAAAATGAGATGAAACACACTCGAGGTGCTGTTACGATTAGCTCATTGCTGTTTCTGTTGGGCATATTGTTTGGATATTTTGTTATTGTCCCCCTCTCGATCCATTTTTTAGGATCTTATAACGTAAGCGATCAGGTACTTAATCAAATTAACCTAAAATCATATATAGGGACGGTAACCTCGGTTACGCTGGCTGCTGGTGTAATTTTCGAACTACCTATTTTAATATTCTTCTTAAGTAAAGCAGGACTGGTAACTCCCGAATTTTTAAGAAAATACAGAAGACATGCTATTATTATTGTTATGGTGTTAGCAGCAACAATAACTCCCCCTGATATTTTCAGCCTGATTCTTGTTACTTTTCCTCTAATTATCTTATACGAAACAGGTATTGTAATTTCAAAAAAAATTGTAAAAAAACAACAATCATAACCGACTAAAAGCTTAAATTTATTTTTTGCAAAAAAATCATTGGATGACACGAGCTTACTGTAAATGGTTAGTAATTTTTCTCTTACTATTTCTACATAATTCCGTGGTATGCGGACAAATTACCAAAGTAAGAGGTGTTGTTAAAGACTCCGAAACGCAGGAACCGATACCTTTTGTTAATGTTACTTTTAAGAATTCAAATATTGGAACCATTACCAATACGGCAGGAGAATACTTCTTAGAATCAAGAAATAGTCATGATTCAATTATTGTATCTTTTGTTGGATACAAGCCACAAACCAGGGCTGTTCAATTATACAGATACCAGGAAATCAATTTTAATTTAAAGCCCAATATTTATGAGATAGACGAAGTTGTCGTATTACCAACAGAAAACCCTGCACATGAGATTCTCAGAAATATTATCGAAAACAAAGAAAAACATAATCCCCGGAAATTTGATTCATACACTTATAAACTTTATAATAAAGTAGAAATAGATGTCAATAATGTTGATGATGATTTAAAAAATCATAGATTATTGCGTGATTTTCAGTTTTTATTCGATTATGTTGATACTTCTGCCATTACCGGAAAATCATATCTCCCTATATTTATTACTGAATCATTTTCTGAATATTATTATCAAAAAAATCCAAGAATTGAACGCGAGATCATTAATGCAACAAAAATATCGGGAATTGAAAATGAAAGTATCTCGCAGTTTACCGGGAAAATGTACCAGAAAATAAATATTTACGAAAATTTCGAACAAGTATTTGAGCCGGGTTTTGTAAGTCCAATTGCCGATTTCGGATTATACTATTATAAATATTATTTAATTGACAGTGCCTTTATTGATAATCACTGGTGTTACAATATTTCATTTGTTCCAAAACGAAAACAAGAAAAAACATTTCATGGAAATTTTTGGGTCAATGATACCACTTTTGCCATTAAAAAAATCCAGATGAGAATGGCTCAAGATGTAAACATCAATTTTATTAACGATTTTGTAGCCGAGTATGAATACGAGCAAATTGATGACAGTATATGGTTCATGAAGAACGAAAAGTTGTTTTTCGATTTCAACCTTACAGACAGAACGCTTGGGTTTTTTGGAAAAAAAACCACCAATTACATGAACATCAAATTAAATGAAGAATTGCCGGAACAAGTGCAAAAAATTAATGATAATGTAATTGTAGAAGAAAATGCCATGATTAATGATGAAAACTTTTGGATAAATAACAGGCCCATTGACCTAACGCAAAAAGAAAAGAAAATTTATGAAATGGTTGACTCTGTGAAGCAGGTACCTATTTTTAAAACATACGAAAAAATTGTGGCCATGTTTGGGATGTATCATTACGAATTGGGGTTGATTGAGTTAGGCCCGTATTACAAAACTTTCAGTTTTAACGAGATTGAAGGAAACAGAATTCGCCTGAGTGGAAGAACAAGCAATAATTTTAGCACTAAACTTATGATCAATGCACACATTGCTTATGGCGAAAAAGATAATCGTCTAAAATACGGAGGCGGATTTATTTACATGTTCGATAAAAACCCAAGGCTGGCTGTTGGTGCTCAATACAAATATGATATACAACAATTGGGACAAAGCCAATATGCACTTACCGAGGACAATTTCTTTACATCCATTCTACGACGAAACCCCAACTATAAACTTACCATGGTAAATGATTTCAGCTCATTTGTAGAAAAAGAGTGGTTTCAGGGATTTTCTAATAAGTTAACCTATAATTACAAAAGTATTGAGCCAACCGAATATATCCCGTTCCAAAAAACATCATCAACTGATACTATAATATTTAACGACATAACAACAAGCGAACTAAACCTAAACATCCGACTTGCAAAAAATGAAAAATATTTGCGTGGCGAATTCGAAAGGATTAACCTTGGGACTAATGATCCTGTTCTAAACCTGTACTTTACTACCGGAATCAAAAATCTTTTGGATTCAGATTATGAATACTATAAACTAAGTGTTAGCCTGGCTCATAAGGTTCCAATAAGCCCACTGGGATATTTCAAATATATTATTGATGCAGGCCAGGTATTTGGCTCTGTCCCTTACCCTTTACTCAAATTACACGAAGGAAATGAAACCTACGCTTTTGACCGGTATGCTTTTAATATGATGAATTATTATGAATTTGCCAGCGATAAATATCTGAGTGTATATGCCGAGCATCATTTTCAAGGGTTTTTCCTAAATAAAATCCCTTTGTTAAGAAAATTAAAATGGCGTGAAGTAATTTCTGCCAAAGCATTAATTGGTGAATTAAGCAATAGGCATGAAGAAATTATGGATTTTCCTGATAATCTATATCAGGTAAACGAACCCTATTTAGAAGCAAGCATCGGAATTGAAAATATCTTTAAACTTTTTAGAATTGATGCTGTGTGGCGGTTATCATACCTTGATCACGAGAACATCGAAAAGTTCGGTATAAGAGCAACTGTTCAAATCATTTTCTAACCTGATTATTTCATAAATATTGGAAATATTAATACTTATGAATACGTTAGTCTAAAATATACATTAAAAAAATATATACATTTGCAAAAAAGAAATTACAATGAGTCAGGATATTCAATCGCAATTGCGAACAGAAAATTTAATAAAAAAATACAGCTCAAGAACAGTTGTTAACCATGTTTCGGTAGATGTAAAACAGGGAGAGATTGTGGGTTTACTAGGGCCTAACGGTGCAGGTAAAACCACAACATTTTATATGATTGTTGGATTAATTACTCCTTATACAGGAAAAATTTATCTTGATAAAAAAGATATTACCAAAGAACCGGTATATAAACGCGCACAAATGGGTATCGGTTACCTGGCACAGGAAGCTTCAGTTTTTAGGAAGTTAAGTATTGAAGATAATATCAAAGCTGTACTTGAAATGTCAGGAATGCCGAAGGCAGAACAGAAAGAACGCCTGGAAAATCTTTTAGACGAATTTGGATTAAACAAAATAAGAAAAAGCCTGGGCATACAATTATCCGGAGGCGAAAGGCGAAGAACTGAAATTGCAAGAGCTTTAGCCATTAAACCGAAATTTATTTTACTCGACGAACCTTTTGCAGGAGTAGATCCTATTGCTGTTGAAGATATACAGGAAATAGTAGGTAAATTAAAAGAAAAAAATATTGGGATATTAATAACCGACCACAATGTACACGAAACACTTTCGATAACAGACCGCGCTTACTTACTATTCGAAGGATCCATACTTAAATCCGGTAATGCAAAAGAATTAGCTGAAGACGAGCAGGTAAGGCGTGTTTATCTGGGCAAAAATTTCGATCTGAGATCAATCGGAATTCATGATGATTAAAAACATTCCAAACTTTTATAATTCATTTTAACCTTTTTAGAATTTCTATATTGCCAGAATTGAAGAAAAAAATGTAATTTTAAAGATTGTTAAACAAAATTGATGTCCCATGAATTATAAAAAGTTACTGCTGATTATTGTATTTGGATTGTACATCCATAGCTTTGCAAAAGCTCAAAACACAAAACTTTTAAGAAATCCCGACATAAGTAAAACCCATATCACTTTTGTTTATGGTGGTGATATTTGGTTGGCAGATAAAAATGGAGAGCATCCTAAAAGGCTAACAACATTCCCGGGGGTTGAGATTCAACCTCATTTTTCTCCTGACGGAAACTATATTGCATTCTCAGGGCAATATGACGGAAACACAGACGTATATGTTGTTTCGATTCACGGAGGAGCTCCTAAGCGCCTTACATGGCATCCTTCTGCCGACAACGTTATTGGATGGAATAATCAGGGAAAAATACTTTTTACTTCAGGTAGAGAGCAAGTGCCTATTCAAATGGCTGATTTACTTTACACAATTGACATGAATGGTGGCATGCCTGAACTTTTCATGAAACCACGCATTTACAATGGACAATTATCTCCGGATGGAAAACATCTTGTATATCGAAGAAACCTGCCATGGGAAACAGAATGGAGAAATTACAGAGGCGGACAAACCAATCCTGTTAGAATCCTAAATCTTGAAACATTCGAAGTTGAGAAAATACCTTGGGAAGGAAGCAATGATATTTCTCCTGTTTGGATCAATGAAACAATTTATTTCTTATCTGACCGTGATTATGCCATGAACATCTGGTCTTATAATTACACCAGTAAAGATTTAAAGCAAGTAACTTTTTACAAAGAATTTGATTGCAAAAATCTTGAAGCAAGCAATGAAGAAATGATCTACGAGTATGGGGGTGATTTGTATACCATATCACCTGAAGATACCGATCCGAAAAAAATAAATGTGGAAATAAGTGCCGATTTTCCATGGATGCGGGCACATTGGGAAAATGCATCTGATTATATTACAAATGCTGAAATATCCCCAACAGGCAAAAGAGCAATAATAGAAGCCCGAGGAGAGATATTTACAATCCCTGAAGAAAAAGGAGATGTAAGAAATCTTACAAATAGCTCCGGAAGCGCTGAGCGATCTCCTGCATGGTCGCCTGACGGTGATAAAATAAGCTGGTTTTCTGATAAAAGTGGCGAATACAAGTTAATTATAGCAAATCAATTTGGAAAGATAATCAAGGAAATATCTTTTGAAAAACCAACCTTTTATTACTCGCCAAAATGGTCACCCGACTCAAAATATATCAGTTTTAGTGATACCGACCGTGTACTCTGGATTGTAGATATTGAAACTGGAAACGTAACCAGAATAGATGATGAAGGTTTCTCAAACCCCGACAGAGTAATAAATCCACAATGGTCACCTGACTCAAAATGGATTGCCTATGCTAAAAGATTGCCTAATGAATTTAGTGCTATTTTCTTTTACTCTTTAGATAAACAACAATCTTTTCAAATTACAGATGGGATGAGTGAATGCAGGCAACCAACTTGGGATAAAAACGGGGAATTCCTTTATTTCATGGCAAGCACAAATTATGGCTTAAATACCGGATGGCTGGATATGTCGTCTGTTGAGCGCCCTGTTGATTATTCCATTTATGTTACGGTACTTGATAAAATGGAGAAAAGTCCTTTATCACCAGAAAGTGATGACGAAGAACAAAACAAAAAGGAAGAAACGGACAAAGAAAAAGATACCGAACCAGCAGAAGTAAATATTGATTTAGAGGGAATTCAAAACAGAATACTGGATTTAAATATTCCTGCACGTAATTACAGAAAATTATCTTCGGCAGAAGATGGAGTTATTTTCTTTTCAGAATCTGTAGAAGATCAAAGGGGTTTAACCCTGCATACATACAATTTTAAAGACCAGGAATCTAAGAAAGTTCTTGATCACATTTCTGATTTCATCATTTCTTTTGATGGAAAGAAAATATTATACTCATTAAATGGGAAATGGTGTATATCAAATACCGCAGAAGATATAAAACCTGAAAAATTTACCATTAATACAGCAGAGCTAAATATGAAAATAGACCCCATGTCGGAGTATAAACAAATGTTTCGCGAAGCATGGCGTTTTCAGCGCGACTATTTCTATGTTAAAAATGTTCATGGTTTAGACATGGAGTGGGCTTATGATACATACTCCAAGTGGGTCGATCATGTACGCCACCGTTCGGATATGAATTACCTACTTGATATTTTTAGTGGCGAAACATCTGTTGGACATTCATTTGTAAGAGGAGGTGATTATCCCGATGTAGATCATATTCCCGTAGGCTTATTGGGAGCTGATTTGGTGATTGAAAACAATGCTTTCCGAATTAAAAAAATTTATCAAGGCGAAAGCTGGAATCCAAACATTAAGGCCCCACTCAGCGCACCTGGATTAGATGTTAAAGAAGGAGATTATTTATTAGCAGTAAATGGAATTCCCATTGATATCAATAAAAATATATACTCATATTTTGAGCAAACTGCAAATAAGCAAATCCAAATCACCGTTAATTCAACGCCGGATATTAAAACTGCCCATAAAATTACCGTGATTCCTGTAAGAAACGAATCCAGGCTAAGGCAAATTGACTGGGTTGAGGGAAACAGAAAGAAAGTTGATGAGCTTTCCGATGGAAAAGTGGCTTATGTGTGGCTTCCAAACACAGGTTATGGTGGATACTCAAATTTTAATCGCTACTATTTTGCACAAAAACATAAAAAAGGAGCTATAATCGACGAACGTTTTAACGGGGGCGGATTGGCTGCTGATTATATTATTGATTTACTGGATAGAGAACTGATGGGTTATTTCAACAATCCAATGGGAGACAAAACATCTCAGACCAGTCCTGCTGCAGGAATTTGGGGTCCGAAAGTAATGATCATAAATGAATGTGCAGGATCCGGAGGTGATTATATGCCCTATATGTTTCAAAAAAGGGAGATTGGTGAATTAATAGGTACACGAACATGGGGAGGATTAGTAGGTATATGGGATGTTCCTTCTTTAATAGATGGCGGCCACATAACAGCTCCACGAGGTGGGTTTTATGATACTGATGGCAACTGGGCTGTTGAAAATGAAGGCACAAGCCCTGATATTGAAGTAGAACAAAAACCTAAGCTTATTCAGCAAGGTAAAGATCCCCAGCTGGAAACTGCTGTTCAAGTTGTTTTAGAAAAGTTAAAAACAGAATCTGTTGACTTAAAGCCGGCGCCTAAGGATCCGGTAAGATCAAAAAGGCCTGAATAATAATATTTGAATCATCAAATAGATCAATCCCGGTTGTTTATTGCATCCGGGATTTTTTATTGATCATCTCCCACTTTGCTTATTTGATTACTAACCAACTCATTTTTTCCGAAAACCCTAAATTCTAAGTAAATACAAAGCAAAATAAAAAAAGGCCAATAGCAGCAATACCATTTACCATAATAAAATTAAGATCTTGAGATTTAGTTGGTGAAGTAATGATCTAATTATTCATCAATAAAAAATCACATTAAATTAACAATGGATTAACGTTTAATTTAAACGCTATTTGTTTATTGTGTCTTCTAAATAAACGATCATTATATAAATGAATAAAAACTACCAACTGTTAATTGCTATTTTGCTAATCCTTTTTCCCATTATACTGCAATATGTAATCAAAAAACCAATCTACAATTTCAACATTGATGTTATCGATATCTTTACAGGATTTTGCATTGGATTGGGAATAAATATTATCCTTTCACATATCCTAAAATCTAATCAAAACTCTTAAACTTTTTGATCGATTTTTCTCTTTTCTAAAAAAAATATAATATATTTGCACTCACTTTTGCGGATGTGGCGTAATTGGTAGCCGCGCTAGACTTAGGATCTAGTGCCTTCGGGCGTGGGGGTTCGAGTCCCTTCATCCGCACAAACAAAACAAACCGCTGAAACAATCGACCAATTTTCGATTGTTTGGCGGTTTTTTAAAATTTGTAAATTTTCAAACGAAAATACCGATGAACATAGTTAAAGAAAACATTGACGATCTAAATGCCTTACTTAAAGTTCAGATAACAGAAGAAGATTATGCTGAGAAGGTAGAGACTGTATTAAAAGATTACAGAAAAAAAGCCAGAATTGATGGCTTTAGGCCAGGGAAAGTGCCAAGTGGATTAATAAAAAAAATGTACGGTAATGCAATTCTTGCAGAAGAAGTAAATAAACTTATTTCGGAATCGCTTACCAATTATATACGCGACGAAAAACTTAATATTCTTGGAGAACCACTTCCAAATAAAGATCAAAAAACCATAGATTTTGATCAGGATAAAGAATTTGAGTTTGTATTTGATATCGGGCTTGCTCCTGAAGTTGACGTAAAACTTTCGAAAAAAGATAAAGTCCCTTATTACGATATCAAAGTTGATAAAAAATTACTGGAAACCTACACCGAAAATTACCAGCGACGATTTGGCGAATTTAAAGATGTTGAAGAAACCACCGATAACGAAATGTTAACAGGTAACTTTATTCAACTTGACGAAGAAGGCAACATCCTTGAAGACGGAATTAAAACTGATGATGTACGGATTACTATCGAATACATTAAGGATAATGATATCAAAGCAACTTTTGCCGGCAAAAAAGTTGGCGATAAAGTAAGATTTGATGTAAGAAAAGCTTATCCAAGCGATTCGGAAGTGGCTTCTATGTTAAAGATAGACAAAGAAAAAGCACAGAATATTACAGGCGATTTCGAATTTCAAATTAACCAGATTCAACGATTTGAAAAGGCTGAAGTAAACCAGGAACTTTTCGATAAAGCTTTTGGAGAGGGCGTGATTAAATCGATAAAAGAATTTAATAACAAGCTAACCGAAGAAATCAAATCAAACTTTACAAAAGAAGCTGATTATCGTTTCTTAATCGATGCAAAAGAAAAACTGGTAAGTAAAATAAAACCCGAACTCCCTGTTGAATTTCTAAAAAGATGGTTAATCGCAATTAATGAAGAGAAATTTACTCCCGAACAAATTGAAGAGGAATTTCCTAAGTTTGAAACCGACCTGAAATGGCAAATAATTCGTGATCAAATAATTAAGGATAACGAAATAAAGGTAGAAGAAAGTGAAGTGCTGGAAGTAGCCAAAGAAGTAACCGCTGCACAGTTTATGCAATACGGCTTAAACGATTTGCCTGATGAGCAGTTAGAAATGTATGCTAAAGAGATTCTGAAGAAAGATAGCGAAAGAAGAAATCTTTACGAAAGAAAATTTGAAGATAAAGTGCTGGAGGTAATTAAAGAGACTGTAAAACTCGACGAAAAAGAAATTACAACTGAAGATTTTCAGAAGCTTTTTGAAGAAGAGCAAAAGAAAAATAAATAATTTCGTTGTACAGGAAAATTATTTACCTTTATAGCTATAAATTAAAACAGGAATAAAGATATGATTCCAAAAGACGAATTTAAAAAATATGCTACCAAACACCTTGGAGTAAGTAGCTTGTCGTTGGATAGATATACATCAGCTTATAACAGTTATATATCACCAACCATTATAGAAGAACGTCAGCTGAATGTTGCCCAAATGGATGTATTCTCCAGGCTTATGATGGACAGAATTATTTTCCTTGGCGTTCCAATTGACGATTATGTAGCCAACATTATTCAGGCTCAATTATTATTTCTCGAATCAGCTGATCCGGCAAAGGATATTCAGATTTATATGAATACGCCCGGAGGTGCCGTTCATGCAGGTTTAGGAATTTATGATACCATGCAGTATATTTCTCCTGATATTGCAACCATTTGTACCGGAATGGCTGCATCGATGGGTGCCATATTGCTCGCTGCAGGTACAGCAGGTAAACGTTCGGCACTAACCCACTCAAGGGTTATGATTCACCAGCCAATGGGTGGAGCTCAAGGACAAGCAGCCGATATCGAAATAACTGCTCGCGAAATTCTTAAGCTTAAAAAAGAGTTGTACGAAATTTTAGCTAAACATTCAGGTAATAGCTTCAAGAAAATTGAAAAGGATTCGGATCGCGATTACTGGATGACAGCTGAAGAAGCAAAAAAATATGGAATGATTGATGAAGTGTTGGTTAGAAACGGAAACAAAGAATAAAACATCAGTTTTTTTTAACAATAAAATAAACCGCATATATAAAGTGCGGTTTTTTTTATTCTAATTATTACCGTAAATTTGCACCAAGCATTAAAATAGTTTAAAGAATGGATAAATGTTCGTTTTGTGGGAGAGATAAAAAAGATACAAATCTTTTAATTGCAGGCTTATCGGGGCATATATGCGACAGATGTATCGAGCAGGCTCACGATATTGTTTTGGAAGAGTTGCGTAAAAAAAGTGATTTTGATGTCAATCAAATTGAACTGCTTAAACCAAAAGAAATAAAAAGCTTTTTAGATCAGTACGTTATTGGCCAGGAAGAAGCAAAAAAATATCTTTCTGTAGCTGTATATAATCATTACAAAAGATTAATGCAGGAAAATCTTAAAGGCGAGGAAGAAATTGAAATAGAAAAATCAAATATTGTATTGGTAGGGGAAACGGGTACAGGAAAAACACTTTTAGCCCGAACCATTGCAAAAATGTTACATGTACCATTTACCATTGTTGATGCAACTGTACTAACCGAAGCCGGTTATGTGGGCGAAGATATTGAAAGCATTTTAACCCGTTTATTGCAAGTTGCCGATTATAATGTTGAAGCAGCCGAAAAAGGAATTGTTTTTATTGATGAGATCGATAAAATCGCCCGTAAAGGAGATAACCCTTCGATTACTCGCGATGTTTCAGGCGAAGGTGTTCAACAAGGTTTACTAAAACTACTCGAAGGGTCGATAATTAACGTTCCGCCGCAGGGTGGCAGAAAGCATCCTGACCAGAAGATGATTCCTGTGAATACAAAAAATATCCTGTTTATTTGTGGCGGTGCTTTTGATGGTATTGAACGTAAAATAGGCCAACGGTTAAATACCCAGGTTGTTGGTTATTCTGCAAGCAGAGAAAAAGATCATATAGACCGGAACAATTTATTACAATATATTGCTCCCCAGGACTTAAAAGCTTTTGGATTAATTCCTGAAATTATCGGTAGGATACCAGTTTTAACCTATCTAAACCCTTTACATAAGGAAGCTTTACGGCGGATTCTTACCGAACCAAAAAATGCGATTATTAAACAGTATATTAAGCTTTTTAAAATGGATGGCATTAGTTTAAGTTTCGATGATAAGGTATTTAATTATATTGTTGAAAAAGCCATTGAATTTAAATTGGGAGCACGTGGCCTTCGTTCTATTTGCGAAGCCATAATGATGGATGTTATGTTTGATATGCCATCGGAAACTGAAACAGAAATTACAATTACTTTGGATTATGCAAAAGAAAAACTAGGAAAAACTAATATTCAAAGACTTAAAGCAGCATAATTTTTTATTAATTCTATAAAATCCTACTCTCGGTTTACAACAAAACAGTCGCCTTTGGCGGCTGTTTTTGTCTTATCCGCCAAACCGCTTCGAGCGATTAGGTGGATAATTTTTTCCTGTCCAGCACCAAAATAGAAAATGGATATTTATTTTTTTCATCGGGGACAAAATCAAGCTTATCGGTTACCTCCCATCTATCCATATCAATTTCAGGAAAATAGGTGTCTCCATCAAAATAATGATGAATTTTGGTTAGATAGATCCGGTCAACCAGGGGTAAAGCCAGTTCATAAATTTTCCCTCCACCTATAATAAAAGCTTCGGGATCGCTTTTTGCTTCTTTTATAGCTTCTTCGAGCGAATGCACAACAATACACCCCTCAGCAGAATAATTTTTGTCGCGGGTAATGACTACATTGGTGCGATTAGGCAAAGGGCGCCCATTGGATTCAAAAGTTTTTCTACCCATTATGATATAATGTCCTGTAGTAGTTTCTTTAAAATGTTTTAAATCTCTTGGCAAGTGCCAGATTAAATCATTGTCTTTTCCTATTACATTATTTTCGGCTACTGCTACGATGATTGAAAGCATATTGAATTGGTTTTTTTGATAATTGGTAAATTAGTAAAATGGTAAAATAGTATATTTGTTAATTGGTTAATTGGTTTAATTGTTTATTTGTTTATTAGTGTTTAGAAATAATCGTTCAATAGAACTTATTTCCCGGGATTGTTGTTTCTTAAAAATTTAATGTATCCATTCAATTTTCATTATGAATTAAATTTCTTTTATAGGATTTCTCAATCCAGGTTTTAGTTTCAAATAAAGTACCTCTGCTATAATAACAAAATTGTAGGTTCTCTTTATAAAAAAATCTTCCATAACCTTCTGAAATATTTGCAGCAATTGAATCTGATGATTTTACAATCTGCTTTCCAACAGTATCTTTTGCAAAAAAATCCCAATTTGCTACAATGCCCCAAATTTTATCAGCTAATTCATTAGCTTCATTATAAACTTCTAAGTCTTCAATTTTCTTAACCATGATAAAATATTTTGATATTACAAATAAACCAATAAACGAATAAACGATTAAACATCAAAATATTTTAAACCGAAATAGCACCCTTAATATGCGGATGTGGATCATAGTTTTCCAAAAAAAAATCATCAAATTCAAAATCAAAAATATTTTTCTTTTCAGGATTTATTTTAAGATTTGGCAATTTTCTGGGTTCGCGGGTAAGTTGCAATTTTACCTGTTCGATATGATTTAAATAAATATGTGCATCGCCAAGCGTGTGGATAAACTCATATGGTTTTAATCCGGTAGCCTGAGCAACCATTTTAAGCAAAATAGCATACGATGCAATATTAAATGGTACACCCAAAAAAATATCGGCACTACGCTGATAAAGCTGGCATGACAATTTACCATTGGCAACATAAAACTGAAAAAGAATATGGCAGGGAGGTAAAGCCATATTTTTTAAATCAGCAACATTCCATGCACTAACAATATGCCTTCGTGAGTTTGGATTATTTTTTATAGAATCGATAATTTGTGAAATCTGATCGATGGATTCTCCATTTGGAGCCGGCCACGACCGCCACTGGTGGCCATAAATATTCCCAAGATCACCATTTTCATCAGCCCATTCATCCCAAATACGCACTTTGTGATCGTTTAAAAATTTTATATTGGTATCTCCTTTTAAAAACCATAATAATTCATAAATAATCGATTTAGTATGTAATTTTTTTGTGGTTAACAAAGGAAAACCATCTTCCAGGTTAAATCGCATTTGATATCCAAAAGTGCTAATAGTACCCGTGCCTGTACGATCTTCTTTTTTAACACCTTTAGTAAGTACATGGTCGAGTAATTCTAAATATTGT
>JAWLEM010000047.1:0-14228 GCA_041686115.1 Bacteroidales bacterium
ACCGAATTATTTCTTTATACGGATGATAAAATTAAAGTGATCGCTCAGAAAAGAGATTTTCAGTTTAGTTTTTATGTTAATAATGAACTATATATTACAGAGAGAAATAAAGGGCTATTAAAATTAATTGACGAGAAACTCATTCCAGTTCAGGGGGGCGAAATATTTCATAATAATATATGGACCATGCTTCCCTTTAATTCAGATAAAATACTAATTGGCACATCGAATAAAGGATTGTATATTCTCGAAGATGACTCGGTAAAAACCTGGAATGTACCTTCAAATGCTTTTCTAACCAGAAATCAAATATATTGTGGAGTAAAAGTAAAAGATTATTTTGCTATAGGCACAATATTAAACGGACTTTTAGTTATTGATAAAAATGGGAATCCCGTTCAACATATTAATCGGGAAAAAGGATTGCAAAATAATACTGTGCTTAGCATTTATGCCGATAATTATGACAATTTGTGGCTGGGGCTGGACAATGGAATTGATTATGTTACCATAAACAGCCCATTTACAAGTATCGTTAATGAAAGCAAAATTGGAGCGGGATATGTGTCCTATATATTTGATAATAAATTATATTTGGGAACCAACCAGGGGTTATTTTATAAAGAATGGGTTGAACCGATCGATCCATTAGAAGATATAACAGATTTTAATATCGTTGAAAATACACAGGGCCAGGTTTGGAATCTTTTTGAATATGACAATACTTTATTTTGTGGACATAACAATGGAACATATATTATAAATGGAAACAAAGCCCAGAAAATATCAGATATACAGGGTGGATGGTTACTTTTAGATTTTCCTGATGTGGAAAACACAATGCTTCAGGGTACTTACACCGGTTTAGTTAAATACGAAAAAAATAATAGTTCTGCCTGGGAGGTTAATGAAATTCCCGGATTTAACGAATCATGCCGCATGATTGAGTATTATTTAGGCAAGGATCAAAATACCTTATGGATAAGCCATGGATATAAAGGGATTTATAAGGTGGATATCAATAAAGATATTGATAGCATTATTGATTTGCATTTTTATGATTCATTTTGCGGATTATCAACCAATTATGATAATAATGTATTAAAGTTTGATGGTAAAATTATTTTTACAAATAATACAGGGATCTATAATTTTGATGAGGAGCAGCAGGTATTCGTACCTAATAAAGAATTAAATGAATTATTTGGCGATCATGGTACTTTGAGAAAAATAGTTAAAGATAACAGACAGCGCTATTGGTTTATTCAGGGCGATGAGCTCGGTATGGTAAAACAATTAAGTGATGGAAGTTATAAAATCAGCCGTAAGCTTAACAAGTCATTTGCCGGCAGGTTTGTTCGAAGTTTTGAAAATCTTTTACCGTATAATGACAAGAGTTTAATTGTTGCAACAGAAGAAGGTTTTGCACATTTAAGTACCGACTTTGTTAAAGATGTGGAAATTCCTTTTTATGTTTTAATAAGGTCGATTGAAACAATGAATGACAGCCTTCTTTTTGGTGGCGCTTTTGTAGATAGTAGTAATCATATAGCTGCTAATCAATTAGCTAATTACCAGTCAGATGAATTGCCATTTAAGCTTAATAACTTGAAATTTGAGTTTTCTGCAACGCATTACGAAAGCATGAATAATATTGAATATAGGTATTATTTGGAAGGTTTTGATGAGGACTGGTCTGAATGGTCAAGTAAAACCAATAAGGAATATACCAATTTAAGAGAGGGAACGTATATATTTCATGTAAGAGCAAGAAATGTATTTAATATTGAGTCACCCATTTCATCTTATAAATTTACCATTACCCCTCCATGGTTTAGGTCAATCGTTGCATACATTATTTATATACTCTTGATTGCTATTACTACCTGGATAGTTACTAAAACGATAAGAAAAAGAATTGATAGAGAAAAGAAACTTCTTAAGTTAAAACAAAAAAAAGAATTACATCAGCAAAAGATTAATCATGAAAATGAAGTTTTATCTGCACAGCAAGAAATTGATAACCTGCGAAATGAAAAACTAAGAATAGAGAATGAAAAAAATAAAGCGGAAGTAGAGCTAAAAACAAAAGAACTTGCTGGTTATGCTATGCAAGTTACTCAAAAAAATGAGGCTTTATACGACCTGAAAGAACAGTTAAAACATATTTCGCAAAAAGTAAATCCCGATGCGCAAAAATATCTGCAGAAACTGATTAAGAACATTGAGCGAAATACAAATCAGAAAGAAGACTGGGAGAAATTTGAATTGCATTTTGACCAGGTTTACGAAGACTTTACAAAACGAATAAGAGAACAATACCCAAATTTAACTCCAAATGACATAAAGCTGTGCGCTTATTTAAGAATGAACTTATCAACAAAAGAAATAGCTCCTTTACTTAATATCTCAATCCGTGGTGTTGAAATTAGTCGATATAGGCTAAGAAAAAAACTAAACATTCCTCAAAACGAAAACCTGATTGATTTTATGATGAATCTTTAATGAATTTCCTATTAAATTTATTGAATTTTTTATCTTAAAAACATATAAAAATAACTTGATGTAGTAGTATGTATAATACTGCGTATTCAGTAATGTATTGAATAATAAATATTTAATAATTTTATGATGTAATATTGATGTGGTGTTGATGTATTATTGAAGTAATTTTATAATTGACTTTGTATGTTTTTAATTCTAAAATTGTACTAGCATATTTAATACAAATTTAACATGATGGTAAAATTTATTAACAATTTTAAAGCTATATGAAAAAAAATCTATTCCTTTTAATTATTCTAATTTTTTCTTTACAAGCTTTTGCTCAAAAAGTTTCAATTGAAGGTGTTGTTACCAATTCTTTTGGTGAAACCTTACCGGGAGCAACAGTTTTAGAAAAAGGTACTACCAATGGTACTTCTACAGATATTGATGGTTATTATAAACTGGAAGTATCTGCAGATGCTATCCTACATTTTTCTTATGTAGGAATGGAGGCTAAAGAAATTCCGGTAAACGGCCAAACAACCATTAATGTCCAATTGGAACCAACTTTTACGGATCTTGATGAAGTTGTTGTGATAGGCTATGGGGTTCAGAAGAAAAGTTTAGTTACCGGCGCTATTTCAAAGGTAAGTTCCGAAGATTTGGAAAAAAATCAGCCACGCCTAGAACAAGCTTTACAAGGGAAAACTGCCGGTGTAAACATAATGCAGGAATCGGGTTCACCCGGTGGAGGCATTACAATGCGAATCAGAGGTACAGGGACAAACAGAAATTCCAACCCTTTATTTGTTGTTGATGGTATGCGAACAGGAGGAATTGAGTATTTGAATCCGAATGATATTGAATCGATTGAAATACTAAAAGATGCAGCTTCTGCAGCTATTTATGGTGCCGAAGCAGGTAATGGAATTGTACTTGTTACTACAAAATCTGGCGATAAAGGCAAATCCACAATTAATTATAGTGCAAATTACGGGATACAAGAAGTACAAAATTTAAATAAAGTTTTAAATGCTGAGCAGTATGCCACCTATTACAAAGAAGGATTAAAGCATGAAAGAGAAAGCCGGAATAAACCAGAAGGATCCTATCCATTCGATCCTGACACTTTGGGTGCCGGTACCGATTGGTTAGGAGAAATTTTTAGTCCGGCACCGATGCAAGAGCACAATATTTCAATCGCTGGTGGAAATGAAAAAACATCAGTATTCTTATCCGGGTCCTATTTATCTCAAGAAGGTATCGTAGGAGGATCCAAATCAACTTTCGATCGATATACAGCACGGCTAAATGCCGATCATGAAGCTAAAGAATGGTTGACAGTAGGAGGTAAACTTTCATATACTCATTTTGAGCGAAAATCAATAGGTGAGAACAATGAATTTGGAGGTGTTATTTCAAATGCAATGAATATTGATCCAATAACACCCGTGTATTATAGCGATACAAGTCAATTCCCTGATGTATATATTAATCAGATTCGCGATAATTTCGATGATATTGATAATTCATCCTTAAGTGCAGGTGAAGATGGATATTATGGTATGTCTAGGTATGTACAGAACGAAATAATGAATCCGGTAGCTCAAATAGATAACACGCATAATAATTGGTATACAGATAAATTTCTGGGAGGCGTTAATTTAACATTAAAACCTTATGAAGGATTTATATTTAAATCGACTTATGATATTGATCTTTCCTACGGGAATAATAATTACTGGACGCCAGAATATTACTATCACTCTATAAATTATAATTATTTAAGTAGCGTAAATCAATCAACACAAAGGTGGTTCACGTGGCAATGGGAAAATGTGCTCACTTATTCGAAACAAATTGGAGCGCACGATTTAACAGTAATGGCAGGTAATACGCTTAGAGAATTTCAGTATTATTATTTTGGAGGATTAGGTGAAGGTTTACAAGAAGAATCATGGGATTTTGCTGTATTTGATGCTGTATTAAGTGATTCGACAAAATCTGCAGTTTCCGGAACAAGAGCCGGGGGTAATAGGCTACTATCATATTTCGGACGTATTCAATATAATTATGATAGTCGTTATATGCTTAATTTTGCATTACGGTCAGATGCATCGTCAAAGTTAAGTGCAAAAAACAGAACTCAATATTTCCCATCCCTTTCACTAGGTTGGGTTTTAACCAATGAAGAGTTTTGGAATTTTACTCCTGTAAGCTTTTTAAAATTGCGCTTAAGTTGGGGGCAAAACGGATCTATACAATCCCTTGGAAATTTTGAATATGTTTCAACTATTTCAAGCACAGCAGAGTCAAGCTATTATATCAGCGGAGGGACAAGGCTTGCAGGTGCGGAACCAACCGCTTTGAGTAATCCCGATCTTATTTGGGAAACATCCGAACAAACCAATGTGGGTATTGATGCCAGGTTTTTTAATGACCGGTTGGCTTTTTCAGTAGATTATTATAAAAAGAAAACCATTGGATTAATAACATTCGCTGCTATACCAGAATATGTTGGTAATAATAAACCTAATGCAAATTCAGGTGATATTACAAACCAGGGTATTGAACTTGAACTAAGTTTTAAAGGTAATATTGCCGATATAAATTATAGTATCGGTGCCAATGCAGCATATAATAAAAATGAAGTAACAAACTTAGCTTCTCCGTTATTAGGTGCAAATTTAGGTACCTCCGGAGCACTTACCAGAGCTGAAGAAGGTTATCCTGTTTGGTATTTTTATGGTTTTCAGGATGATGGAATTTTTGATTCATTTGATGAAATTAATTCATATATCAATGTCGATGGTGATCCAATTCAACCCAATGCAATTCCGGGTGATGTTAGGTTTGTAGATATTGATGGAGATGGAAAAATAAATGAAGATGATAAAACAATGATCGGAAGTCCGCATCCGGATTGGATATTTGGGTTGAATACAAACTTAAATTACAAAGGATTCGATTTAACCATATTTTTACAGGGAGCTTTGGGTAATGAAGTATATTACGGTGCTTACAGAACAGATCTTAATAACAATAACAAACCGTATTTTCTATATGAAAATGCCTGGACACCTGAGAATCAATCTGGTGAGTTTCCCCGTTATACTGTGAATGATAACAATAATAACTTCTCGCATAACAGTATGTTTGTTTTTGATGGAAGTTATTTACGTGTACAAAACCTTGAACTAGGATATTCTCTAAAGAATTCAATGCTTAATAAACTTAGTATAGAAAAATTAAGAATTTATGTTTCTGGCCGAAATTTATTTGTGTTAACAAGCTATCCCGGCGCAGACCCTGAGGTTGGAAATTCAAATTTTGGTGATGATAAAACCAGTATTGGAATCGACAGAGGATTATATCCTAGATCAAAAATCATATCTTTTGGAATTAATATGTCAATATAAATATCTAAAAACTTAATACAATGAAATCAATTAAATATATATTACTGGCACTTGTTTTTTTCTTACATGGTTGTTCCGATTGGTTGGAAATGGAACCCATAGGAGAAAAAATGGAAAACAACTTTTACCAAACCGAAGAAGATATATACCAGGGTCTAATTGCAGCTTATTCTATGTTGCAACCCAAGTATTTTTCCGGTTGGTCTTCGTATTATTTTCTGGCAAATTTTCCTTCAGATGATTCTGAAGTAGTAGGTGGAGGCCCTAATGACAGGCCTGAATATCATGCAGTTTCAGACTTTTCCATGCTGGCTACTAATTCAGCAGTTCTTCAATTGTGGCGACGCAACTATTATGGAGTATATCGTGCCAATGTAGTTGTTTTGAATGCTGATCCTGAAGCATCTCAAAAATCGAGAGCCTATATAGCTGAAGCTAAATTCCTTCGGGCTTACTATTATTTGGAGTTAGTTAAGTTTTTTGGAGATGTTCCGCTGATCACAACACAATTAGGAGCTGATGAGTATAATCAAACAAGAGCTGATGCCGAAAAGGTATACGAACAAATTGTTTCTGATTTGCAAGATGCTATACCTGATCTTGAAGTAAATCCATCCGAAGAATACAGAGCTTCAAAAGGTGCAGCTCAATCTTTGCTTGGAAGAGCTTATTTATATATGGCCTCACCATACTATCAGCAGCGTTACGACTTTGAACTTAGTGCAACCGAGTATTACGAATTGGCTGCCGGGCAATTCCAGGAAGTAATCAATTCTTTGTATGATTTAGAACCTGTATATGATAATATTTGGCGATATGAATATGAACACGGTATAGAGTCTATTTTCGAAATTGAATATGCAAATATTGACCGTGGTGGCGATTGGGGTAATGGACGTGTAAATGGAGGTAATATTGATGTTCAAATGAATGGGCCAAGAGGAATTTCAACAGATACACTGAATGCCGGCTGGGGTTTTGATATGGTTTCTGAAAATCTTATTGCGCTCTACGATGCTGAGGGAGATGATGTAAGAAAATATGGAACTGCTTACGGCGAGGCATTTTTAACATCCATTGGCGCATCTGCATGGGAACAAAATGAGGGTTATACAGGATGGTTTAGTAAAAAACGTGCTCCCTGGAGCCACATTACATCAACGGTTGGCCCTGAATGGAATTATGAAACCAATGAGAGAATTATTCGCTATGCTGATGTTTTACTTATGATGGCAGAAGCAGTTTTACATAGTGGAACAGGGGACCCTGATTTTTATTTTAATCAAGTACGAGATAGAGCAGAATTAGACCCCATCACTGGAGTTACAATGGAAGATATTAAGAAGGAGCGACGCCTGGAGTTGGCAATGGAAGGTTTTAGGTTTTTTGATCTGGTTAGGTGGGGTGATGCTCCTTCTGTTCTTGCTAGTCGTGGGTTTGTTGAAGGTAAAAATGAAGTATTTCCAATACCCCAGGATGAAATTGTTAACTCAAATTACACATTAACACAAAATGATGGATATTAACATTTAATATCCATCATTTTAATTGTTGAACCATTTAACAATCCTTTTTTTGTAGCAACTAATTAATATTTTTTGTACCAAATAAAAACCTATTTTAATTGAACAATAAATAATTGTAAAAGAACTTATTTGGTACAAATGTGCCAGCCTTTATAATAATTCTGAAATGGACATTATACATAAAAAATACAATGAATGTTAAAAATAATTACTAGTAATACAATGAGAATAGTGATCATAATTTGTTTGTTTATATTTTCTTCTTGTGATGATAATAATTCAGACAATGGATTTAATGCCGATTTTAGTTATGAATACATTGATGAAAATAATGTTCAGTTCAGTAACTTATCAGAAGGAGAATATTATTCAATGATGTGGGATTTTGGCAATGGAGAAACAGACACTACTACTGATAAGAGTAAAACTTATACAATCTATTATCCTGTGGAGGGTGATTATGAAGTGTCATTAAGGATATTGAATGCCTCACGTTTTACAAACACCATTAAAAAATCAATAAGTATTGAAAAGACCGATTTTTTAGTCTCTTTTACAGCTGAAGTTGATAATGATAATCCAAATATAGTTCATTTAACAAATTCAACTATTGGTGAATACGACTCGTTTAAATGGATATATCGTAACAGAGAAGTAGAAAATGAAGCTGAATTTGCAGCATACTTCCCTTTCGCAGGAAACTATGAGATCGAGTTACAGGTTATTAAAAATGGTAGTACTCACAACCTTAAAAAGACAGTTAATATTACAAGGGATGATCCTGATTATTTTGACAAACTGGTGTTAAACTGGTCTGATGAGTTTGATGGATCAGAAATAAATACGGATCACTGGACTTTTGAGACCGGTGCTTCAGGATGGGGTAATAACGAGTTACAGAATTATACCAATGGTGATAATGCTGAAGTTGTTGATGGAAAATTAATCATTACAGCACGAAAGGTTGATGATAACATGGAAGTAGGTTCTTATACTTCTTCCCGGATTATTTCTGAGAATAAAAAAGAATTTCAGTACGGTCGTTTGGAAATTCGGGCTAAATTACCTTCAGGAACCGGAATTTGGCCGGCCATTTGGATGTTAGGGATTGATATTAGAACGGTTGGATGGCCTGCTTGTGGCGAAATGGATATTATGGAATATGTTGGTTACGAACCAAATACCATTCATTCAACAGTACATACCCCGTCTGGTTATGGCGCCAATGGTAATGGTAGCAGTAAAACTCTAGAAACTTGCGAAGAAGAGTTTCATATTTATGGCCTTTTCTGGACAAAAAGAAAATTAGTCTTTTATACAGATAATATTGAAAATGTGACTCATACTTATGTTCCTGCAGTAAAAACATCTGAGAACTGGCCTTTTGATCAACCTGCTTTCTTTATTATGAATATTGCTGTAGGAGGAAACTGGGGTGGTGCACAAGGTATTGATAATAACATATTTCCTCAAACGATGGAAATAGATTATGTCAGAGTATATCAGGAACCACAATAACTTAATGCAACCTATAAAATTGTTTAGCAGATTAAGAACTATGCCTATATATAAATTTTAAAATGATAAAAGTTAAATGAAATATTTATTACTATTTATTTTAACAGTTGTTGTTATGGTTTCATTATCATGTAGTTCAATAAATAATGAAAACGATAAGGTTGATGAGCTCATTGGTCAAATGACCCTTGATGAAAAAATTGGTCAAATGAACCAGCTCATGAATTTTGTGGATACAATCCCTATTGATCCTTTCTTCTATAATTTAATTAAGGAGGGGCGCATTGGTTCTGTTTTAAATGCCTACTCTCCCGATATGGTAAATGAAATGCAACGAATTGCTGTTGAAGAAAGCAGGTTAGGTATTCCTTTATTAGTAGGCCGTGATGTGATTCATGGTTATCGTACAATTTTTCCGGTAAATATCGGTTTGGCAGCAACATTTAATCCGGAGCTTGTAAAGGAATGCGCAGCAATTGCAGCTAAAGAAGCAAGATCCGAAGGCGTAAACTGGACATTTGCTCCAATGATGGATATTTCACGTGATCCACGGTGGGGAAGAATGGTTGAGAGTTCCGGAGAAGATCCTTATTTAACCGAGCAAATGGCAGTTGCTAATATCAAAGGCTTTCAAGGCGATGATCTTTCAAATAAAAACAATATAGCCGCAACTGCAAAACATTATGTTGGTTACGGTGCTGCCATTGGAGGGCGAGATTATAATACTACTTTAATTCCCGAAGCAGAACTTAGAAATGTTTATTTACGACCGTTTAAAGCTGCTGTAGATGCGAATGTAGCCACGGTTATGTCAGGATTTAATGAATTAAACGGAGTGCCAACAAGCGGTAATGTTTATACCATAAGAAACATTTTAAAAGATGAGTGGGGCTTTAATGGTTTTGTTGTTAGCGATTGGGCTTCCATTAGGAATCTCGAAACGCATGGTTATGCTAAAGATAGTCTGGAAGCTACGCTAAAAGCAATAACGGCGGGAGTTGATATGGATATGAGTAGTTCGTATTATTTGGAAAATTTAAAGCAACTTGTTAAAAACGGAACCTTAAACGAAGAATTAATTGATGATGCCGTAAGAAGGATTTTACGAATTAAAATTGAACTGGGACTTTTTGAAAATCCATATGCTAATAACGACAATGTTATATTAGCAGAACAATCATTAGATATTGCCAAAAAAGCTGTAATTCAAAGTACAGTATTGCTTCAGAACAAGAATATGGTTTTACCATTATCAAAGGATATAAGCAAAGTTGCAGTGATTGGCCCTATGGCCGATGCGCCTTATGAGCAAATGGGTACATGGGTTTTCGACGGGAAAAGTGAAAATTCAGTAACTCCGTTAACTGCAATAAAGGAATTTTTAGGTACCGGAAAAGTGAATTATGCTCCTGGTTTAGAAATTAGCAGAACTAGAAGTAAAGAAGGATTTGCAGATGCAATAAAAGCAGCTGAGAATTCAGATGTTGTCCTGTTATTTATGGGAGATGAATCCATATTAACCGGCGAAGCACATAGCAGGGCAAATCTTACCCTTCCGGGCTATCAAAATGAATTAATTGATGCAATAAGTAAAACAGGTAAACCAACGGTATTAATTATGATGACTGGAGTTATTCATATGATTGAACCTTACCTGGATAAAGTTGATGCGTTGCTCTATGGCTGGCATCCTGGAACCATGGGTGGCCCGGGATATGTCGATTTATTGTTTGGTTTGGAATCTCCATCAGGGAAATTACCCATGACATTTCCTCGTACCGAAGGACAAATTCCAATTTATTATAATCACAACAATACAGGACATCCGGCAACTGATGAAAGCTGGGTGAGAATGTATGATATTCCGGTTCAAGCGTGGCAAACTTCATTGGGTAACACAAATCATTACCTTGATATTGGTTTTGAACCGCTGTTTGAGTTTGGATTTGGTTTATCCTATACAGAATTTAAATATTCCGAAATAAAACTTTCTGAGCAAAAAATATCAATGGATGACTCCCTGGTTGTTACTGCCAGAATTAAAAACACAGGGGGCTTTAAGGCAGAAGATGTTGCTCAGCTTTATATTCGCGATTTAGTGGGTAGTATTGTCCGGCCGGTTAAAGAGCTAAAACGTTTTCAACGAATAAGTTTAAATCCTGGCGAAGAGAAAATAATAGAATTTATTTTACATCCCGAAGATTTGAAATTCCATAATGGAGAAAAATGGGTTATTGAGCCGGGCGAATTTAATGTGTGGATAGGAAATAGCTCAAAAGCATCATTAATGACAACATTTGAATTAAAATAATTCATACAAATTAGAAGTAAATGAATAAACCATATATAATTCGTGTCGCTCTTATTGTAGCCCTTGGTGGTTTTTTAATGGGTTTTGATGCATCGGTAATTTCTGGAGTTGTTCGCTTTATTGAACCCTATTTTGAATTAACAAAAATACAACTTGGGTGGGCTGTAGCCTGTTTAACGCTGGTAGCAACAGCTACCATGTTGGTAGCAGGGCCAATTAGCGATAAAATCGGCAGGAAAAAAGTGTTGACTTATGCCGCTCTGTTTTATGCATTTTCGGCCATTACTTCAGCATTAGCCACCGAATTCTGGTTTTTTATCATGGCACGTATGATTGGAGGAATAGGCGTTGGAGCATCATTAATTATAGCACCAATGTATATTGCCGAAATATCTCCACCCAAATTAAGAGGAAGACTGGTATCATTTAATCAGTTGAATATCGTAATAGGTATATCGGTTGCATTTTTTTCTAACTTTATTGTTCTTAAACTTAGTAATTCAGATTTATCATGGATAAAAACATTACAGGTTGATCAACATCCATGGAGATATATGTTGGCCATTGAAGCCATACCAGCCTTGTTTTATTTTTCACTCTTATTTCTCGTGCCCAAAAGCCCACGCTGGTTAGCGCTAAAAGGCTTTGAAGAAAAGGCGCTGGTTATAATGAAAAAGGCAAGTGGTGAAGAAATTGCGATAGAAGAATTTATTTTAATAAAGGAAAGTCTTAAAAGAGATACCAAAAAAGAGAAAGCTCATATTAAAGAATTGTTTAAACCGGCAATGAAACTGGTTATGATTATTGGAATTGTTATTGCCATTACGCAGCAAATAACCGGCATAAATGCCGTGTTTTTCTATGCCCCAATGATTTTTGAGCAATCGGGTGTTGGTGTTGATGCTTCGTTTTCTCAGGCAATTTTAGTAGGCGTTACTAATCTGGTTTTTACTATTGTTGCCATGTGGTTTATCGATAGAGTCGGAAGAAAACCTCTGCTTATGATTGGTATATCTGGTATAATCATTTCAATGTTACTGATTGGTTTTGCTTTTAAAACTGCTGATTATCGATTCGACGCTCAAACAATAGAGGAAATAGGTAAAGATTTAAGATATGAGCGATTAAGTGAACTTGAAAATAAACATTTTGACAGTGATCTGGAATTAAGAAATGGAATTAGAGAAATATTTGGTGATGAACTTAACGAAGAGCAGGAAAGGGTTTTAATTACAAAAGCAATTCAGATCAATCCAATGTTGGTATTGTTTGGAATTATTGGTTTTGTAGCATCGTTTGCATGTTCTTTAGGCCCGGTTATGTGGGTATTGTTTTCCGAGTTATTTCCAAACAGATTGCGTGGCCTGGCTATTTCATTTGCCGGTACCATAAACTCTGCTTTTAGTTTTTTAGTTCAGCTGGTTTTTCCATGGGAGCTTGCTAACTTAGGTAATGCAAACACCTTTTTTATTTATGGTGCCTTTGGATTAATCGGACTAATAATTCTTAAAAAATATTTACCAGAGACTAAAGGGAGGTCTTTGGAAGAGTTGGAAAAAATATTGGTAAAAAGTTAAAAAAATGAATAAGTTAAAAATAATAGCACTCATATTACTGACAATTTTTATGTCTTGTGCAAATAATGCAGATAAAAACGATGATAGAATCAAGATGGATCCTGTTAAAGTTGAATTGGTTAAAAATAATGGCCGTTACCAACTAAAACGTAATGGAGAACCTTATTTTATCGATGGTGCAGGAACAAGAATTGATAAAATTCCTGTTTTAGCTCAAAATGGAGCTAATTCATGCCGTACCTGGAGTACAGAAACAGATACTTATACTGCAAAAGAGTTTCTTGATTTAGCCCATGAACACCAACTAACAGTTACATTGGGTTTAGATGTGAAAAAAGAACGCCAGGGTTTTGATTATAATGATTCCGTTGCAGTTAAAAAACAATTGGAATATTTAAAAGGAGAGGTCTTGAAATATAAAGATCATCCGGCGCTTATTATTTGGGGAATTGGCAATGAATTAAACCTGAATTATTCCAATCCAAAAGTTTGGGATGCAGTAAACGATATTGCTAAAATGATTCATGAAGTTGACCCTTACCATTTAACAACCACTATGTTAGCTGGTATTAAAAAGTATGATGTGGATGAAATTAAAAAGCGTTGTCCTGATTTAGATTTTTTAAGCATACAGATGTATGGCGATTTACCTAATCTGCAGGCTAGAATTAAGGAGAGTGGATATGATGGGCCATACCTTGTTACTGAATGGGGTGCAACAGGTCACTGGGAAGTGGCAAGAACATCGTGGGATGTACCCATTGAGCAAACGAGCAAAGAAAAAGCAGAATCGTATATTCATAGATATAATGTTGCTTTTAAAGGCGATTCATTGAGGTGTTTAGGCTCCTATGTATTTTACTGGGGACAAAAACAGGAAAGAACACCAACCTGGTACGGATTATTTACCGAAGATGGTAATCCAACAGAAACGGTGGATGCAATGCATTATATATGGAAAGGTGAATGGCCTGAAAATAGAGCTCCACAGCTTGATTCAATGCGTATAAACAACCTTTCGGCTCATGATAATGTGACCCTTGAAAAAGATAAAAAATACCATGCCGAAGTATTTATCCATAATCATGAAAATGATTCGCTAACCTACCATTGGGAAATTTTATACGAAAGTACAGATCTCGGTGTGGGAGGCGATCCGGAAAGCAAACCCAAAAGCCTTGATCGTTTAATTACAGACAATAATAAAAGTAAGATTGAAATGAAAACACCCAATGAGAAAGGGGCTTTTCGATTGTTTGTGTACGTTAAGGATAACCACCATAAAGTAGCAACCGCAAACATTCCTTTTTATGTTAATTAATTTTTTCATCAAATTAGAATTTTAAATTAAATGATTAAGAACAATATTTTTATTGGAGATAATTTATTA
>JAWLEM010000048.1:0-14139 GCA_041686115.1 Bacteroidales bacterium
GTTAAAGGTACATGGAGCGAAATAATATCACTATTTTTTAGCAAATAATCTAAATTTGAAAATTCCACATTCGGAATATCTTTCGTTGATCTGCTATATACCAATACGCGGCAACCAAATGCATTGGCCAGGTGAGCAACCTGCGATCCGATCTGCCCAACACCGATAATACCGAAAGTTTTTTTATACAATTCTGCTCCTAAAAAACCCTGGCGATCTGAAAGATTCCTGGTTTGATTATCGCTCCAAATTATTTTTCGATAAAGGTTTATGGCCAAACCCATAGTTAATTCAGCAACAGCATGATTTGAGTAACCGGCAGCATTAGAAACAATTATATTTCTTTTTTTGCATGTATCCATGGAAATATGATCTACTCCTGCAAAAGCAACAGAAATCATTTTTAAATCCGGACATTTGGATATTACATTTTCTGATATTGGTAAATTGCTTAAAAGAATAATATCAGCATCTTTTGATCTTTCAACCGTTTGACCTTCGTTGGCAGGCTTTGAGTCATAAGCAGTAAATTCATGGCCCATTGCCTTTAAATCTGATTTTATTTTGTCTAATTCGGAACTCTCAATACCAATGGGTTCTACTTGTATTATTTTCATAAAAATAAAGCGTTTTAATTGTTAACAGCCATAAAAATAAACAATAAAAAAAGGAGTTCAAAAAACTGAACTCCTTAAATTATATTGTGTTTGAAAAATGTTATTGCTTGATTGAAAATCTTTTGAAACCAGTAACGGTAAGATCTTTATCTGTCTGCTGCAAATATTGTTTTACAGACATTTTGTTTTCTTTAATAAAAGCCTGGTTTATAAGTGTATTTTCTTTATAAAACTTACCTAATTTACCCTGAGCAATTTTATCTACTAAATTTTCAGGTTTACCTTCGGCAAGGGCTTGTTTCTTACCAATTTCAATTTCCTGGTCGATTACTTCCTGTGGAACTTGTTTTTCATCAACAGCAACAGGGTTCATTGCAGCTACCTGCATAGCAACATCTCTTCCAACTTGTTCGTCAATTCCTGCTTTGTTTAAGCCAACTAAAGTTGCAAGTTTTTTATCGCTATGAATATATGCTGAGATTTGTTCTGCTTCTAATTTTTCGAAGAATGACAATTCTAATTTTTCGCCTATAATTCCTGTTTGTTCAACTACATTCTCGGCAATCGTTTTTCCGTTTAACTCAATATTTTTTAGTGCATCAAGATCTTGTGGAAAATTAGTAATTGCCTTATCCAGAATATTTTCGGCTAATGCAACAAAGTCATTGTTTTTAGCAACAAAGTCGGTTTCGCAGTTTAGCGAAATAATAACACCTTTTGTTTTATCATCGTTTGTTTTTGCTAAAACAACACCTTCAGAGGTTTCTCTGTCAGACCGCTTGTTAGCAATTGCCTGGCCTCTTTCTCTTATAATTTTAGTTGCTTTATCAAAATCACCATCTGCTTCAACTAGCGCTTTTTTGCAATCCATCATACCGGCACCGGTACTTTTTCTTAATTTATTTACATCAGATGCAGTTATTTGAGCCATTTTCTTTGTTTTTTCAATGATTAATTAATTATTCTTTTGTCTCGTCGTCCTTTTTACTTGCTTCTTTTTTAGCTTCTGCTTTTACTTCCTCTTGTTTTACTTCTTCTTTTGGAGCTTCTTTTGGTTCAGCATCAGCTTTTACTTCTTCCTTTTTTTCTTGAGAAGTTGTTTCATCTTCGGTTGGACGAGAAGGTTCGTCAGATTTTCGTGCGCTTGATTTTTTTGCTTCGTCAGCAGGTTTTTTTGCACTTTTTTTCTTTTCTTTTGAACCAGCATCTTTTTCTTTTTCCATTTTTCTTTCTTCCAGTCCTTCAATAATCGATTGTGTAACTTTTTCAGTGATTAAAGAAATTGATTTTGAAGCATCGTCGTTTGCTGGAATTGGAAAATCGATATTGCTTGGGTCGGAGTTTGTATCAACTATTGCAAATATCGGGATATTTAATTTTTGAGCTTCGCGAACAGCAATATGTTCTTTCATAACATCAACAATAAACATGGCTGCCGGAATCCTTGTCATATCGGCAATACTACCCAACATTTTTTCAAGCTTAGCTCTCTGGCGGGTAATTTGCAATTTTTCTCTTTTTGCTAAATTGTCAAATGTGCCATCGGTAGCCATTTTATCAATTGTAGACATTCTTTTTACAGCTCTGCGAATGGTCGGAAAGTTGGTTAACATTCCACCTGGCCAACGTTCTGTAACGTAAGGCATTTTTGTTGGAGCTATTTTCTCAGCTACAATTTCTTTGGCTTGTTTTTTTGTAGCAACAAATAATATTTTTCTTCCAGATTTGGCAATCTGTTTCAAAGCACTACATGCTTCGTTTAATTTTGCTTCTGTTTTTTGAAGATCGATAATATGAATTCCATTACGCTCCATAAAAATATAAGGAGCCATTGCAGGATTCCATTTTCTTTTAAGGTGTCCAAAATGTACACCAGCTTCTAATAATTCGTTAAAACTAGTTCTTGACATTAATTTAATTTTTTTTCGTTTACATTCTTCATTTAATCAATTGTTGAGTAGCCCCGTGGCGGAAGTCCCAACAATTTAGATACTAAACGGATAATTATCCTATCGTTTACTAAATTGAAATTGCTTGCGCGCTTTTGGTTGTCCGGGTTTCTTGCGTTCTACTACTCTTGAATCACGAGTTAAAAATCCTGCTTTTTTCAAAGCATCTCTGAATTCAGGATTTGCCTCGTTCAAAGCTCGTGCTATTCCTAACCGAACTGCTTCAGCTTGTCCTTTTATTCCACCACCATAAATATTTACTTTTACATCATATTTACCTTTTACTTCAAGTAAATTTAATGGTTGGTTGGCAATGTACTGAAGTGATTTTGTAGTAAAAAAATGATCAATTTCACGATTGTTAACTGTAAAACTGCCTTTTCCTTCGCTTAAATAAACCCTTGCAACAGCGGCTTTTCTTCTTCCTAAAGCATTTATTACTTCCATACTTATTATTTAATTGAGTTTAAATCTACTTTTTTTGGTTTTTGTGCTTCGTTTTTGTGCTCACTGCCTTCGTAAACAAAAAGGTTTCTAAAAAGCTCGCTTCCCAAACGATTTTTTGGAAGCATTCCTTTTACGGCTTTTTCAACAACTCTGATAGGTTGTTTTGATAACAACTCTTCGGGAGTAGTTATTTTTTGGCCTCCAGGATAACCCGAATGACTAACATATTGTTTTTGTGTCATTTTGTTTCCTGTAAGTTTAATCTGGCCAGCATTGATTACAATTACATTATCACCACAATCGACATGTGGAGTAAAAGAAGGTTTGTTTTTCCCTCTTAAAATTTTTGCAACCTTAGAAGCTAGCCGGCCTAATACCTCGTCTTTTGCGTCAACAAGCACCCAATTTTTTTCTACAGTAGCTTTGTTGGCTGATACTGTTTTGTAACTTAATGTATCCACTTTATAACTCCTAACTTTTTAATTAATACCTTAATACAATTTTACAAGCTGTATTTTGCGGAGTGCAAAAATACAATTATTTTTTATAAATCAAGAAAATATGAACAAATTATTTATTCATATCTTATAATGCGTACTATCGTTTTTATAAACAAAAACGGATTGATAAAAAATCAGTGCGCAAATTTAGTGAATTTGTTTTATTTAAAAAGCTTACAGATGAATATTTTAATATTTTTTTCCATTATTATTTTCGATTAACTTTTATTTATCTTTGTTTGGTTATTATTCACTATTATGAAATTATTTAATTTAGAAATAGATCATCGTAAAATATATTTTATTGGATTAATCCTTGTTGCTATTTGCCTGCCAATATCTAAATTTGCTTTAAACGTGGCAATGATTACACTTGCCATTAACTGGCTGCTTGAAGGCAGATTTCATGAAAAATATCAAAAGTTAAAATCAAATCCAGGAATATTAATTATTTGTGGAGTTTTTCTGATTCATTTGTTATGGTTGCTTAACACATCCAATTTTCAATATGCTTTTCATGATCTTAAAAACAAACTTATTATTATTGTTTTTCCTTTAATTATTGGGACATCGGAAATATTAAATAAAAATCAATTTAAGCAAATATTAATATGGTTTTCGTTGGCTGTTGTTGTATCTACGTTAATAAGCGCAGCCGTTTTATTTGGTATTCTTGATTATCCGGTCAATGATATTCGCGATATTTCGATGTTTATGTCTCATATTAGGTTAAGCTTATTAATTAATGTTGGTATTTTATCACTGGCATATTTTTTATTTTCTGCGGCATATGAAAAAAGTAAAATAGAGGTGATTATTTATGGTATTTTTATTTTATGGTTAATTGTTTTTCTTTTTTTACTTAAATCGTTTTCGGGAATAATTATATTTTTTATTTTGTTTTTTCTGCTTTCCGGTTACTATTCTTTTAAAATCCAGGGTTTGATTCCTCGCTTGTTTTTGCAGGTATTGCTAATTACAGGGTTTTTATTCATCGCATCATATACAACTCATGCAATTGCCAGATTTTATTCAATAGAAAAAGTTGATTTTGAGAATATGGATACCTATACAGTATCCGGCAACTTATATCATCATTCAAAAAAGCGCGGCCCAATTGAGAACGGACATTATGTAGGATTATATGTTTGCCAAAAAGAGCTTGAAAATGAATGGAAGAAAATTAGCGAAATCCCTTACGATGGTTACGATAAAAAGGGACAAAAAATTAAATCTACATTAATTAGGTATTTAACTTCTAAGGGTTACCGGAAAGATTCAGTAGGAATTTCAAAATTAAATTTACAGGATATTGAAAATATTGAAAACGGAATAGCCAATTATATATATTCCAATAAATTTGCATTATACCCACATATTTATCGGATTTTGTGGGAATTTGATGTTTATAAAAAGGGATTTAATCCGGCAGGTAACTCAATTACCCAGCGCCTGGAATTTTTAAAAACTGCCACTGATATAATTAAAAATAATTTTTGGTTTGGAACAGGAACCGGTGATGTAAAGGCTGCATTTGATCATCAATATGAAATTAATGAGAGTCAATTACCGCAAAGCAAAAGATTAAGGGCACATAATCAATATGTTACTTTTTTTCTTGCGTTTGGTTTTCTTGGGTTTGTTTTCATTTGGGTTTGCATTTTATATCCTCCATTAAAAAGCAGAGGTTTTAAAGATTACTTTTTTGTTATGTTTTTTATGATTGCCATGATTTCGATGCTAAATGAAGATACATTGGAAACCCAAATCGGAGTCACTTTTTTTTCTTATTTTTACGCGCTATTTTTATTTGGTAAAGATTTAAAACTGCAAGATGATTATGAATAAAGAAGATTTTATGCGCGAAGCAATTAAGCTATCAATTAAGAATGTTGAAATGGATGGAGGCCCATTTGGAGCCGTTATTGTAAAAGACGGGGAAATAATTGCCAAAGGTGTAAACAGAGTTACTGCTAATAATGATCCAACAGCTCATGCAGAGATTAATGCTATTCGTGAAGCGGCTCAAAAGCTCGGAACTTTTGATTTAACCGGTTGCGAAATTTATTCATCTTGCGAACCCTGCCCAATGTGCCTGGGAGCAATATACTGGGCACACCTTGATAAGGTTTATTTTGGGAATACTAAAAAAGATGCAAAAGAGATCGATTTTGACGACTCTTTTATTTACGAAGAGCTAGATCAGCCGGCAGAAAAGCGTAAAATTCCTACAATTCAGATTCTTCGAAACGAAGCCATGCAAGCATTCGAAAAATGGAGCAATAAAGACGATAAAGTAGAATACTAATTGTTATCAATGGTAAGGACATCAAGGTTGGCAGCAGATTTTTTTACTCGCGATGTGCTGGAAGTGGCACCTGACTTACTAGGGAAAAATCTGGTGCGAAAATTTAATAACGGGGCAATTCATAAATATTTAATTACAGAAGTAGAAGCTTACCGGGGTGAGGATGACTTGGCTTGCCATGCCAGTAAAGGCCGTACAAAACGGACAGAAATAATGTATCATGAGGGAGGGTATATTTATGTTTACCTTATTTATGGAATGTACTGGATGCTTAATATTGTTACCCACAACGAAAATGTTCCTCAGGCTGTTTTAATTCGAGGAATTAAGGGTTTTAACGGCCCTGGCAAAATCACTAAAAACTTAAATATCGATCAATCTTTTTATGGAGTGCATCTGACTTCTTCTGATAGATTATGGGTTGAAAATAATCTTAACTCATTTGATGTGGCATATAATACAACTCCACGGATAGGAATTGATTATGCGGGCGAAATCTGGAAAAATAAACCGTGGAGGTTTATTTTGGAATAATTTTATTTCATATTTTTCAGAAAAAAGCTTTCTTTAAAAATAATTACCAATCCAAAATTATATTCCAAATATCCATTGATCAAATCAAAGTAAGGCTCGAAACGGACATCCATGTATATTCCGTTGTAAATATTTTTATGGTAGTTTAATTTTGCGGTGAGTAATTGGCGGACCGGCTCTTCAACAAAAAATTTCGTTCGCGAATAGGTTTCAAACAATGGATTGCCTAAAGGTGCAACAAATTGTTTCCCATACCAGTAACCCACTAAAAAATTAAAATGGTTATTATATAATTCAATAGTAGTATAACTGGCTGTACCATCGATAAACATTTGCTGTTTATTAGGTGACAGGTCCTGATAGTTGGCAACATAGGTGCTGAATTTTAATGAGTGGATAAATTTTTCTGTAAAATGTCTTTTTAAAGATAATCCGGTAGCATTATTAAAGATAGTTACCAGCGGTTCTTCATTATTGCTGTTAATTTGTCCGCCTTCGTGGCGTATTAAATTCTGAAAAGGGATAGATATTGAATAATCTTGTTGTTCAAAAATTGTGTAATCCGCCGAAAGGCCTAGATTAAATTTTTCCTGAAACGGATCGTCCTGAAATATTTGTTGCTCCCAATGGAGCCATAAATCGGCAAAAATGCGTTCGCTATTCCATAAAAACTGAATACCATTTTCAATGTTTTTGTTTAAATATCGTTCATAATCAAATAATGGTTCAATTAATCGATGGTTTAAGGTTCCATCTATATTTCCAAGGGTTAGGCTAATGTTTTGATGAAATTGATATTGGAATGATAAAAGCAAGGCGGCTTCAATTTCATTTTCTCTTCCATAGTAAGACAAAACTTGTGTGCCGGCTGACAGTTTAATGTTTTTATTTGGGATATAAGTAAACTTGGGTGTTAAACGAAATCCCAGTAATGAATACCCCTCGGCAATATCGCCAAAATATTCATTGTTTTTAAAAAAGTTCGCGTTATCAATTTGTAAGAATAGTTTGTTGGTATCAGTAGAATCAATTTCAATATCATGATAATAAAATGCGGGATAGCTTTGAGAAAAACAGCCGGCTGACCCCAAAAGAATAAATAATGTTGGAAAAAAGATCTTCTTAAGATTCATTTTATTTAATTCGTGTTTTCGAAAATAAGAAAAATGCATTAGAAAGAACTTCAAAACATGGTTTTTTTTATTGAAGAGGAAATAACCTTAACCAGAAATAATAATAAATACAGATATAATAAATTGTTTGTGATTTCTTCGTTAAAAGATGAATTACTCCTTTCAGTCGTGAAAAATTTTATAAATTTTATGAATTAATTAGGTTAGAAACAGTGTAATTTATTTAATTTAGAGCTTTATTTAAATGATAATAAAAAGATAAATCACATGAAAAATTTCCGGTTTTATAACATCCTGGTTGGTTGGATTACTTTTTTAGTTGCAGCAATTGTTTATATTTTAACCATTGAGCCTACAGCAAGTTTTTGGGATTGCGGTGAGTTTATAGCTACAGCTTATAAACTGGAAGTGGGGCATCCCCCCGGAGCACCCTTTTTTATGATATTAGGAAGATTTTTCACCCTTTTTACAAGTGAGGCGGCTAATGCAGCCAAAATGGTAAATACACTCTCGGCATTAGCCAGTGCATTTACAATCCTGTTTTTATTTTGGACAATAACTCATTTGGTTAGGAAAATATATATTAAAGACAATCAGTTTACAACCGGAAATATAATGGCCATCATTGGCAGTGGACTGGTTGGCGCATTGGCTTATACCTTTTCAGATACATTCTGGTTTTCGGCAGTGGAGGCTGAAGTATATGCAACATCATCATTGTTTACAGCAGTGGTTTTTTGGGCCATATTAAAATGGGAAAACGAATCAGATAAAAAATATGCCAACAGATGGCTTATTCTTATTGCTTACCTGATGGGACTATCAATTGGAGTTCACTTACTTAACCTTTTGGCAATTCCGGCAATTGTTTTTGTTTATTACTTTAAAAAATATAGGGTTACCAAAAAAGGTGTATTTTATGCCTTGGTAATTTCCGGAGTTTTACTCGGAGCTATTATGTATGTTATTATTCCGGGTGTAGTGAAGGTAGCTACATGGTTTGATTTATTATTTGTTAATGGATTTGGGTTACCCTATAATTCGGGTGTAATTTTTTATGCTATTGTTTTAATTGGTGCAATTGTATGGGGTTTGCGATATACACAGCGGAAAAAGCAGATCGTTATGAATACTATTTTGTTGGGAGTTACCGTAATTCTTATCGGATATTCTTCTTATGCTATGATTATTATTCGATCATCAGCTGATCCCCCTATGGACCAGAATAATCCGGATAATGTTTTCGACCTCCTTTATTATTTAAACAGGGAACAGTATGGTGACCGCCCATTATTTTACGGGCATACTTTTGATGCTCCTATGACAGAGAATAAAAGAACAAAACCGGTTTATATTAAAAAAGATGGTAAATATGAAATCGCTGATTATAAAATGGAGGTACAGTATGATGAGCGATTTACCACACTTTTCCCAAGAATGTATAGTAGCGATCAAAATCACGTTAATGAATATAAAAAATGGGTTAACCTGGACGGAAAAGATATAACCATTCAAAACAGAAGTGGTGAAAATGAAAAAAGAATAAGACCGTCATTTGGTGACAATCTGGCGTTTTTATTTAAATACCAGGTAGGGCATATGTATTGGCGATATTTTATGTGGAATTTTTCGGGACGGCAAAATGATATCCAGGGACACGGGAGTGTGCTTAAAGGCAACTGGATTAGCGGAATTCCATTTATCGATAATGCCCGTTTAGGTGATCAGGATAAAGTGCCCGAACATCTAAAAAATAATCCTGCAAGAAATAAATATTATATGCTGCCATTTATTCTTGGTTTAATAGGCCTGGTATTCCATTACAAGCGAAGCGAACATGATTTTGTTGTTGTCTTAATGCTTTTTATTCTAACGGGTTTAGCAATTGTTGTATATTTAAATCAATATCCTATACAGCCACGTGAGCGCGATTATGCCTTTGCCGGATCTTTTTATGCTTATGCCATCTGGATAGGAATAGGAGTGAGCGGTATTATCGATTTTCTGAGAAGAAAATTACCTACCACTTTTTCAGCGGTTCTGGTAACATTAGTGACTTTAATTTTTGTTCCCGGAATTATGGCCAAAGAAAACTGGGATGACCACGACCGGTCTGGCCGATATACAACCCGGGATCTGGCCTACAATTATCTGAACTCATGTAATGAAAATGCCATAATATTTACCAATGGTGATAACGATACTTTTCCGCTTTGGTATGTACAGGAAGTGGAAGGCATAAGAACCGATATAAAAGTTTGTAACCTGAGCTATCTTCGGGCATCATGGTATATTGAACAGATGAGCAGAAAATCATATGAAGCAGATCCGATGCCTTTTAGTTTAACACATGATAAAATCCATAGAGGAAACAGAGATATTTTACCTATGATGGACAGAGTTGGGCAACCGGTAGAAGTTAAGCAGGTAATAGATTTTGTTGCCAGCGATGATGATCAAACGAAAATAAATTCTCCCTTTGTAAGAAATGAAAAAATTAATTACGTGCCAACAAAGCAATTTAAATTAACCATCGATTCAGCGAATATTGCCCAAAAGGGAATTATTGATGAAAGTTATTACCATCGTATTGTAGATGAGATGGACTGGAAGTTAGGCCAAAACTATTTATATAAAGATGGCTTAATGATTCTGGATTTATTAGCCACAAATAACTGGGAAAGGCCTGTTTATTGGGCAATGACAGTTACCAGTACTAAATATTTTAATTTGCAAAAATATTTTAAAGTCGACGGTTTAGCTTATCAGCTTGTTCCGGTTGAAGCAGAGTCTGACAGATTTTCCAGCGGCGAAGTTGATTCTGATGTGATGTTCGATAATATCATGAATAAATTCAGGTGGGGAGGATTAGAGGATAGAGATATTTACCTTGATGAAAATAATGTAAGAATGTTTTCGAACCTGCGCAGTAGCTTTGGCAGACTGGCAGAAAAATTAATTGATGAAGGAAAACAGGATTCGGCATTAATGGTTTTAGACAGGTGTATGGAATTATTTCCTGAAGAAAAAATACCTTTTAATAACACCTTGCTAACAGTAATCTCAGCCTATTATCATGCAGGAGCAACAGAAAAGGCTAATGATTTAGTAGGAAGGCTAAGTGAAATTACCATAGCAGAACTGGATTACTATTTTAGCCTTGAACCAAAACTTACAAGCGGACGCCGCGGAATTAACGATGAATTGCAGCTTAATTTGTATATTTTACAGGAATTGTACTCTATTACAACAAAAAATAATCAGCAGGAAGTAAGTAAACAGATTGAGCAAAAATTTATGGAATATATGCAACAGTATAGTTAAATGGTAAACAAAGAGCGCCTTGCCGCTAAAATATTCAGGGATTTAACCTGGCATTTCGCCGAAAAAGGAAATGAACTGTATCTAACATTTGACGATGGGCCCACACCGGATATTACTACGTGGGTTCTTTCTGTTTTAAAAGAATATCAAGCAAAAGCCACATTTTTTTGTTTGGGGTGCCAGGTAGAAAAGCACCCGAAGCTTTATCAACAGATAGTGGATGAAGGCCATGCTGTTGGTAATCACTCTTATTCGCACCTTAACGGATGGCTGTCTGGCAATCAAAAATATTATTCGGATGTAAAAAAGGCATCCGAATTTATCTCATCAAAATTATTTCGCCCGCCCTATGGAAAAATTTCTCCTTTACAGCTAAAACATCTTAAAAAGGAATACCAAATTATCATGTGGGATGTTTTAAGCTATGATTATCATCCCAAAACAAGCCCGCAAAAATGCTTAAAGAATATTATCAACCATGCCAGGCCCGGCTCAATCATTGTTTTTCACGACAACAAAAAAGCTGAAAAAAATTTAAAGGCGATTTTGCCCGAAATTTTAGAATATTACTCCAGCCGGGGATTTGTATTTAAATCGATAGATCCATCCATTTAATTTTTATCATTAATTATCTAATAATTAAGATTAATAATAAAATTAATTTGGTATTTTTAAAAATAAATTAATTACCTGTGTAACCTTTTTCGAGAATCCGGATAACCATATTAGAAACGAATTAAAAATTTCATTTAGTGGAACATTTTGATGATGAAAAATTGATGCTAAAAGTAAAAAATGGTGATTTAGATGCATTGGCGCCATTGTTTGAAAAATACCATATAAAGCTTTATAACTTTTTTTTACGACTTACGCGAAATAAAGATTTAAGCAATGATTTAACCCAAAATGTTTTTCAACGCATTATTGCTTATCGCGAAAGCTATAATGAACAAGGGAAATTCAGAACATGGATGTATCAAATTGCCCGGAATGTTCTTTTTAAACACTATCAGGAAAATAAATTTTTAAGTTCTGATTTTTATGAGCCCGAGTATATTGAAAAAGATGAAAAAACAGCCATTGAAGAGATGGATTTAGAGATTAAAAAAAATACCTTATACGAGGCATTAAGCCAGCTTACTACTGAACAACAGGAAATTATTGAGCTGAGCAAATTTCAAGGCCTTAAATATCAGGAAATCTCTGCTATAACCGGCAGTTCTGTTGCTGCAATAAAAGTGAAAGTACACCGGGCTATTCATCAATTGAAAGAATATTATTTTGAATTGGCTTAAAAGAAAAAATTATGGAATGCAGAAATATTCAAAACCTAATGATCGATTTTATCGATGGAAATATATCCGGAGATATGAAAGAGCAGATTGAGAAACATTTGTTAGTTTGCAAAACATGCCGAGATGAACACATGAAAATAAAGCAATTACAAGACGATTTAAAATTAATTGAAGATGAAGTTCCCAGTGAGAAAATGAAAAGTAATTTTTATGCTATGCTGGAACAGGAGAAGAAACAATTAAAAAGGAATAAAATATCTAAGGAAGAACACCGTGAAACGAAGCATTTGGTCAGGAACTTTATGAAATATGCAGCAACAACTATTATATTAGTTAGCATTGGTTTTTTATTAGGGCAACAAATGCAGTTGAGAAATAGCAATCAGGAAGAAATGGCATTATTAAGGCAGGAGTTGAATGAAATGCAGCAAAATTTTTCAATGGCGTCATTAACCAATTCAACTGCAAGCCAAAGGCTAAAAGCTGTAAATACAATAAGTGATCAAATTAAACCTGATGATAAGATGATTAACACGCTCATTAGTACATTGATGAATGATGAGAACGTGAATGTAAAAATGGCAGCAGCCAATGCTTTAGCTAAGTATCCCGAAAACAAAAAAGTTAGGGATGTATTGATAGAGAGTCTTCAAAATGAAGAAGATCCTGCTCTGCAAATTACCCTCATAGGCATTTTAACACAAATTCAGGATAAAAGAGCTAAAAATGCGTTTCAGAACATTTTGCAAAATGATCATACAATACCAGTTGTTAAACAACAGGCAGAGGAAGGTTTAAAAGTTTTTATATAAAAATCAAATGATAAAGCATGCCGGCAATTAATCAATTCAATTTTAAAACAATTAGAAAAACAAAAAAAAAGAAAATCATGAAAACAATAAGTTCTATTTTAATAACATTAAGTTTAGTGCTTGGAGTAAGCACAGGCTTTGCTCAGGAATTTAAATACGATTTAAATCAATCGAATCAGATTGATATAAAAAATCTGGTGGGCGAAATAATCATTGAAGGAATCAGTGGTAACCAGTTAATTATTGAAGCTTCCAGTTTTGGCAAAAAGCCGGAAAGAGCCGATGGTTTAAAATCTTTATACGGTGCCGGAACAACAGATAATACCGATATCGGATTGCAGATTGAAAATCAGGGTGGTGTTACAGAAATTCAGGGTGCAAGTAAACAAGCGGAGGATGCCAAATATATTTTTAAAGTACCCAAAGGCGTAAATGTTAAGATTGACTACAGGAGTGCTTTTGCTAAAGATATTGTTCAAGTCAAAAACTTTAGTAGTGAAATCGAAATATCTACTTTAAATAAAGGTATAGATTTAACCAATGTAACCGGGCCGCTAGTCCTTAACTCCACAAATGGAGATATAAATATCAATTTTGCTTCTGTGAACCAAAATGCACCGGTATCAATTAGCACAATTAATGGTATTATTGATATTTCATTGCCATCAAATACTCCTGCCAAAATTTCGTTAAGCACCATTAATGGCGAGATTTTTACCAATTTTGATATCGATTTCGAAAAGAAAACCAAAAATGGTTTAAGCTATATTGGTGGCGGACAAAAAATTAAAGGATCAATTAATGGTGGAGGTGTTGATGTTAAGTTGTCAACCATTAATGACAATATTTATCTTCGCAAGAAATAACTTGCTTTAGGCTGCTTCGGATGAATTCAGGTTTTTGTTTTTATAAAATTAGCTATTAAGTGCTTTCATAGTTAACAATCCGGGGCAGCCAATTTTTCAATTTATTATTAATTATTTAATCTAATGATTATGAAAAACAATGTATTTACATCTGTTCTGGCTATGCTAATCACTTTTTCTACAACAGTATATAGCCAAAAAACTGTAGAAAAAACCTTTCCGGTTTCTGCTGATGATGACATTTCTCTTGAATTTAAATTTGCGGATGACATAAAAGTATCCACCTGGGATAAAAAGGAAGTTTATGTAAAAGTTTCTGTTAATATTAATGATAACAGCAATAATGATCATTTT
>JAWLEM010000049.1:0-14081 GCA_041686115.1 Bacteroidales bacterium
TGGGAAATGGGGGTTAAGTATTCTAAATAAAAAAATATTAAATTTCGACTATACGTCTAATTTTAGAGATTTAATCTTTTAATAATCTAATGTAATCCACTAATATTAGATGTTAAGGTATGGAAATACTCTATTTATAAAGTATTGTAGCAACTCATTGATAAAATAAGGATTACCCCTTTTAAATAACTATAAAACAGGATATAATTAAGTTAAATAAGTATTTGTAATTTAATAATAATCTATGTTTATAAATATCTCTGTTAATTTGTCAAATATTGTGTATAAAGTATTGTATTCTAATTGATTATTACTTATAATTAAATAAACATCATCTAAACTTTCTACTTATATTAGTTTAACTTTAACAAAAGTTTGTATCTACCTGATATATAGCAATATTATTACTTCAAAACGTATTTATGTCAAGTTATTTTTCAATTTTCATGTAAATTATTATATTATTACTTTAATATAATTTTATAAGTAACTGATATAATGAATTATATAATTAAATAGAACATTAATTCGAAGATCGATCCCAAACTTTGCTTTATGTAAACAGTTTTAGATTGCATTGTTGTGTAATTTTGTAAACAGCCTTGTGTGTTATTGTGTTTACATTTGTAATGATGTTATTTTGTTACATTTGTAATTCAAACTGGTGGTAAAAAATTAATTACAATGACATGGTTAAATGAATTATTCCTTTCAGATAGCTCCTATTTAATTTGCTGTCTCCATAAATGCTATTTTAGTTTAATCTTATCTTCCGTAGAATTGCATATTTGAATAAAATGAAGCCAGTCGTATTAAATAATAAAGTCTCCAAAATATAAGTTTTTCAGTTTAAAATTGATTAATTCATTAAACTTCCTCTCTATTTTGAGTCTAAAGCAATACATTTTATTATTTTTACGCTCTGTTAAATGAAATTAATCATTTTATGAAAAAACTTGCATTACACTGGCAGATCTTAATTGCTTTCATCATTGCAATCTTATTTGGTATTTTTCTAAAGGACCAGGTTCAATATGTATCCTGGATGGGCGATATATTCCTTCGCATGCTTAAAATGATCGTTATCCCTTTAGTTTTAAGTTCCATAATTTCAGGTATTGCAAATATTGGTGGCGATGGCAATTTTGGAAAACTCGGATTAAAAACCATCGGCTATTATTTAATGACAAGTGTTTTTGCAATTACCACAGGACTGTTTTTGGTAAATTTGATCAAACCTGGTGTTGGTATGGATATTACATCAATTTCTATTGACGAAACGATAAGTATTGAAAGGCCTGCATTATCGGATATCTTTATAAATATTGTTCCTGAAAATATCTTTCAGGCTATGGCAACCAATGATTTTTTAGCTGTTATCTTCTTTGCCATTTTAGCAGGAATATATATCAGTAAACTAGATAAAAAAAACAATTTAATCCTTTCTGATTTTTTCAGCGCAACATTTGAGTTATTTATGAAAATAACCATGTTTGTTATAAAACTTGCTCCGTTTGGTATATTTGGATTGATAGTAAAAGTTGTTGCAGAGCAAGAAGACTTTGGTAATATGGTTGCTAAGTTAGGAACGTTTATGTTAACTGTAATCGCAGGCATATTAATACATTCGTTTATAACATTACCGCTGATCACCCGATTTATTGGCAAAGCAAAGCCATTTAAGCATTTAAGCAATGTAAAAACAACCTTAATAACGGCATTCTCAACAGCATCATCAGCAGCTTCATTACCCCTTAACATGAAGGAAACGAATGAGAAGTCGGGAGTGTCGCATAAAATCACCAATTTTACTTTACCCATTGGAGCTACAGTTAATATGGATGGTACAGCCATTTATATAGCAGCCGTTGTAATGTTTATTGCACAAGCAAAAGGAGTTGATTTGGGCATCAAAGAACAAATTTTAATATTAATTACAGCATTGATGTCAAGTATTGGAACAGCGGGTGTGCCCATGGCAAGCCTGGTTATTATTACAATTATTTTAGAAGTTCTTGGATTACCCCTCGAATTGTTGGCTTTAATTCTTCCGGTTGACCGATTACTGGATATGTTCAGAACAGCAACCAATGTGTGGGGAGACAGCTGTGGAGCCGTTGTAATTGCAAAATCTGAAGGAGAAATATTGAATGTATAGTAAGGTTGTGTAGACTATTGGCTGACGTAAACTTATTGTAAATGATAAACTTTTCTTTTAAATATGATACTTAAAATAAAAATAATTAAAATAGAATAAAGCGCAGAAATAACTATCTCAAGATAATTTATTTGATTATTCAAAAAAGAGTATAAAGTATTCATAGGCCAGTAACTTGGAATTACTCCTATTGCTATCTTCCATTTTGCTGTTATAAAGTAGCTTGCGACTGGTATCATAAAAATAAAATTTAACCCTTTAAACATAGTAAAACCAGTTACTTTATTTCCCGCAAAGCAAACTTCCATTAAAATAACAATTGGTGTGATTAATGAGAACAAAAACGAACTTATAAGTATCTGATTAATAGTTAATACATACAAATTATTCAGATATAACATGATAAAAACAAAAATGAACGTAAAAAAAACTGAAAAGAACAGCCGATAAAATAAAAACTGAAATAACGATAATGGCATTACACGCAATGCTGTAAAAACACGTTCATCCTTTTCGACAAGCATCATAAACGATATTACAAAGCCAATAATCATAGGAAATTCCAAAGCAAAAAACGAAATCAAGATACTGGTATAATCGGCAACAATTGGAAATTCGCTAATTAACACAGGCACAGCAAAAACAAGCATAATAATAAATAATAAAGGAACTGCCAGAAAAAAATATTTCAAAATATCATCACGAAAAATATTCCGCAAATCATTTATGGCTAGTGAAATTACTTTATTCATGCGTGTTTTCCGTTTAATAGATTTTTTTCGTATGCTTTTACTGCAAAATAGTAAGCAATAATTAACCAAAATATTAAATAAACTATGGCATAAATTGATTGTCCCAATGAAATATTATAATTAAGTGCTGATTTTAGCAATAAAATAGTTGCATGCGTAGGAATCAGATAATAAAGATCGGAATGTAAAATATTAAATAACCCCAGCATAGGTATTGAAACAGGCAGGGTAAACAAAACAAATTTAATGATATATTGATTAAATCCGTTTACTTTAGACACTACAATAAATCCGAGAAATACAAATGCAATAGATGTTAATATTACAGATAACAATAAATGGATATAGTTCAATTTTAAACCATGGCCTACAATTGAAATTGCCAGCGCTATGGGAACAGCAATAGCTGTCAGCGAAATTGCTTTTGACCATAAATATTGTGATGCAGTTAAGGGAGATGCTATTAGTGCACTTAAAGTATTATTATCTTTTTCGTACAAAACCAAAACACCAATAAACAATACACCAAACATCACCGGGTCTGAGAGTACCAGCAAAATTACCAGCTGATCTATGTCAACATTGGGTATAGATTTAAGCAGCAAAACGTACAATGCTGATATTATCAAGGCAATAGTAACAATGTTGTATCGCCATTGCAATACAAAATCCCATTTAATTATTTTAAATAATGTCTTCATAGAAAGGTTATTAAACAAGATTTCTGCCGGTTACTTTAATAAAAACGTCTTCCAGGGTTGCTTCCTCTGTATGAATGGAATCGATTCGTTCATTTTTAATTAATGATAAAAACTCAGAATTTTCGCCTAAAAAGTCAAGCGCGAATTCCTTTGTAAAAGTTTGTCCATTAGTGTATTCGACTCTGACTTTTCGTTGTCCGTATTCCAACTTCAATTTTTTGGGCTGGTCAATCAATTTAATTTCACCATCGATAATAAAAGCCACCCTATCGCATAATTTATCGGCATCGTACATATTGTGAGTAGTAACAAAAATGGTTTTGCCCCGGGCTTTTAAGTCAAGAATGATATCTTTTATTAATTTGGCATTAACCGGATCTAAACCCGATGTTGGTTCATCAAAAAATACAATCTCAGGATTATGCATAAATGCCCGGACAAAGTTTAATCGCATTTTCATTCCTTTTGAAAATTCCGATACTTTTTTATCTGCATCATTTTCCAGTCCAACTAAACCCAAAAGTTCAGCTGGTTTTTTAACTTCCCTTTTATAAAAAGTGCTAAAAAATTCGAGATTCTCCTTTGCAGTTAGTTTCAGATAATGGTTAGGCAGCTCAAATCCAACTCCTATGTGCTCGTAGTAGCTGTTGTTCCATGTGTTTAATTCTTTATTTAAAATAGAAATGTGCCCACTATAGTTTCTTAACAGCCTGGTTAAAATATTCTGGGTAGTGCTTTTGCCTGCTCCACTAGGGCCAAGGAACCCAAAGATCTCGCCTTCACCGATATTAAAAGATAAACCTTTAATTGTTGGCGTATTGTTTATTTGGTAAGTATATCTTAAACCTTCTACTTTTATCATTGTTGTTGCTTTTGCATTCCGGATTTTAAAATACTTGTAAATTCATCGAGCAATTCATTAATTTGTTCTTCGGTAACAGAGAATAATGGTTTTCCCTGCTTTATATTTTCTCTAAAATCAACTTTATGAACATACGCTAGGTAATCAAAAACTCCGGTATGAGCCTGGTAAAAAATAAAAGCTAAAGCATTTATGCTGATATCTGTTCTGATTTTACCTTTTAACTGCTGCTCCTTTAATACAGACTCTATAAATTCAAAGACCTGGGTTTTACTGTCAATCCGGAATGCTTCAACATCTTCATAATTCCTTTCGCGTACTACATTGTATAAGAAACCACTATATAACGGATATTTCAAATCAAACTTAATTCCGTAAGAGTAAACTTTTTTATACCATTCAAAAAAATCATCTATTTCACTTTCCAACATTTTTTTCGATACTTCAAGCTTTTTTTGGCCTGCATAGTTAATCAAAAACTTGTAAAGTTCTTTTTTGCTGCCAAAATACTGAAAGATACTGCCTTTAGCTATACCTAGTTTTTTGACTATTCGTGTTACAGATGCTTGTTGGTAATCATGCAAAGCAAACTCTTTGAAGCATTCTTCAATAATTCGGTTTTGCTTTTGAACTGGTAAATTATAAAAGGTTTTTGTCGACATAATAAAAAATGACTTAGTGGTCACAAAGTTAAATTAAACGAATGTGACTACCAAGTCATTTTAAATATTTTTCAATTATATACTAACTATTCATAACGTAACACTTCTGCCGGATTTTTATTTGCTGTAATGTAAGTATTAAAAATAACTGTTAGTAATGAGATACTTATACTAACGATCCCTGATATTATAAAGATCCACAAGCTCAAACTGGTTCTATATGGAAATTTTTCGAGCCAGAGAGTCATTAAATAGTAAGCTAACGGCCATGCAATCACATTGGCAATAAGCACTAAATAAATAAACTCTTTTGAAAACTTTGTTAAAATATCCTTAATGGTTGCTCCGTATACTTTACGGATACTAATTTGACGCATATTCTGTTTTGCCATATAGGATGCAAGTCCATACATTCCTATTGCACCAATTAGAATAGCCAGAAATGCAAAAACAGAAAATATTTTACCAAGTTTCTCTTCTTTGTTATAATTTGATTCAAATTCATCATCAATAAAAGTATATTCGAAGGGGTGTCCTGGTGCAAAATCATTATATACATTCTGAATATACTTAACTGTCTCGGTAATGTTTTGAGCCCGAACTTTTATATTCAATTTTGGAGTCCAGTCAGACCAAATAAAAACCAGCGGTACAATTTTTTTATGTAAAGAATTAAAATGAAAATCTTTCATCACGCCAATAACTGTTCTGGGTGTACCATCCCAGCCTTTCAACTGGTATCCTATTACCGAATCAGGCGGAATTTGAAATTTTTTCATGGCTGTTTCGTTAATCACCCATTTCTCCTCCTTATCGGTTGGCCTGTTCCAATCATGATTTCGGCCCTCAATAAACTCTATTTCCAACAAATCTGCATAATCCGGATCAGTAGGTTGAACACGATATGATTCATGGATATCTTCATCTACATAAGTTGCAGTATGTCGAATATTCCCAGGCACCTGCTGTGAGTATGATGTTTTTAATATATCCGGATACTGCATCAAACGGGTTTTTATAGCATCTTTTTGTTTTATCACATCTTTAGGGATGTGTAAAACTATGATTTGCTCAGGATTAAAACCTAACCGGGTATTTTTCATAAAAACATATTGCTTATTAACAACAATAGCCCCTATAATTAAAACAACAGAAATGGTGAACTGCAAAACAATCAGTACTTGCTTTAAGGTGTTCTTTTTAATTCCAGATTGGGTGGTTTTAAAAATAGTAAGCGGCGAAACAGAAGCCATATATGAAGAAGGATAAAATCCAGCCACAATACCAGTAATTATTGCTACACCGAATAAACTGATGATTATTTCAACAGGAAATTCACGAAGGTTCATCCCTTTATCTGATAAGTACATAAATATTTCATCAGAAATAAAATAAACCAAAAGTAAACTTGCCAAAGCTGCTAATAAAGCTAGAGTTACAGATTCAAAAATAAATTGGACAAATACTTTGCTTCTGCCTGATCCGACTATTTTTCTTACGCTAACTTCTTTGAATCTCGACATTCCGCGTGCCGTAGTAATATTAACATAATTAATACCGGCAATAATTAATACAATAAAAGCTACTATTCCAAAAGCCCCAACTAATTTTTTGTTACCATGCACACATCCCATTTCATATTGAATGTCACTGTTCAAATAAATATCAGAGAATTCTCGAAGCCAAAATTGAGGTGGATCTTCTTCTGTCCAACCACCTTTTTTACCAATAAAATATTTATTGATCTTATCTTCCAGTTGATTCGTGCTAATATTAGAATTTAATAAAACATAAACCAGGTAGTTTTGAGGCCCCAGGCTATGTAAATATGATTCATCTCCACCACCACGAATATCTTTAAGTGATTCAAAATCAACAATTACATCATATTGAATATGAAAATCATCACGTTCTTCAATTATGCCGGTAACCGTAAAAATATGCTGATTATTATATTTTATCGTTTTGCCTATTGGATCTGTGTCTCCAAATATCTTATGAGCATACGATTCGGATAAAACCATTGAGTAAGGCTGGCTCAACAATTCTTTTTGATTATTTGATAGAATTTTTAATGAAAAAATATTAAAGAAATCATTATCAGTAAAAACAAAATGATCTACGGTAAATAAATTATTCTCGAAATTTAACACATTATTTCCCCACGAAAAGCCAATCCGGGTTGTATAATCAATTTCAGGAAAATTTTGTTTTACATGAGGGGCAACACCACTGGCTAGTAATGACCAGTCTTTATGTTCCAACCGATAAATATCATTATAATGATCGTTAAATTTATCAAAAGTAAGTTGCTGATAAACAAACATAATGATTAACAAGCATATGGTAAAGGCAATGGTTAAACCAATAAAATTAATGATTGTAACTTTACCCGATCTGTATAAGTTACGAATGGTTGTTTTAATGTAATTTTTCCACATAATACAAATTTTTTGTTCTTCGCTTAAACGACGATCAAAAAATTTAAATGCTGCTTACAAAAATCTAATTTTACCATCTATTTGTCTGGATTTTTTGTATTTTTAATCGATATCAGACAAATTTAATAATTGAACATTATGAGATTTTTAGGAAACATTCTTTGGTTAATATTAGGTGGAATTATTACTGCTATAGAATATTTTATTAGCAGTTTGATTTTAATGATTACTATTATTGGTATTCCGTTTGGGCTACAAACCCTTAAAATCGGGTTACTGGCGTTATGGCCATTTGGCAGGACAACCGTTCAACACGAGCGGTCGAGTGGTTGCTTGTATATCATTTTTAATATTCTCTGGATTTTTATTGGTGGTATCTGGATTGCTCTTACACATCTGGTTTTTGGAGTCATCCTTTACATAACAATTATAGGTATCCCGTTCGGTAACCAACATTTTAAATTAGCATCACTGGCGTTAACTCCTTTTGGAAGAGATATTGTAGAGAAAAGATAATGCAGATTTCTGCGTCCCAGAAAAAAGTCACTCTTGTAAATAGCTTAAATAAGTTACTTTAGCTAATTTTGTGAATAATCTTAAAAATCCCAAACCGCTGCCATGAAAAAAGAAACAATTACCCAAGGACAGAAGCCGGAATCGAGCATACAAAAAGAAAAATGGTACTCACTCGAACTGGATGAAGTATTCAAAAAACTGGATTCATCTAAAGATGGTTTAGATTCCGAGGAGGTAACTGAACGACTGAACTTTTATGGCAAAAATGCATTGCCTCCGGCAAAACCGGTAACATTGTTGCAAATCATTCTACACCAGCTTATTAATCCACTTATATTTATTCTTTTAGCTGCAGCTATTGCTTCCATTGCTATTGGCGAAGCAAAAGATGCTGCCTTCATTTTTTTAGTTATATTGATTAATAGCGGATTAGGTGCATACCAGGAATACAATGCCGCAAAGAGTGCACAAAGTTTACAAAATTTGCTTAAAATAAGTGCACGGGTAAAACGAAACAAAAAAGACCAGGATGTGGATTCAAAAAACCTTGTTCCCGGCGATATTGTTTTATTGGAATCGGGACTTAAGGTGCCAGCCGATATGCGCCTGATAGAAGCTTCAAATCTGGCTGTTGATGAAAGTTTCCTTACCGGAGAATCGGTAGCTGCTAAAAAGAGCACAGGCACCCTAAAAAAGGACACCCGTGTGAGTGAAAGAACCAATATGGCTTATGCAGGAGCAACCGTAATGTCAGGACGTGCTGTAGGTATTGTGGTATCCACCGGAGTTTATACACAGGTTGGGCAAATAGCCAAAGATGTTACCGAATCAGATTCGGCAAAACCACCACTGGTATTACGGATGGAAAAGTTCACACGCCAAATCAGTTATGCGGTGGTTGCATTGAGTATTTTTCTGGCCATTATTTTGCGAATAAACGGGATGGATTTTGCTGCTATCTTCTTCTTTGTCGTAGCATTAGCTGTTTCTGCCATTCCTGAAGGATTGCCGGTGGCCCTCACCGTTGCGCTCTCCATTGCCACCAAGCGGATGGCTAAACGCAATGTGATTGTACGCAAACTTACTGCTGTTGAAAGCCTGGGAAGCTGCACCATTATTGCCAGCGACAAAACCGGAACGTTGACTGTAAATCAGCAAACCGCTAAAAAAATTACACTACCCAATGGATCAACATTTAACATTTCAGGCGAAGGATACAATGGCAACGGGGAAGTATCTAAAGAAAACGAACAAAATCAGTCCATTAAATATGGGCAAAACACTCATGTTGACTTGTTAAATCAAATAGCAGTACTGTCGAATGAAGCTACATTAACCAAAGAAGGTGATAAATGGGAGCATTATGGTGATGCCATGGATATTGCCCTGTTGGGGATGAGCTATAAGTTAGGAGCAAATCCTGAAGATATTCGTGGAGAATTTAAGCTTAAAGATAAAATACCGTACGAATCAGAGAGAAAATTTTCGGCAGCATTTTATGAAAAAGAGGGTACAACTTTAATCAGTGTTAAGGGAGCGACAGAAACGATTCTGGATTTCTGTAATAACATGGCAGATGGAGATAATACCGTTGAACTAAAAAAAGAACAAATTTTGCAACAGGCCGAAGCGCTTGCAGAAAAAGGCTACCGTGTTTTAGCCTTTGCCAGTGGCGAATATCCTGATTTTAACAAACAGAATGAATACAAAAATGAAGATATTCCTGAACTTACCTTTTACGGACTGGTAAGCTTTATTGACCCGTTAAGGCCCGAAGCAAAAGATTCTGTGGATAAATGCAAAAAAGCAGGCATAAAAGTAATGATGATTACAGGCGACCATCCTTCAACCGCCGGGACCATTGCCCGTGAGCTGGGAATCATTGAAGAAGATGAGCAAGTGGTTACAGGGCAGATGCTCGAAGATGCCTGTCCTGCAGATTGCCCGGCTTACAAAAAATTAGTCCTTTCGGGCAAAGTATTTGCGCGTATTTCACCTTCGCAAAAAATGGAAATTGTGGATGTACTCATTCGCCATGGCGAATTTGTTGCCGTCACTGGTGATGGTGTTAATGATGCACCAGCACTGAAACGTGCCAACATTGGCGTAGCTATGGGTTCAGGAACCGATGTAGCCAAAGAAGTAGGGCAAATGATTGTTATTGATGATAACTTTTCATCCATTGTTGCCGGTGTTGAAGAAGGCCGTTTTGCTTATGATAATGTGCGCAAAGTAATTTACTTGCTTATTTCTACCGGAGCAGCTGAGGTCATCCTTTTTATTGCTTCGATTTTTGCGGGGTTACCCCTGCCCTTGCTTGCTGTTCAGTTGTTATGGCTTAACCTGGTAACCAACGGAATTCAGGATGTGGCTCTCGCTTTCGAAGGTGGTGAACCACTGGCAATGAAACGAAAACCACGAAATCCCGATGAAAAGATTTTTAATCCTTTAATGATTAAACAAACCATTATTGCAGGACTTACCATGGGTGGAATTGTTTTTGGCGTTTGGTTTTGGTTAATTAACTCCCTGCAAATGAATGAAATCCATGCTCGTAATATGGTGCTGTTATTGATGGTATTTATGCAAAACTTCCATGCTTTCAATGCTCGTTCAGAAATTACCTCTGTCTTTAAAATACCTCTGAAACGGAACCTTATATTGGTTTTTGGAATTTTAGCTGCACAATTAATTCACATTGCCAGTATGCAAATTCCTTTCATGCAGAATATTTTACGCACAGAACCCATAACCATTGTAGAGTGGGCAGAAATACTGGTTTTTGCTATTCCTATGATTCTGGTAATGGAAATTTTTAAATGGATTTATCGTAGAATTAGTAAGGTTTAGTGTTTTGACGTTGGAATGTCCTAACGGACGATTCCAAGTCAATACCACATCAAATTTATAAACATTCAAACCCTCATGGTTTGGTTCAATACTAATTAAAATAAACTAAAATAGCAATAATCTTAAAAAGATACCGGAGGTATCTCATGTTTATAGAGAATAATTTAGCAGTATAAACCAACGATTCCGGAGGAATCGCACAAAGTAGAAATTTTTTTATAATTTTTGATTAACAACAAAAAAGATTAAAATGTCAACGGACAGGACTGCCTTCGGCAGACAGGTTAAAAATGTCCGTTGAACTTGAATTATAACTCTTTTTTCGGGTAATCTGTGATATCTCTGATATCCTGATACAATGGTTTTAATTGTTTATACATCTTTTTATAAACTTTATTAAAAAGTCTTTTATAGATATCACGGTTCTCTGGTTTTGGGAAATAGGTCTCACCAACTCTGCACATATTATCAATAGCGGTTTGAAAATCTGAATATAAATTAAGTCCTACAGCACAATTTATGGCTGCTCCTAATGCAGATGTTTCATACGTATGTGGCTTTTCTACCGGCATATCAAAAATATCGGCAGTAATTTGTAATGCATTTTTACTTTGCGAGCCGCCACCCGAAACGCGTAGTTTCTCAATTTTTACGCCGGTACGTTTTTGAGTTAATAAAGCGCCATCTTTTAATGCATAAGTTAATCCTTCCAAAATGGAACGATACAGATGAGCCCGTGTGTGGACATCGCCAAATCCAATCACCGCACCTTTGGCTTCATGTCCGGGTATTTTTACTCCTGGCGACCAGTAAGGTTGCAGTGTTAATCCCATGGAGCCGGGCGGGATATCACGAATCATGTCATCAAAAAGCTCTTCCGGAGTTTTTCCTGATTTTTTAGACAACTCAATCTCACGGTGCCCAAACTCTTTCTTAAACCAGTTTATCATCCAGTACCCCCGGTAAATCATTACTTCGGTATTGAAATGATTGGGAATAGCGCTTGGATAAGATGGGAAAAACTTAATGACTTCAACATATTTCTGATTTACTGTTTCGATGGTTGCTGTGGTTCCATAACTAAGGCAGGCAGTTTCGGGTGTAATACAACCCGACCCCAAAACCTCGCATGCTTTATCGGCAGCGGCGGCTATTATAGGTAAGCCTTTAGGTAAGCCCGTTTGTTTTGAAGCTTCGGATGTAATGTAACCTAACAATTCTGAAGGTTTGACCAAATCAACCAGTTTTTCGCGTTCAACCGGAAAAAGTTTAGTGTTTATAGAACCAGGCTTTGACCATTGTTGCTTTTTGTAATCGAAAGGCATGTAGCCAACCGTACTGCCAATGGAGTCAATAAATTTCCCGGTTAAACGAAAATTAAAGAAAGCCGATAGAAAAACATATTTATGTGTTTTTTTCCAGATTTCAGGTTGATTTTGCCTGATCCAGTTTGATTCTCCATCTTTAATGGCATGTGTCAGTGATTCATACATATTAATAAGCTGTAATCCCTTTTTCACGATACCCTTAGGCCAATCATCAACTTTTGCTTTACGCTGATCTAACCAAATAATAGCAGGACGCAATGGTTTACCATCTTCATCCAGGTTTACAACTGAACCACGTTGTGTTGTGATCGACAATCCCTGAATAAGGGACATATCAATCGAAAGATTTTTTAATAAACGTAGGGTTGTTTCACACAGTTTATCCCACAAATATTCAGGGTCCTGTTCGGCAAATCCCGGCTGATCAGAAAAATATGGATCAATTTCGGTACGCTCAATAGCACAAATATTTCCTTTCAGGTCGATGATTGCTGCACGAATCGATTGTGTACCGGCATCTATAACAACAACGTATTTCTTTTCTTTCGTATTCATTAATAATAAAATCAATCATTTATTTTAATTACCACTATTATCCTGAGCTTAATGTCATCCTGAGCCTAATGTCATCCTGAGCCTAATGTCATCCTGAGCCTAATGTCATCCTGAGCCCGCCTGCCGGACGGGCAGGCTTGACGAAGGGTGACGAAGGATAACATAACAACTATGGTTTCAGGCCCAAAGTATTTCCTGGATTCATTATTCCATTGGGGTCCAAATGGTTTTTAATGGCTTGCATTAATTGTACATTTTCATTTCCCAATTCTTCTTCCATCCATGGTGCTAAGGTTCGTCCAACGCCATGATGATGAGATAAAGATCCGTTATTTGCACGAATAGTTTCAATAATTCCTTTATGATATTGAGTATAATCTTCAAGTTCATCTCCTTTTTTCATCGGGCTTAAAAAGGTAAAATACAAATTGGCTCCATTTTCATACACATGAGAAATATGAACCATGGCTACTGTTTTTTTACGGCTTTTCAGATATCTTCGCACGGCATTCCACAAAGGGAGTAAATTATTCCACATTACAGCCGTTTCAAGCGTATCAGTCATTATGCCTAAATCCATTAACGGATCGCGCAAATAAGCGCTCGAATATCTTTGTTCAAGCCATTTCCGTGTAGGTTTTGCACCTATATTAAAAGCTTTATGTTTTTTAGCAATCTTTTTAATCGATGATATTACCTGCTTTGTATATTCAGAACTTCCTTCAACCGAAACAAACATTAAACAGCGGCTGTGAGATTTGTATCCCATATAACTCAGAAACTGATCGGCAAAAGTACCTTCAAAATGTTGAGTTTTAAAGGCAATATCTGTTTCCTCAGGGTCGGATATACGAAATAAATGTGGAACCCCTACTCCACTCTGCATTACTGTTCGCATAGCTGCAACTGCCGACTCAAAATTTTTAAAAACAAACGAAGCGTGTTTCGTCTGATTTGGCCTGTATTTACGTATTTTCATGGTAACCTGCGTTATTACTCCCAGAGTACCTTCCGAACCAAAAAAAAGTTGATGTAAATCCCATCCCTGAGCACTTGCAGGATATGTTTTTGTTTCGATAATTCCTTTTGGAGTTACTACACGAACAGATAAAACCATATGCTCAATTTTTCCATATCCTGTTGAAGCCTGCCCTGCACCTTTGGCTGCAACCCAGCCTCCTACTGTTGAATACTCAAACGATTGAGGAAAATGGCCACAGGAATACTTTTGGCCGTAGTTATTCAAATACGATTCA
>JAWLEM010000050.1:0-13951 GCA_041686115.1 Bacteroidales bacterium
TTTTTATATTTTTCGGGATCTGTTTCTACGCTAAAATCAGTATTATTTTTTTGTTTGCGTTTTATAGCGTATATAACCATTATTATTGCAGTTATTGCAACTGCAAATAGTAAAAGCTTTAAGTAAAGCATAAGATTTGTTTTTTAGGCTAAAGTGATTGGATTGCTTTTTCTAGTTTTTCTTTAATGTTTCCTGCAATTTTTTGTAATTCATCATTTTCAATGGCCATCATAGATGCTTGTGGATTAACGGCCGCAATTTCAATTTTACTATTTTCAATTTCCTGTACTATAACATTGCAGGGTAGCATTGTACCAACATTAGGTTCGCTTAGCAATGCTTTGTGCGCATTGGGTGGATTGCAGGCTCCCAGTATTTTGTATTTTCTAAAATCAATATCCAGCTTTTTTTTCAAAGTTTCATTAACATCAATTTCCGATAATATACCAAAACCTTCTTCCTGTAAGGCATCTTTTACTTTTGTAACTGCTGAATTAAAATCTGTATGTAATGTTTTGTTGATATAATAAGACATATAACCTCCATTTTTTAAAAATAAGCGGCTCCGGAGTGTTAAAGAAAATGATTATGAGAAAAATTACCTTGTTATTAACCCTTTACCCCGAAGCACGCTTAAGCTTTTATATTTTCCAATTCACTATTTTATCCTTTAAACATAAAAAGGATGCAAAATGTTTAAAATTTAATCTTGTTTTTGACAAAAATTATCATCTCCACAACAATTTAATTGGTTGCTGTTTGATTTTTCAAAAGCTTCTCTGCCTTCTTTAAATGCAAACCAGGCTATGGCTAAAGAACCTAATATATCGATATATCCAACTCTGAAAATCATATATAAACCACTCGAAACCAATAAAACAACCGATAAATATAAGCAGGATTTTGTGCAATTGGCATCGGCAATAATGGCATCGGAATTTAATTTTCTGCCAATTTTTAGTTTAGCACTCATTAAAAAATACATGGTAAGTATTGATAAACTTGCTATAATTAACCCAGGAAGCGTAGTTACAGGTTTATTATTCTGGATTATATTAAATACTGAACCAATAATAATCCCTGCTGTTAAAATATAAAAACTAACACCGGTAACTCTAAGTGCCGTTTTTTCAAACTTATCGCGTTGCTGGACTTTTGAATACCGCATACGTAAAACCATATGTGCAATTCCAATTCCCGAAATTACTTCTACAAAACTATCGGACCCAAATCCTAAAAGTGATAATGAATCATCGTCTATTCCAAAATAGACCGATACAATTCCTTCTGCTATATTATAAACAATAGTAATAATACTAAGGATTAGCGCTGTTTTGAGTAATCTGTTTTCTTGCATAAATAAGAAAATAAGATGTTAATATCCGATTAAGGAACAAATATATAAATTATTTTTGTTGAAACAATAAAAAGGGTGCACCTGCAATAGCTGGTATTGCCAGGTTAATAATCCAAATAAAGATAGTTGCCAGGATAATTCCGGGAATATGCTGGGTAAACATTCCAACAAAAAAAATGGCTAATGAACCTCTTACGCCTAATTCGGCTAATGTTGTGGTAGGAATTACGGCCATAAATAAATAGGTAAGGGTAATTGCTACAAAGCTTTCTAAAAACCGGATTTGAACATCAAAAATTAAAAGCAATAAATAAAATTGTAAAGAGAAAATAAAATATCGTAAAAAGCTGTAAAGTAATATGGTAATTAAAGAATTTTTTGATTGAAGCGATAAGAAATGAATTTGCTCTGATTTTTTTTTCAGATAAGGAATTTTTAAAAGCAGTGGTTTTATTTTCTGAACATTAAAAAAACACCATAATAAAACGAGTGCAAAAATTAAAATTAAAAGTGCAGAGAACTCATTAAATAGAGAGTTGATATGGATTTTATCCGGAAAATAGAGCAAAAAAAGAGTAAACCCAATTAATCCCATTATAACAGTAACGGTTAGTTGGGCGAAACTTCCGATGCCTGCTGCTAACAAGCCATAAGTTCTTTTGCCTTTTTTAAGAAAATAAGCTCTTCCGGCTAGTTCACCAATTCTGTTTGGTGTGAAAATCCCAATGGTAATGCTGGTAATAATTATTTGTAATGATTTTAAAAACCGGATGGTTGTGATTTGTTTAATCAGTAATTTCCATTTTATTGCTTCGATACTCCAGTTTAAAATCATCCCGGCGAATGCTATAATTATTAATTTCAATTGGTCCCGTGTGATCTTAAAATCCTGTACTGTAAAATTTTTTAGGGCTTCGTAATTTTTTAGTTTATGATAAATAAAACCATATGAAAGAACGATAATGATAACACTAATAGCATATTTAAGGATTTTTTTATTCATTCTGAAAAAGATTTCCCTGTCAAATATACCAAGTTTTAACCAATACATTTGGTATGAAAAATTATTTTAAATTTTTCTATCATTATTGTCCGATAAAAAATAAATAAAATCAAGGCTTCAGATCCGGGTGTGTATTATGATTTCAATATTCCGCGGCATGTTTGTTACCTGCAAAGAATGGCCTGCGGTGCTTGCCGCAGGATTGGTGGCGGAGCCTTTTACCCCGGGTTGAAACCCGGGGCTAATCTGATTATTTTTTTGTTTGACGATTCGTTTTCGGATTGGCATTGTCCGGTGAGCCGAAAAACAAGCACAGTGAGCGTTAAAAAAAATCTGCTGTTCGAACCGAGCGTTTTGTGCGAGCTCGCCGAAGGCAACCACTGACCGGAGGGAAGTGCAAGTTTAGATTTTTTAGCTCACATCGCGTAGTTTTTCGAGTGAGGCGGGCGCAGCCTTGAATTTCTTTGCGTACTTTCTTGTTTCAAGACAAGAAAGTATGTGGAGTCCGGGGCAAAGCCCCTGAAATAGGAAATTGATAAATGGTAAATAAAATCAAGGTTTCAGAATGGATTCAATATTTTTATCGGACAACAGTGTTTTTCTATATATTGTATATTTGATTTTGAATTAAGATTTTAGAACTTTACATCCTGACAACTTTTAATATAATTACATGAGCTTTGTACGCCCCAAAAAACACCTTGGACAACATTTCCTGAAGGATAAAAATATTGCCACGAAAATTGTTAAAGCAATTGAACAGTGCAAATCGGACACCGTTTTGGAGATAGGCCCGGGAACAGGAATTTTAACCAGTCAACTAATCAATATTCCTGATATTGATTTTTATGCTATAGAAGTTGATATTGAATCGTATGATTTTTTAAAGTCAACATACCCTTCATTGGCTGATAAACTGATTTATAAAGATTTTCTAAAAATAAGTTTGACTGATTTTTTTCATCAACCGATAACCATCATTGGGAATTTTCCCTACAACATTTCGAGCCAGATATTTTTTAAGGTGCTCGAGCATCGTAACCTTGTAGGCGATGTGGTGTGCATGATACAAAAAGAAGTTGCCGACAGGATAAAATCAAATCATGGCAATAAAACATACGGAATATTAAGTGTTTTGCTTCAGGCATTTTACGATATCAAATATCTTTTTACTGTTGGCCCAAAAGTGTTTGACCCTCCACCCAAGGTTAATTCTGCCGTTATTCATTTAAAAAGAAATAACAGAAAAGTGTTGAATTGTGACGAAGCCTTATTTTTTCGTATTGTAAAAACAGGTTTTAACCAGCGAAGGAAAACTTTACGCAACTCATTAAAAACTATTTTAGTAAATTTACAAATTGACCATGAGATTTTAACTAAACGTCCTGAGCAGTTAAATGTTGACGATTTTATTTTGCTGACAAATCTTGTGGATGAAAGATTAAAACAGGGTTAAAATTAAAATATAAGGTTATGCAATTTGAATTGACCAAAGAGTTTATTGATGAACTGAAAAATTTTATCACAAGTGATCAGGAGACTGAAGCTTTTAAACTGATAAAAGACCTTCATCCGGCAGATATTGCTGAAATTTATGATGAGTTAAGTATTGATGAAGCAAGGTTTTTGCATGTGATGCTTGATGGAGAAAAGGCAGCTGATGTTTTGGTTGAGTTGGAAGAAGACGACCGTGAGCGGTTTTTAAAAGTATTACCCAGCCAGGCTATTGCCGAATTTATTGATAAATTGGATTCCGACGACGCTGCCGATGTGATTGGTGAATTCTCGGAAGATAAGCAGGAAGAAGTATTATCTTTTATTGATAACCTTGAACAGGCCGGCGATATTGTTGACCTGTTGAATTACGATGAGGATTCTGCCGGTGGTTTAATGGCTAAGGAGTTAATTACCGTTAACGAAAACTGGAGCATTACCACCTGTCTTAAAGAAATGCGTAAACAAGCCGAAAATGTTGATGAAGTATACTATGTTTATGTTATAGATGATAACAAGGTTTTAAAGGGAACTTTATCATTAAAAAAACTATTGCTAACACCAACAGCCACCAAAATTAAAAATATAATTAATGAAGATGTTATAGCAGTAAAAGCTGATACACCATCTGAAGAGGTTGCGCACATAATGAATAAGTACGATTTAGTTGCATTGCCTGTTGTTGATGCTCTAAACAGGCTTATTGGGCGCATTACTATCGACGATGTGGTGGATGTGATTCGTGAAGAAGCTGAACGTGATTATCAGTTAGTTTCGGGTATTACACAGGACGTTGAGTCGAGTGATAGTGCCTGGGTACTTACTCGAGCGCGAATACCGTGGCTCTTTATTGGCTTGTTTGGTGGAATATTGGCAGCTTTAGTAATGGGTAGTTACGAAGTAGAATTGGGCTTATTCCCTCAAATGGCTTTTTTTATTCCGCTTATTGCTGCGATGGGAGGTAATGTTGGCGTTCAGTCTTCATCTATTATAGTACAAGCATTGGCAAGTAATTCAATGGGATTTGAAAGTATTGGGCGAAAATTATTTAAAGAGCTTGGAGTTGCAACATTAAATGGAATTGTTTTATCGATCGTAATTTTTGGTTATAATTTTGTTTTCAGCGATTCGTTTGCTTTAACAATTACAGTAAGTACTGCATTATTTTCAGTAATTATTTTTGCATCCATGTTTGGTACCTTTGTGCCTATGATCCTTGAGAAGTTCGATATTGACCCTGCATTGGCAACCGGGCCATTTATAACTACAGTAAATGATATTATGGGGCTATTTATCTACTTGATGATAGGAAAAGTGTTTTTTAATTTTTTTTAAAGGATTTTCCAGTAGTAAAGCAGTAAAAATATAATCGGAATTATTATACCAATTGTTGTTAGCCATGCGCCACGATTTGTAATTCCATTTTTGCCCTTTAAAATAAATAACCCTGTAATAGCCAATAATATTAAACCTCCTGCATAAATATCCGAAAAAATAGTCCACCACTTTTTTGGATTGTAATGTAAATAATTCACCAGATGAAATACAGGGCGCCGCTTTGATGTTTCGATAATTCCCTTGCCTGTTTCTGTGTTGATATCTACACTGCCATCTTTGATAAAAATTTTTAATTGATTTTCTGATGGGAAATAATGGTTCTTATATTGCTCTCCTGACGTGTATTCTTTTAATAAACCAACGATATCCTGCCGGTTTAGCTGATCATGATTTAATGGAGTATGCTGTACTTTTATTTCTTTCGTTTTAATTACATAATTTGGGTTCCAGTCGTCGATATGATTTAGAGCTATTCCAGACAGTCCATAAATTATAGTCATTGCAAAGAAAATATAACCTAAATCGCGATGTAGAGCTCTGTTTAGTTTTCTTAGTTTCATGCCGGATAATGATTGATGATAAAAAATGTCCGAAAATTATATAATCTTCGGACAAACTTAATATTTAAATTTTTGATTTGGAAATCAGAATAATCATTGATTAATGCGAGTGCCCATCTTCGTGGTCATGATCATGATCGTGGTCATGTTCTTCTGCATCCTCTTCCGACTCTGCTTTTTCTTCGTGGCTATATTCCTTTACTTCTACTTTGCTTGCTTCAATCCAGTATTGAGCAACAAATCCTTTTTCTGATTCGGCAATGTCGGCTTTCATTTGCTCAACCTGCTTTATTTTTGAACTATCAACTTCTGCTTCTTCATCTTCATCATGATCTCCGCCCGAATGATCATGAAGTGCTTCGTTATCTACACCCTCAGCAATTTCTTTTTCTAACTGATCAATATATTCCTGGTTTATAATGAGTTCTTTTAGAACTCCTTTTATGATAACCGTGCTTCCTTCCAGTTCTTTTTCAAAAACACCAAGGTTATTGTCCGGAGTAACTCTTAAAGCTACATCAGGGTCTTCGCCCAGAATAAACATTCTTTTTCCTCCATGCGCACAAACATGGTTTACCAGGCCTTTTACTACTACATCTTTATCGATATAAGTTTCGATATCTGCCATAATATTATCTACTGATAAGGCTGCAGATTCTTTTTCTGTACTTTTTTCATCATTCTTTTTTTCTTTCGTACCACATGAAAACATCAATCCTGCAACGATTAATAATCCCAATACTTTTTTCATCATAATTCAGGTTTTTTGAGTTAAAAATTTAATAATTAGGTGTAAATATAGTGAATCATACGTTAAATTCGGATAATTGCATCTTAAAATTATGTTAAAATGTTGTATTGATTGCTTCCACCGGATTGAGTTGAGACGCAGACCTTGCAGGAGCAAATCCTGATACAATACCTATCACAATAGAAATCGTTAATCCTAAAAGAATATTTCCAAAAGTTAGCGAAATGGTAAGGTCGGTTTGCGAATTGGCAAAAAGGCTTCCTATGTATATCAGAAATAAACCCAATATGCCTCCAACCATTGATAAAATTACGGATTCGAAAAGAAACTGGAATAATATAAAGAGTCGTTTTGCTCCCAATGCTTTCTGAATGCCTATTAAGTTTGTTCTTTCTTTAACGGAAACAAACATAATATTTGCAATCCCAAAGCCTCCAACTAAAATTGAGAATCCTCCAATGAGCCATCCGGCTATATTAATCACACCAAAAATACTTTTTAGCGTACTATCTAATATGCTGGATTGATTTAATGCAAAATTATCTTTCTCCTGTGGATGTATTGTGCGAACAGATCGTAAAATGCTTCGTAGTTCATCTTTAAATTCAGCAATTGAAACGCCATCTTTTGCTTTAACCATAATCATCGGATTGGCATTATCACTTTTTATATCGATTAAAGTTTTAGCAAAATTTACAGGTAAAACAATCATTTCATCGAGACTGCCGCCGGTATTGAGGATATCTTTCCCTTCTTTCTTAATTTTTCCAACAACTGTTATTTTTCTGCCTTGTATTTTTATTTCTTTTCCTATTGGGTCAATTCCTCTAAAAAGATCACTTGTTATCTGGTCGCCAATTAAGCAAATGTTTCTCCCTGCAGCCGATTCGAGCGGAGTAAAATAACGTCCACTTTCAAGTTCAAAAGCACGAATTTTTTCAAATTCATGTGTATTTGCCCAAATAATTACATCACTTGCGGTAAGGTTTTTATATTTAACCTTTCGCATGGTAGAAACGGCAAAATTAACATGCTGTGCTTTTTCTGAACGTTTTTTTATATGCTCATATTCTTTTAGTGAGGGTATCGGGCGGTTTAAATATTCCCACCATGCATATTCTTCACCAGGAGGTGGAGCCCATGGCCATTTTTGAACATATACTACATCATCGCCCAATGATGACAGACTGGTTTTTATATTTTGCTCTAATGAATCGACAACAGTAAAAACTGATATAATGGCAAATATTCCTATTGTTATACCCAATAATGTCAATAGGGTTCTTAGCCTGTTTACTTTAAGTGCATTAAAGGCAAAAAGGAAACTTTCTTTTAATAGAATAATATATAACATATGATTACGGAAAAAAACGTTTAAAAAGAATTTAACAAATATACATACCCAAATTTTTTTTTTACACTATTATTTATATTTTCGAACAATTATAAGATTAGTTTAACCATGCAGATTATCTGCAAATATTTGCCAACTTATCTATTATAAAAACAAAGAAAATAGATAATTTTTAACTATTTTTGTCAGAATTTAACAAAAGTATGTAAATGAACGAATTAAAGCGAATAAAATCGGCATTAATTTCAGTGTATGATAAAAGTAATTTGGAGCCGATCATTCAAAGATTAAAAGAGTTAAATGTTACCATATACTCTACCGGTGGTACAAAGGAATTTATAGAAAAGGAAGGTGTACAAGTTACAGCTGTTGAAGAATTGACTGATTACCCATCGATCTTGGGAGGCAGGGTAAAAACACTACATCCTAAAGTTTTTGGTGGAATATTAGCCCGCCGCAATAATGATTCAGATAAAAATCAGCTTGACAAGTATGGAATACCAGAAATAGACCTTGTTATTGTTGATTTATATCCTTTCGAACAAACAGTTGCATCAGCTGTATCGGAGCAGGAGATTATTGAGAAAATTGATATAGGAGGTATTGCATTAATTCGTGCCACAGCTAAAAATTTTAAGGACACGTTAATTGTTCCATCCAAAGATCAGTATAACGATTTAATGATATTGCTAAATAATAAGAATGGCGAAACATCCATTCAGGACAGGAAGTTTTTTGCCCTAAAGGCATTTAATGTTTCATCGCACTACGACACAGCTATTTTTAGTTATTTTAACAGCGATTATAATTTGCCGGTTTTTAAGCAAAGCATAATTCAGTCGAACGAACTTCGATATGGAGAGAATCCGCATCAAAAAGGTTTTTATTTTGGCAACTTAACAGATGTGTTTGATCAATTGCATGGCAAACAAATTTCTTATAATAACTTATTAGATATTGAAGCTGCAGTTCAGCTTATAGCTGAGTTTGATAAAACAACTTTTGCCATTTTAAAACATAATAATGCTTGTGGTATTGCATCAAGAGATCAGTTAACTGATGCCTGGAAGGATGCACTGGCCGGTGATCCTGTTTCGGCTTTTGGGGGTATTTTAATTACGAATAGAAACATTGATCAAGAAACAGCTAATGAGATCAATAAAATATTCTTTGAAGTAATTATTGCACCTTCGTATGATATTGAAGCACTCGAGATATTGAAATCGAAAAAAAATCGAATTATTTTAATACAAAAAATTTCTGATTTTCCTAAGACTCAGTATCGTTCCATGTTAAATGGAGCGCTTGTACAGGATAAAGATTTGAATATTGAAACACCTGAAGATTTAAAGATAGTAACAAAAAAATCACCATCACAGCAGGAAGTTAATGATTTATTGTTCGCGAATAAAATTGTTAAACATTCAAAATCGAATACGATTGTCCTGGTTAAAAATAAACAACTTTGTGCCAGTGGTGTAGGACAAACATCAAGAATTGATGCTTTGAAACAAGCCATTACAAAAGCCGGAAATTTTAAATTTGATTTAAATGGAGCAGTTATGGCATCGGATGCTTTTTTTCCTTTTGCCGATTCGGTTGAAATTGCTGATCAAGCAGGAATATCAGCTGTAATACAACCCGGAGGTTCTGTTCGCGATCAGGAATCAATTGATTATTGTAATGATCACCAAATGGCAATGGTGTTTACAGGAGTGAGACATTTTAAACATTAAAACGCATATAAACAAATTTTAAATACATAACACATAATGGGATTGTTTTCTTTTTTTACTCAGGAGTTAGCTATTGATTTAGGAACAGCTAATACCATAATTATTCATAATGATAAAATTGTAGTGGATGAACCATCTATAGTAGCTGTTGAACAGAGCACAGGGAAACTTGTTGCTATTGGGAAAAAGGCGCGTCAAATGCATGGGAAAACACATATTAATATCCGAACCATTCGCCCTTTAAAAGATGGTGTAATTGCCGATTTTAATGCAGCAGAGCAAATGATCCGTGGTATGATAAAGATGATTAACAGGAAACCACAAATGTTTGCTCCATCATTACGCATGGTGGTTTGTATCCCTTCAGGTAGTACAGAAGTTGAAATGCGTGCAGTAAGAGACTCTTCTGAACATGCCGGTGGTCGAGATGTATTTATGATTTATGAGCCTATGGCAGCAGCAATAGGAATGGGAATCGATGTTGAAGAACCGAAAGGTAGCATGGTTGTTGATATTGGAGGGGGAACCACAGAAGTTGCTGTAATTGCACTCGGTGGAATTGTTTGTAATAAATCAATTCGTATTGCTGGCGATGCTTTTACTGCCGATATTCAGGCTTATATGCGTCATCAGCATAATATAAAAATTGGAGAACGAACAGCCGAAGAGATTAAAATTAATGTGGGTTCATGTTTACCCGAATTGGAAAATCCACCGGAAGATTATATTGTACGAGGGCCTAACTTAATGACAGCAATGCCAGTTGAAATACCAATCTCGTACCAGGAAATAGCTCATTGTCTTGATAAATCTATTTCTAAAGTGGAGACAGCTATTTTAAGTGTGCTGGAACAAACCCCGCCGGAACTATATGCCGATGTTGTAAATGATGGGATATATCTGGCAGGAGGCGGAGCTTTGATGAGAGGTTTAGATAAAAGACTGACAGATAAAATAGGTATTAATTTTTATGTGGCCGAAGATCCATTGCACGCTGTTGCAAGAGGCACGGGCATTGCTTTAAAAAATGTTGATAAATTTTCATTTCTAATGAGATAAATAAATATCAATGTGATAAGATGAGAATAATATGAGAAGTTTGTTAAATTTTTTATTACGAATACATTTTTTACTATTATTTATTCTTATCGAGATATTTTCTTTTTCTTTGCTGGTTAACAATAATAATTTTCAACGTGCCAGGTTTGTTAATTTTACCAGACAATTGTCAGGAAATTATCATCAGAGACTTACTAATCTAAAGCAATACTTTTCTTTGCAGGAAGAAAATCAACAATTGGTTGAAGAGAATACCCGCTTATTGAATATTATTGAGTCGACCTATAAATCTGATGATATATTTTTTCGAAATGTAAATGATACCATTTATAATCAGCGATATTTTTACACGCCTGCTAACGTAGTAAACAATTCGGTAAATAAAAAACATAATTTTATTACTTTAGACAAGGGAGAAAAACAAGGCATAAAATCTGAAATGGCAGTTGTGACAAATGGAAGTATTGTGGGTGTAGTGAAAGGGGTATCTCAGAATTTTGCAACTGTAATCTCACTTTTAAATCTTGATTTTAAAATTAGTGCTAAGGTTCAAAAGAATGGTTATTTTGGATCTTTAAGCTGGGATGGGAAAGATTACCAAACAGCAATTTTAAACGAAATACCTTTACATGCCGACATACAAGTGGGTGATACAATAATTACAAGCGGATTTTCATCCATATATCCAGAAGGTGTTTTAATTGGCTATATTGATCATTTTGAAGAAAAAAGCGGAAGCTTTTATACCATTTATGTAAAATTATCAACCGAATTTAAAAAGCTAAATAATGTAAATATCATTGGCAACTTAACACAAAAAGAAAAACTAAAATTAGAGCAACAAGCCGAAGAATATGATTAAAACCGTACCAAAATATCTTTTTAACTTTATATTACTTGTATTCTTGCAGGTATTTATACTTAATAATATACAATTCAGCGGTTATATTAATCCATATATTTATGTTGTTTTTATTTTAACTCTGCCTTTTGAAATCCCGAAATGGTTATTGCTTGTTTTGGCTTTTATAATGGGAATAACAATAGATATTTTTTCTCATACCATTGGAATGCATAGTTCAGCTACAGTTTTTATGGCTTTCCTTAGGCCTTTTGTTCTTGAAATTATTGCACCACGCGATGGATATGAATCTGAAACATATCCGCAATTAAAATATTACGGAGGTAGTTGGTTTTTGAAATACACTGCTATCCTGGTTTTTGCTCATCATTTGTTTTTATTTTATATCGAAGTTTTCAGGTTTTCTGATTTTTTCGCAACAATGACTAGGGCAATATTAAGCTCTATTTTTTCCATATTTTTAATTTTAATCGGGCAATATTTTTACCGAAGAGATACAAAAAGATTTTAAAACATAATATTTGTGGATTCATTTGCTGGCAGAAAATATATTATTACTTTGCTGATCATTATTGTTGGCCTGGTTTATGTTACCAGGTTATTTGTACTTCAGGTAGTTGATCCTACCTACAAACTATCAGCCAGCAATAATGTTTTAAGGTATGTAACTCAATACCCTGCACGCGGATTAATTTACGACAGAGAAGGTAAATTGTTGGTTTATAATGAAGCAGCTTACGATTTAATGGTTAATCCACTGCAATTAAAACCATTTGATACAACAGAATTTTGTCAGATACTTGATATTGACAGGAAATATGTAAAAGAGTCTATTCAAAAAGCAAAAGAATACTCAAGATACAAACCCTCTATTTTTTTAAAACAAGTATCATCAAAAACATATGCGCATTTGCAGGAAAAACTCTATAAATTTCCCGGATTTTTTGTTCAGGCACGAACACTTAGAAAATATACATCAGATGTTGCAGCTCATGTTTTAGGTTATGTTGGTGAGGTAAACGATAGAATAATTGAAAGCGATCCTTATTATAAATCCGGAGATTATATTGGTATTAGTGGAATCGAACAATCGTATGAAGAATCTATCAGGGGGCAAAAGGGTGTAAATGTTTATCTGGTTGATGTTCACAACAGGATAAAAGGCCCTTATGCCGATGGCAAGCTCGATAAAAAAGCTCAAGTAGGATCGAATATTATATCTACAATTGATGCTGATTTGCAGGCATATGGAGAAAAATTAATGATTAATAAAATTGGCAGTATCGTTGCTATTGAACCTTCAACTGGTGAAATACTGGCACTGGTTTCTACTCCATCCTATAATCCCGAACTTCTTGTTGGCAGGAAAAGGACAATAAATTATGCAGGATTGATGTTTGATACACTAAAGCCTTTATTTAACAGGGCTTTAATGGCTCAATATCCTCCGGGATCTACATTTAAAGTAATTAATGCACTTATAGGATTGCAGGAAAATGTATTATTTCCAAATACTAAATACGATTGTAACGGAGCCTATTATGCCAGAAATACCAGGGTTGGATGTCATATTCATAAATCTCCAACAAATTTAGTGCAATCCATACAGGTGTCTTGTAATACTTATTATTGCAATGTTTTTAGGAATATTCTCGACAATCAAAAATATGAATCAATTCAGGAGTCATTTGATAAATGGAGAGAATACATTACTTCATTTGGTTTTGGGCAAAAGTTAAATACGGACTTTACGAATGAGTTGCGTGGAATCGTTCCTTCAAATGAACTTTATAATCGTATATATGGCGAAAGAGGCTGGCGTTCGCTAACAGTGCTCTCATTGGCTATAGGCCAGGGAGAATTAGGTACAACTCCGCTTCAGATGGCCAACATGACTGCTACAATAGCTAACAGGGGCTATTATTACACGCCACATATTGTAAAAGAAATTGAAGGTGATTTCGAGTTGGACTCCCGGTTTAAAAATAAAAATTATACGTTAATTGATTCGAGCTATTTTGAAATTGTTATTGACGGCATGGACCTGGCAGTAAATGGAGAGGCTGGTAGTGGAAGTACAGCAAGGAGCGCCAGTTTGAAAGATATTGTTGTTTGCGGGAAAACCGGAACAGCAGAAAATCCTCATGGCGAAGACCATTCGATATTTATTGCTTTTGCACCTAAAGACAACCCAAAAATTGCTTTGGCAGTATATATTGAAAATGGGGGGTTTGGAAGTACATGGGCTGCCCCGACAGCCAGGTTAATGATCGAAAAATATTTAACCGATTCTATCTCTATACCCTGGTGGGAAGATTATGTTTTAAATGCAAACTTAATGAATGTAGATGAGAAGAAGGATTAACATATGGGCTAATATTGACTGGCTAACTGTAGTAATGTATCTGCTGCTGGTTTTTATGGGATGGGTAAATAT
>JAWLEM010000051.1:0-13921 GCA_041686115.1 Bacteroidales bacterium
AGTTACAATTCCTTTTGGATTAGGAATTAAATATAATATCTTTGAGCGCTTAACTTTAGGTGTTGAATGGAGTTACAGTAAAACATTTAATGATGAAATAGATGGAGTAATAAATATCCAGGACGAGGTGAACACACCAGTTATACATAATGATGACTGGTATTCATTTTTTAGCGTTTTCTTCACCTATAAAATTTTTAGAGATAGGATTGATTGTCCGACTTATGATTGATTGAGCAATGGATTTAAAGGAAAAGATTGATAGTAAAAAGGTACCAGCACATATTGCTATTATTATGGATGGAAATGGCAGATGGGCGCAAAAGAAAGGAAACACAAGGATTTTCGGGCATAAGAACGGAGTGAAAGCTGTAAAAGAAACCGTTGAAGGTGCCGGAGAGCTGGGAGTTCAATATCTTACCCTATATGCCTTTTCTACCGAAAACTGGAACAGACCGAAACAGGAAGTAGATGCTTTAATGTCTCTTTTAGTTGCTACAATTAATGCGGAAACCGATACACTAATTAAAAATAATGTTCGTTTATTAACTATTGGCGACATTGAGGATCTGCCAAAAGATGTAAATAAGAACTTGCAGGAAATTAAAAAGAAAACAGCAGAAAATACAGGATTATCATTAGTTTTGGCACTTAATTATAGTGCCAGATGGGAAATTCTAAATGCTGTTAAAAATATTTTAAAAGAGAATAAAATACAAGAAATTAATATTGAACGTATTGATAATCAATATTTTGAAAATTATTTAAATACAAGCGGGATGCCGGAACCTGACTTACTTATTAGAACAAGCGGGGAGTGCAGAATTAGTAATTTTTTACTCTGGCAGATTGCTTATACTGAATTATTTTTTACCGACGTTTTATGGCCAGACTTTAGAAAGGTAGATTTATATAGTGCAATAATAGATTATCAGAAAAGAGAACGGCGTTTTGGTAAAACAAGTGAACAAATAAAAAATTAATTAAATTAAAACTGTTGAGATAGAATGTTAAAAAAGATTTTACCTGTTATAATTCTTTCATTTTTAAGTATACAAATAGTAGCCCAGGAAATTAATTATTCTTCATTACCCATTGCTAATTATGAAAACCCTGAAGAATATATTATAAAAGAGATATCAGTTGCCGGAATTAAATATCTGGATAAGAATATTCTTGTCAATCTTTCTGGATTAAATGTGGGGCAGGAAATTACTGTTCCTGGCGATGATATTACCGATGCTATTCAGAAATTGTGGACTCAGGGGCTCTTCTCAGATGTAAAAATATCAATTACCGATGTGGTACGTGATAGTATAAGTCTTGAGATATTTTTAATGGAAAGAAACAGACTCTCGGAATTAGAAATTAATGGTGTGAAGAAATCTTTTGAAAAGGATATTCGTGAGAAACTGGAACTTAAGAGAGGAGTGCAGGTAACCGAAAATCTTATAAATAGAGCAGAAAGCACTATTTTAGATTATCTGAAAGAGAAAAAGTATTCAAATGCTAGTGTCGATATTGTTCAGATTGATGATACCACTCAATCGAATAATGTTAAATTAAAAATTCAAATTGACCCGAGAAAAAAAATAAAAATTAAGGATATTAATTTTATTGGTAATACAGTATTTACAGATGGTAAGCTGCGAAGAGCTATGGACGAAACCAAAAAAGTTAATCTTAACTTTTTTAAACCTTCCAAGTTTATTCCTGATTTATATGAAGAAGATAAAGAAAAAATTATAGCTGAGTACAATGCTCAAGGGTATAGAGATGCAGAAATAGTTAGAGATAGTATTTATAAAGTAAATGAAAAAAGAATAGCAATTGATATTGAGATAAACGAGGGAAATCAATATTTCTTTCGTAAAATTGACTGGGTTGGAAACACCATATATTCAACTCCTATGTTGAATTCCATATTAAAAATAAAAAAAGGCGATCCCTTTGATATTGAAATGCTTAATGAACGATTAAATATTGACGAAGATGCAGTAAGTAACCTGTATCTGGACAATGGATATTTGTTTTTTAATGCTAATCCATCGATACAAAAAGTTGAAAATGATTCTGTAGATATTCAGTTACGTATCCAGGAAGGGAAACGGGTTCGTTTAAGCAAAATTAACATTGCCGGAAATACGAAAACAAACGAACATGTTATCCGAAGAGAATTATACACTCGTCCGGGTGAGTTGTTTAGTAAAAGCGATATTATGCGTTCGCAAAGGCAATTGGCTCAGTTGGATTATTTCGATCCGGAACAGTTTGGTATTGAGCCTACCAATATTAATCAAGCTGAAGGAACCGTAGATTTAGATTATTCCGTAGTGGAGAAATCTACTGACCAGCTCGAAGTTTCAGGAGGATGGGGTGCAGGAATGTTTGTTGGTACCCTGGGACTAAGATTTAGTAACTTCTCGGCCCGTAAAATATTTGAAAAAGGTGCATGGAGGCCTATCCCCTCAGGCGATGGGCAAACGTTAAGTTTAAGAGCTCAAACCAATGGGCAATATTATTCAGCCTATAGTTTTAATTTTGTAGAACCTTGGTTTGGAGGCAAAAAACCTAACTCTTTCTCCGTGTCTGCTTATTATAGTGTTCAAAAAACCACCAATTATTTCTATCAGGTAGGTGAAGAATATTTGAAAATCTTTGGAGCCTCAGTAGGTCTGGGTCAAAGGTTAAAATGGCCTGATGATTATTTTACGGTGTCAAACTCAATATCATTTCAAAGATTTATTTTAAATGATTGGGGAGGATTTATTATTAATAATGGAGATGCAAATAACCTTAGTTTAACTACAACCTTTGCAAGAAATTCAACCGATCAGGCTATTTATCCACGGTCAGGTTCGTCCTTTTCATTATCATTACAATTTACCCCTCCTTATTCATTGTTTAAAGAAGATAACTTTTGGAGTTTGTCAAATGTTGAGCGTGGACAAATTGTAAATGAGGTGCCGAATGATTATGATGACTGGGATACATATGCCCAGGAAGAAAAAGATGTTTTAATTAGCAATGCTATTGAAGAGGAAGTAAATCTGCGTAAATTTAATTGGGTAGAGTATCATAAATGGAAATATAAAGGAGCCTGGTATTTAAGAGTCTGGGATGATTTGGTATTAGCAACTAATACAGAGTTTGGTTATCTCGGTTATTACAATAAAGATATTGGTTATACTCCTTTTGGAAGATTTAATATGGGAGGTGATGGTCTTTCTGGATATAGTTTGTATGGCGTTGAAACCATCGCTTTAAGAGGTTATGAAAATGGGTCGCTAACCCCTGTGGACAGAAACGGAAAAGATGCAGGGAATGTTTACGAGAAAATTAATTTCGAATTACGTTATCCTGTAGCTTTAAAACCACAGGCTACTGTTTATTTGCTTGCTTTTGTTGAAGGAGGTAATGCATGGTCAGATATTAAGGATTATAATCCATTCAAAATTAAAAGGTCAGCAGGAATTGGTTTACGAGCATTTCTCCCTATGTTTGGTTTACTGGGTGTTGACTGGGGGTATGGATTTGATAACATCCCAGGAAACGAAGATGCAAATGGAAGTCAGTTTCACTTTGTTATAGGACAGCAATTTTAATCTACCAAATCTTCGATTATGAAACGGTTTGTATTTTTTATTTTGCTTTTTGTTGTGCCGAATTTTATTTTTGGCCAGAAATTTGCATACGTTGATACAGAATATATTTTAAGCAATATTCCTTCTTATAAAGCAGCTCAGGATAAATTGAACGATTTATCCAATGTATGGCAGAAAGAAATTGAGGAAGAATATGAGAATATAGACAGGATGTATAAGGATTTTCAAGCGGAAAAAGTTTTATTAACCGATGAAATGATAAAACAGAGAGAAGCAGAGATAAATAATGCAGAAAAGGAAGTAAAAGATTTACAACGGAAATATTTTGGCACAAACGGAGAATTATTTAAAAAACGTGAAGAACTGATAAAACCGATTCAGAATGAGGTGTATACTGTTATTCAGGATATTGCTCAATCAGGAAATTATGCCATTATCTTTGATACAGCTACAAACTCTAATGTTTTATTTACTGATCCAAAATATGATAAAAGTGACGAAGTACTTGAAAAATTAGGGTATAAAAATTAATTTTATAAATTTGAATATAACTTAAAAAGAAGAACTTATGAAAAAGTATTTAGGAATATTATTAGTAATTGTTATGTTTTCATTTTCTGGAGCTTATGCACAGAAAGGAGAATATAAATTTGGACATATCAATTCCAATGAGTTGCTATCATTAATGCCTGAAAGAGATAGTGCCAGAGCCGAGTTAGAGAATTATAGCAGAATGCTCCAGCAAGAAATGGAAACCATGCAGCTCGAATACCAAAATAAAGTTAATACTTATTTGGAAAAACAGGAAACATATTCAGAATTAGTTCGTCAGTCCAAAGAAACTGAAATTCAGGAAATGCAACGTCGCATTCAGGAGTTTCAATCTACTGCTCAACAGGACTTACAAGAACAGGAGAGAGAATTGTTTCAACCCATTATGGAAAAAGCCGAAAAAGCTATTGAAAAAGTAGCTAAAGCAAATGGTTTTACCTATGTGTTTGATATTACAGCAGGAAGTGTTGTTTACTTTTCCGAACAAAGCATTGATATTCTCCCTTTAGTTAAAGAAGAACTGGGAATTGATTAATTTATTTCTGTAAAATTTCATGACCATCTTTAACGTTAAAGATGGTCTTTTTATACTATCGAAATAAAATGAGTGATTCACGCCCGATAGGTGTTTTTGATTCAGGAGTTGGTGGACTATCCGTGTGGAAAGAGATTGTTGAAATTTTACCTGACGAGTCTGTTATTTATTATGCTGATAGTGCAAACTGTCCCTATGGAGCCAAGAAAGAGCAAGAAATTATAGACTTAGCTCAAAAAAATGTGGATTTTCTTATTGAAAGACAATGTAAAATTATTGTTGTGGCATGTAATACCGCAACAGCAGCAGCCATTGATTTTTTAAGAGTAAAATACAAAATGCCTTTTATTGGTATGGAGCCTGCTATAAAGCCTGCTTCGTTAGAATCAAAAACAAAAAGTATTGGCGTGTTAGCAACTGAAGGTACTTTTAATGGCAGATTATACCGTGAAACTACCGACCGATTTGCCAAAGATGTAAGCGTTAATATTAAAGTAGGTGAAAAATTAGTTGATATTGTTGAAAATGCGCTTATCTATGAAAAAGAAACCGAAAAGCATCTTAAAAAATTAATCAATCCATTTATCGAAAAGAATATTGACCATTTGGTTTTAGGGTGTACTCATTATCCATTTTTAATGCCTGTTCTGGAGAAGATATTACCCTCACAGGTAAAAATTTTAGATCCAGCACCTGCAGTAGCAAAACAAACGTATAATGTTTTAAAAAAGGAAAACTTATTAACTCAACAGAATAGAGGAAAGTTAATTTATGAATTTTATACAAACGGGAATATCAAGGTTTTAAATAATTTCCTGAAAAAGCTAACCAAAAAGAATTATACTTTGAAACTGATATAATTACTCGTCATACCATTTAGCATACATTAAATAATTATTAGCAATTTTTTCTATCATCTCCTTGGTTTGTTCCTGATTAACGGATTTTATTCTTTTAGCCGGTACGCCTCCATAAATACTGCCGGATTCAACTTTAGTTCCATTCAAAACAATTGCTCCTGCTGCTATTATTGAATTTTTACCAATATCTGCATCATCCATTATTATTGCACCCATACCAATGAGAACGTTGTCCTGAATGGTTGCTCCATGAATAATTACATTATGGCCTATGGAAACATTACTCCCAATATTAATAGTAGACTTCTCATATAAACAATGAAGAACCGTACCATCCTGGATGTTTACTTTGTTCCCTATCCGGATTGAATTTACATCCCCTCTTATCACTGAATTAAACCAAAAACTGCAATGGTCACCCACAATAACATCACCAACAATGGTTGAATTATCCGCCAGAAAACAATTTTTGCCAAATTGAGGCCTGAAACCTCTTACTGTTTTTATTAATGCCATTTTGTTAGTTGTAATTAATTGATTAGTAACGTTTTTTAGTTCAAACAAATTACGCATAAAATAATGAGAAAAATCATATTTTTTAAAGGAAAAATTAACTGAAAAATAATTAATAATTAATTAACATTACTTAATTTTGTAAAAGAATTAATTTAATTCTATTATTATAGATACAAACGATAATAGTATAGTAAAAAATTTCGAAAATGCATATGAAACAGGATGCCTGTTTTATATGCATTTACATTTTGTAAACGTCTGTTAAATATAATCTACTAAATTTAATTATTATGAGTAAAAAAGCAGATGCCATTGAAAAAGAAGATGTCGTAATTCGGTTTTCCGGAGACTCAGGCGATGGCATGCAACTTACCGGAACATTGTTTTCAGATACCTCAGCGTTTATTGGTAATGATTTATCAACATTCCCTGATTATCCGGCCGAAATTAGAGCTCCTCAAGGAACTATTGGCGGTGTTTCCGGATTCCAGGTTCACGTTGGAAAAACAAAAGTTAAAACTCCAGGCGATTATGCTGATATCTTAGTAGCAATGAACCCTGCAGCACTTAAAGCTAATGCTAAGTGGGTTAAGGATGGTGGTACAATTATTCTTGATGATGATAGTTTTGATGAAAGAGGCCTTAAAAAAGCCGGATACAAAACGGATGACCCTATCAAGGAAGATAAGCTTGATCGTTTTAATATCATTAAAGCTCCCATCTCTTCCTTGACAAAAGAAGCCCTGAAAGATATGGGACTCGATCCTAAAAGTATTTTAAGGAGCAAAAATATGTTTGCCTTAGGAATGGTTTTTTGGATATTTGATAGACCATTAAATTATACTGAGGACTTTTTTGAAAAGAAATTTAAAAAGAAACCTTTAGTTATTGAAGCCAACAAAAAGGTGCTTCACGCAGGTTATAATTATGCCGAAACAAAGGAGCATATGACTCCTTCTTATAATGTAAGCCCTGCAGAAATTGACAAAGGGACTTACCGAAATATTAATGGTAATATTGCAACCGCATGGGGATTTATTGCTGCAGCAGAAAAGGCGAACCTGAAATTATTTTGTGGTTCTTATCCTATTACCCCGGCAACAGAAATCTTACAAGAATTATCTGAACGAAAAGATTTAGGTGTAAAAACATTTCAGGCCGAGGATGAAATAGCAGGAATATGTACATCTATTGGCGCAAGTTTTGCCGGGAATCTTGCGGTTACAACAACTTCGGGTCCTGGTTTAGCACTCAAGTCAGAGGCTATTGGTTTAGCTGTAATGACTGAGCTGCCTTTAGTAATTGTGGATGTGCAGCGTGGTGGACCATCAACAGGGCTGCCAACAAAGCCGGAACAGTCGGATTTAATGCAAGCACTGTATGGAAGAAATGGCGAAAGCCCGGTAGTGGTTATTGCTGCAAGCTCTCCATCAAATTGTTTCCATTACGCGTTTGTTGCAGCTAAGATTGCCGTTGAACATATGACTCCAGTTATTTTACTAACTGACGGATTTATTGCCAATGGTTCCGAACCATGGAAAATACCTAACATGGCCGATTATCCATCCGTAGAACCTCCAATTGTAAAAGAAGTTAAAGAAGACTGGAAACCTTATGCACGTGAGGTGGAAAAATTAGCTCGTACATGGGCCATACCCGGTACTAAAGGATTGGAACATCGCGTAGGAGGCCTTGAAAAAGATGAACTTAAGGGTTCTGTTTCGCACGATCCGCTGAACCACCAAAAAATGGTTAACATACGTGAAGAGAAAGTTCAACGCGTTAATCAATTTATCCCTAAACTTGAAGTGGAAGGCGAAGATTCCGGAAGCTTATTAGTTGTTGGATGGGGCGGAACTTATGGTCACCTGATTACTGCAGTTAATCAGTTGCAGGATGATGGTAAAAAGATTAGTCTTGCGCATTTTAATTATATTAAACCTTTACCTGAAAATACTGCTGAAGTACTTAGTAAGTTTGATAAAATTGTTGTTTGTGAAAATAACATGGGACAATTTGCCAATTATCTCCGTATGACAAATCCGGAATTTAAATATTTACAATATAACAAAGTTCAAGGATTACCTTTTACTATTGTTGAATTAGTTGAACATTTCCAAAAATTATTGGAGGAATAGATATGGCTGAAAATCAAAATATATTAACAGCAAAAGATTTTAAGAGTGATCAGGAAGTAAGATGGTGTCCAGGATGTGGTGATCACGCAATTATGAATGCTATTCAACGAGCCCTGCCAGAGTTAGAAATACCTAAAGAAAAATTTGCTTTTATTTCTGGTATAGGATGTTCTTCCCGATTTCCTTATTATATGAATACCTATGGATTTCATAGTATTCACGGGCGAGCATCAGCTATTGCATCAGGCGTTAAAGTAACTAACCCCGATTTAAGTGTGTGGCAAATTACAGGTGATGGCGATGCTTTAGCCATTGGAGGTAATCATTTTATTCATGTTGTTCGAAGAAATGTAGATATAAATATTATATTATTTAACAACGAAATTTATGGATTAACCAAAGGGCAATATTCACCCACCTCAAAATTTGGAGCTATTACTAAAACATCCCCTTATGGAACTGTAGAACATCCTTTTCATCCGGGAGAGCTAGTAATTGGAGCACAAGGTAAATTCTTTGCACGATCAATAGATAATAAACTAAAATTATCTCAGGAAATTTTTGTTGAGGCAGCCAAGCATAAAGGAGCATCTGTTGTCGAAGTACTACAGAATTGTGTTATTTATAATGATAAAACACACGCTGCCCTTACCGATAGAGAACATAAAGAAGACCGTACAATTATACTAAAACATGGAGAACCCATGATTTTTGGTAAAAATAAGGATAAAGGGTTAATCCTTGATGCCGACAATATGAGGCTTAAGGTGGTAGAGCTGGGAACAGAATATACCGAAAAAGATATTCTTGTTCATAATGCCGAAAATGAAAATCCAGGAATCCATCTTATGCTGGCTAATATGCGATATCCAGAGTATCCTGTTGCTTTTGGCGTAATACGAAATGTTAAGGCACGTTCATATGATCAAAGCATACAAGAACAGATTGATATGATACAGTCCGATTCATCTATTAAAAATGTTGATGATTTATTAAGAAGCGGGACAACCTGGGAAATATAAAATATTTTACCCTACGATATAGGCGAGCTATCTTAACAGGTAGCTCGTTTTTTTGTTAATACCGTTAAACTTTTTTAGGTAGATAAATATTTTTATTCAGTATAAAAATCGTTTATATTTATATAATTATATATTATATTGGATAAGAAATTTTAATCTCTCTCTCATGGATGACAATTTACACCCAAATAAAGATTTTAGTAAGCTGATAGCTGAAAATAAAGAACGGCTAAAAGAATTATCTTGTATCAATCAAACGACTAAAATTATAAAAGAAGGAAAGTCTGTTGAGGAGTCATTACAAAAAATTGTGTTAATACTCCCTAAGGCCTGGCAGTATCCAGAACATACCGTAGCACGAATAATTTTTGACAATCAAGAGTATCATAGTCCGGGATTTAAAGAAACCCAATGGATGCAAAAGCAAACGTTTCAAACTATAGATGGGGAAGAAGGGGTTATTGAAATTGCATACCTGAAAGAATTTTCGGAACGATTTGAAGGCCCTTTTTTACAGGAAGAACGCGATTTGCTGATTAATTTATCGAATTTAATAACCGGTTTTATTAATAGCTACAGAGCCAAAGATTTTATCAAACAGCAGGAAGCTAAACGTGAAAAAATAAAATCGGAAACTAAAGGTGCTGAAAAATTTTTAAATAGCCGCCAATTATTGCAAAAGTTTTTAAATAAACACAATGCCGATCGTGATTTACTCCATGATTTGATGCCTTTTAAAATAAAAGAGATCCTTCTCATTGCTAATTTATATGATGCTTATAGTATCGAGAAAGAGGGACGATTTTCTGATCATATTTTGGGCGAGTATTATCAGCTTAATTTAACCTCAATGCCAAGAGTTACGGGTGTTTCAAACAAGGATGAAGCCCTGGAGGCACTTGAGTCTAAGCATTTTGATATGGTGATTTTAATGCTGGGAGTTGATAAAAGCACACCCTTAAAAATAGCCGCTACCCTAAAAAACAAATATCCCTATATACCGGTATTTTTGTTGTTGAATAATAATAGTGATTTAGCCGAGCTTGAAGAGCAAAAAAGAGATTTATCGCATATTGATAAATTATTTATCTGGAATGGCGATTCTAAGGTGTTTTTTGCTATGGTAAAATTAATTGAAGACCAGGTAAATGTTGAAAATGACACAAAAATCGGGCTTACCCGTGTAATTTTGCTTATTGAAGATTCGCCCCGGTATTACTCTCGCTACCTGCCCATGCTGTATAAAATTATCTTAGAACAAACTAAACGGCTAATTGAAGATGTCAATACCGATGATTTATATAAAGTATTAAAACTAAGAACACGGCCCAAAATCCTTTTAGCAAGTAATTACGAAGAAGCAATGGATATTTTTAAAAATTATCGTGATTATTTTTTATGTGTTATATCTGATGTTAGTTTTCCCAGAGAAGGGAAGTTAGATCATAATGCAGGATTTGAATTAATACAATATATCAAAGACAATATTACCAATTTACCCACGGTATTACAGTCATCAAACCCCGATAATGCAAAGAAAACCTATGAAATAAAATCAAATTTTATTAATAAAAATTCTGAAACATTGCTTCAGGATTTAAAAAGTTTTATTAATTATCATCTTGGGTTTGGACATTTTGTGTATCGTGACAATCAGGGAAGACAAATTGCTGTTGCAAAATCAATGGCTGAGTTTGAGTCTTATTTAAAAACCGTTCCCGAAGATTCCTTGGTTTATCATGCCGTAAAAAATCAATTTTCATTATGGTTAATGGCCCGGGGCGAGATTCAAATTGCTAAAATAATTAATCCTTTAAAAATTACCGATTTTGAAAGTCCAAAGCAATTAAGGGATTTTCTGATTAATATTCTTAAGTTATACCGAACTGAACAGGACAAAGGAAAGATTGTTAACTTTAGTGAATCGGCACTTCTTGAAGAAAGTAACATTGTAAGCCTGGCTTCTGGTGCATTGGGTGGAAAAGGAAGAGGTTTGGCTTTTATTAATACATTGATTTACAATTTTAAGTTTAAAGAATTATTACCCCTTATTAATGTCCGGACTCCTCGCACAAGTATTATTGGTACTGATGAGTTTGATATGTTTATTGAGGTAAATAAGCTGGAAAAAACCATTTTTCAAGAACATGATTATGAGGTGCTGCGTAAAAAATTTATTCATGGAGAATTATCTTTCACCCTAAAAAAGAGATTAAAAACTTTCGTTGAAAAAATAAAGAAGCCAATTGCTGTCCGATCGTCCAGTTTGTTTGAGGATAGTATTACCCAGCCATTTTCAGGAGTTTTCGAAACCTATATTCTACCTAATAATCATCCCGATTTTGAGACAAGGTACGAACAGCTGATGAATGCTATTAAGCTTGTTTTTGCATCGATTTATTCTAAAAATGCCCGTACATATTTTAAAGCTATAGGACATAAGGTGGAAGAGGAAAAAATGGCTGTGGTCCTGCAGGAAGTAGCTGGAAATAAATTTGATAATTATTATTATCCACATATTAGCGGGACCGCACAATCTCATAATTATTATCCGGTAGCGCACATGGAACCTGATGAGGGTTTTGCAGTTGCTGCTTTAGGTTTAGGTCAGTATGTTGTGGAAGGAGAAAAGGCTTTTCGTTTTTCTCCATCCTATCCAACCCTCGAAATTGTCTCGAATAAAGATCTATACAAAAATTCACAACTCTATTTTTATGCTGTTAATCTTGCCAAGGCAAATGTTAATTTACTTGAAGGAGAAGATGCCGGATTAATTAAACTGGATATTAGTGAATCGGAAAAACATGGTACTTTGAAACATTTGGTCTCTGTTTATAATCCCGATAACGACGTAATTACACCAGGATTGGATAGTTATGGGCCACGAATCATTAATTTTGCCAATATCTTAAAATATGATTATATTCCTTTAGCCAAGACCATTAATGTTATTCTTGATATTGTTAAAGAATCGTTAGGCTCTCCTGTAGAAATAGAATTTGCCGTTGATTTAAACAAAGATAAAAATGGATTGGCGTCTTTTTATTTATTACAGATTAAACCCTTGGTTTGTAACGAAGATGATTTTAATGTAGATATTGATAAAATTGATGAAAAAGATTTAGTACTTTATTCAGAAAAAACAATGGGTAATGGGAAACTTCAAAACATCAGGGATGTTATATATGTAGTTCCTGAAAAATTTAATAATACCCATACAGTAGAAATGGCTCGTGAAATAGAGCTGTTAAATCAGAAGATGCAGGAAGCCGGGAAACAGTATGTGTTAATAGGACCGGGTAGATGGGGTACGCGAGATAAATTTATAGGGATTCCTGTTTCGTGGCCACAAATTTCAAATGCGAAAGTTATTGTTGAAATGAGTCTTGATGATTTTGTGCTGGATGCATCGCTGGGTTCGCATTTTTTCCATAATGTTACCTCGATGAATGTCGGATATTTTTCTGTAAATCATAAATCAATAAAGGATTATATCTCGTGGGATATCTTAAAAAATCAGAAGGTGGTGGAAGAAACCAGGTATTTTAAACATATTACCTTTAAAAAACCATTAACTATCACAATGGATGGAAGAAAGCGGATTGCTTCCATTACACGAACAAATAATAAATAATCAGAAAAAAATTAGTATGAGTTTTTATACCAACCAACAAGATAATTTAAAAATAGACTTTAACGATACTTCATTTAATCTTTTAATGCAGCGCAGAATTCATAAGGTGTTGTTAATCGCCAGCAATTACGATTCTTTTATGCTCGAAGAAGATGGTCGTATCGACGAACAGATATTTAATGAATATGTTGCATTAAATTTAAGGTATCCGCCCATTTTTATTTTAGCAAATTCACCAGAGCAGGCATTTGAGATCCTTAGAACGGATAATATAGACTTAGTTATTACCATGTTACGTATTGGAAATAACGATACGTTTAACTTTGCTAAAGAAATTAAGTCTTTATATCCTAATATTCCTATTGTTGTTCTTACTCATTTTTCAAGAGAGGTTACGATGCGCTTAGAAAAAGAAGATTTAAGTGCTATTGATTATGTGTTTTGTTGGTTGGGGAATGCCGACTTATTATTAGCTATTATAAAATTGATTGAGGACCGGATGAATGTTCAACACGATGTTGAAGTGGTTGGTGTACAAACGATACTTTTGATTGAGGACTCTATCCGGTATATTTCAAGTTACCTGCCTAATATTTATAAAATTATCTTTAAACAATCGAAAGAATACATGCGCGAGGCGCTTAATGAACATCAGCGTATGTTGCGTATGAGAGGGCGACCCAAAATTCTTCTGGCTACGAACTATGAACAGGCAATTGAGATTTACGAAAAGTATAAGTATAACATGTTGGGAATCATCTCTGACATAACTTATCCACGCAATGGCGTTAAAGATAAATTGGCAGGAATAAAGTTATGTAAAAAAGTGAAAGAAGATGATGAATTTATGCCTTTACTCCTTCAGTCATCCGATATGGAAAATAAACAATATGCCGATGAGTTAGGTGTGGGTTTTATCCATAAATATTCTAAAACATTATCCATTGAACTAAGAAATTATATTATTAAACAATTTGCATTTGGTGAGTTTGTATTCCGTGATCCGGATACTTTAAAACCTATTGGGCATGCTTCCGATTTACAATCATTACAAAATTT
>JAWLEM010000052.1:0-13878 GCA_041686115.1 Bacteroidales bacterium
TCCCGGCTAAATTTTGAGTTTCCAGGTTTGTCCGGTACTTTATTTTGGCAAAAACAGGTTCATTATCTGATGATAATGCATTAATCTGAAAATTATCTTTTCCGGGTTTGATTATCATATTTGAAAAAATGGATTGAATGGACTGAAAAATGGCATTATCCAGATAAACCTTTCCGTGATCTAAAAGAAAAACTGATAAATCTTCGTCTAAATGTTTTTTTATGGCATCAAAGGCTTTTACATAAAAAATCAGGGCATTATTGATATCGTAAACTTCTTCTGATGCTTTTGCTTTTTCATAATAATCTTTCGATAGATTTTTGGCTCTTTCAAGTTTCTCTCTTTTTTTTCTTGCATACTCGGCTTTTGACAATCTGTAGTACACCCAGTATTCATTTTTATCTTCGTAGGTATCAACTAATTCGTATGCATCAATATTTTCTTTTGCACTTAAATTTATATATGCCTCGTACCGCTCTTTAAATCCGGAGTTATCTTCAAATTGATGTAATAAGGAGTTGGTAGAGATATTTACTGATATTTCGGATATTAAATCGGCTAAAGCATTGTTTTTGGCTGCCTGTAGGTAATCGGGTGTGGATTTTTCTGATTTTCCTATTCCAATATAATACTCGTTGTTAACCGGCTTGCTTGATACCCATTTGGGTTTCTTTTTTGTCCCGCTAACTACCGCACAGGCTTGAAAAGTAAAACTAATGACAAGAAATATTATTAAATATGTATTAATTTCCCGGCGCATTATTCTATTGGTTTTATCTATTTGTAAAAATAAAGATTATTAATGATAAAAATCTTGATCCATGATTATTTTTAATCATCTTTAGATTTTTCTATCATTGAATTTACCATATCAAATATCTTGCCATTTTCAAAACCTTTCGAAACAGCAAACCTCACAAGCTTGGTTTTAATGACGTATGGATCAGTGTCTTTCAGGCTTTTTTTCTTTTTGATTAACTCTTTTTCTAATACAGCATCATAATCTTGTAGTGGAATTTCCTGCAATGCATTTTTAATGAATTGATCAGGAATATTTTTTTGTTTTAGGGCGAACTCTATTTTAACCTTTCCCCATTTGTTGAACCTGAATTTTTCTTTTGTGAAAGCAGTTGCATAGCGTTCTTCGTTAATAAATCCATCATCGGTAAGAGATTTAATTAAATCATCAAAATCATCATTATTAACGCCCCATTGATAAAATTTTTGTTTGATATCGTAAATGCACTTTTCTTGCCCGGCACATAGATTCTGTGCTTTTATTAGCGCCTTTTTTTTAGATGTTTTTAGATGCTTTTTAGCCATGTGTTCGTTATTTTAATATGCATCGCAACATCCTGTATTTGTCGTTTATGTCTTTTTTTAATTGGATGTCGTGGAAATTTTTTTCTTCAAGCAGCATGGCTGTTTCAATACCGAAGTTCTCGTTTACCTCTAAATATAAACGCCCGTCTTTGTTTAGGTGTTTCAGGCTAAAATCAATTATAGCCCTGTAATAAAGCAAAGGATTATTATCAGGAACAAATAAGGCGTTTTGTGGCTCAAAGTTTAAGACGTTGGGTTGCATTAATTCTTTTTCTTTCTCAGTCACATAAGGCGGATTGCTTACAATAATATCAAAACTTTCATTAAAATAATGATTGTGATCGAGGATATCGAGGTGCGAGATATGAATATCTACATGGTTTAATTTGCTGTTTTGTCGTGTCAATGCTAACGCATCGGTAGCGTTATCTACTGCATAAACATACGATTTTGGTAAATTTTTAGCCAGGGCGATGGCTATACAACCACTTCCTGTTCCAATGTCTAATATTTTATTAAAATGATTTTGGTTTTCTTTTATAATTAACTCTACAAGTTCTTCAGTTTCAGGGCGAGGAATTAAAACTCCAGAGTTTACTTGAAATAAAAGATCGTAAAATTCTGTTTTACCCATGATATATTGAATGGGTTTATAATTTTTAAGTTCGTTGATATAAAAATTGATCTGTTCAATCAGGTTTTCATCAGCAGCTTTTTCTAATTTTAGATGTATTTGTGCTCGGGAGTAACCTAAAAGATGATTTAAAATAATAAATATAAAGCTATCAATTTCTTTTATAGGATAATAGCTTTTTAATTCGGATTTTATCAGCGAAATTATTTTCTTTATGGTATATTTTGTACCCATTGTTCAAATTTAAAAAATTTGTATGATCAACAATAGAATAAATGAAAAATATATGCAACGTTGTCTTGATTTGGCAATACTGGGTTTAGGAAATACAGCTCCTAATCCAATGGTTGGTTCGGTAATAGTGTGTAACAATAAAATCATTGGCGAGGGTTATCATCATAAGGCTGGGGAGCCACATGCAGAAGTAAATGCAATTAATGCGGTAAAAGATAAAAGTTTACTTCAAAAATCTACATTGTATGTTAATTTAGAACCATGTTCACATTACGGCAAAACACCTCCTTGTGCCAATTTAATTGCACAACTAAAAATCCCCGAAGTTATCATAGGCACAAAAGATACTGCTTCACATGTTTCTGGAAAAGGAATTGAAATTTTAAAAAGAGCCGGCTGCAATGTTAAAGTGGGTATCCTTGAAAAAGAATCGAGAGAGTTAAATAAGCGGTTTTTTACTTTCCATGAAAAAAACCGGCCCTATGTCATCTTGAAATGGGCTGAAACTCAAGATGGATTTTTGGATGTTTGCCGGGATAAAAATCACCCTGTTCAACCAACCTGGATTACCAATGAGTATTCTAAAACCCTTGTGCACAAATGGAGATCGGAGGAGCAGGCTATTTTAATAGGAACTAATACCGCAAAGACGGATAATCCTTCGTTAACGACCAGAAACTGGCCTGGAAAAAATCCTCTGCGTATAGTTTTTGACCGTAAACTGGAATTACCAACAGAGTTAAATATTTTTAATTCTGACGCAGAAACTATTGTAATTGCTGATATTAAAGCTAAACATCTGGCAAAAAAATATTTGAATAATAAAATTGGTATCGAATTTGTAGAATATGAAAAGGGGTTTGATTCACAACTTTTTCAAGCTCTGGTAAATAGAAATATTCAATCGCTTATTATAGAAGGTGGTGAAAGGGTATTGAATTATTTTATTGAAAGAAACTTGTGGGATGAAGCACGGATATTTATTGGCAATAAATTTTTTATAAAAGGTATTAATGCCCCAAAAATTGTAAGGGAAGTTAATAAAGAAGAATTATTAGGAAATAGTAAACTGTTTTTAATCAAAAATAAACGTATATTTAATCAATAAAATGAAATGGTTTATCATAAAATTTTATAATATTTAAAACCTTTTGTAAATTTGGTAAAAACTTAATAATATAACCTAACCAAAGTAACTTTAAACACTTAATAAAAATGGGAGAAAATAAATTTAAGAGGACAATGATCTTTACCCCTTTGCTAATTGTATTAATTTCGTTTGTACAGTGTAGTCCGAAATTATACAAAACGGGTAAAGATTTTGCAGCTTCGGGAAATTACGAAGATGCAATAGCTCAATACACAAAATTAATTGAGGAAAACCCAGAATATACTGATGCTTATTTGGCAAGAGCCGATGCATATGAAAAATCGGGCCAGAAAGCCGAGGCTGCCAGCGACTATAAGAGAGCAACTGCCTTTGAAGATAAAGATAAAACGATTTATTATAATGCAGGAAGACTCTATTATGATCTTGAACAATACGAAGATGCCATACCTATGCTTTCAAAAGTAACATCAATGGATAAAAAACACATGGATGCATATCGGTTAAAGATGGAGTCGTATATTGCTCTTGAACAATACGATAAGGCACTTAAAGAAAGTAGTGAATTGATCAAACTTCAGGAAACGGGCAGTAATTATTTCCGACGTGGATTTATTAACGAAAAGTTGGGGAACTACAACCAGGCAGAAACTGATTTTAAAAGATCAATTGAAAAATCACCCAATGCTTTAGAAACTTATGTGGCACTTGCCGATGTTTTGTTTAAGGCGAAAAACCTGAATGAGTCATTACAAAATTGTAATAAAGCGTTACAAATTGATGATAAAAGTAAAGAAGCATTGTGGATAAGAAGTAAAATCTATAAAGAAAAAATTGATTATCCCAATGCAATCAACGACCTGTCAAAAGTAATTATTTTTTCACCCGTAGATGAAAAGGCATTTTTTACAAGAGGTCTATATTACCAGGAATTTAATCAACATCAGAGCGCTATCAATGATTTTAGTAAAGTGCTATCATTAAATTCCGAAAATGCATTGGCATATTTTCACCGGGCCAAGTCAAACGAAGAGATTAGCCAGTATGATAAGGCGATAGACGATTATAAAAAATATAAAGAGTTGTCAAATGACAATAGTGAAGAAGCTCAAGAAAAGCTTAAAACAGTTAAAGACAGATTATATGAACTCAATCGTGAGAGTAATAAACCTGTTTTAACATTTGTTGAACCAGCCGAACATGAAGGGCAAAAGCTTAATGTTGTAGAGGATGCTGCAGAAATTACCTTAAAGGGGGTTATTGCCGATGAAAGCGATATTAAATACGCTAAAATTGAAGATAAAGATGTTGTTTTTAATGAAGATAGTGACAATAACGAATTCTCTGTTACAGTTGATGTTTCAGGTAAAGATGAGATTTCTATAGCTGTTGCCGATATTTATAATAATGTATTAGCAACTACCTATAATGTAAACCGAACAGAAATTAATGCACCGGAAATCAGCTTAAAAGCCCCTTATGCTTCATCAACCGGGGAAATATATCTTGATGTTGACAATCGTAAACTTTATGTTGAAGGAAAAGTTTCCGACGAAAGTAAGATAAAAACCATTATTGTTGATGAAATGACGGCCAGTTATTCTGTTGATGCTGAAAATCCGGAATTTTTTGCTACCATTGATATAGCCAATAAAAACAGATTTGTTATTAAAGCCGAGGATATTTATGGTAATGTTGCAGAGAAAGAATATAAAATTAACCGTGAAGCACTTGAAATATCCCAGGAAAATCCAATGGGAAAAACATGGGTGATTTTTATCGAAAACTCGGATTACGAAACATTTGCCAGCCTTGATGGCCCTGTTAAAGATGTTAGTATGATGAAAGCTGCATTGGCTAATTATAAAATCCATAATATTATTCATAAACAAAACATGAATAAAGCAGAAATGGAACGATTCTTCTCAATTGAGTTGCGCGATTTGGTTCGAAGCAACAATGTTAATTCTTTGTTGGTTTGGTATGCCGGGCATGGCAAATTTATTAACGATGCAGGATACTGGGTTCCTACTGATGCAACACGAGATGATGAGTTTACTTATTTTAATATTAATGCCCTTAAAAGCGCGTTGCAATCCTATTCAAAATTTGTTACCCATACACTTGTTATTACAGATGCTTGTGAGTCGGGACCAACATTTTATCAGGCCATGAGATCTGGATTAAAAGAAAGAGATTGCGGCGACTGGGAAGCCACTAAGTTTAAATCTTCGCAGGTATTTTCATCTGCAGGATACGAACTGGCAGTTGATCATTCTCAGTTTACCCGAACGTTTGCAAATACATTAAGGAACAATCCTAATGCTTGTTTGCCCATTGAAAATGTTGTATCTAAAGTAACTGTTGCAGTGGCTAAAGATGGAATGCAAAAACCACAGTTTGGTAAAATTGACGGACTTGAAGATGAGGGAGGTACATTCTTTTTTATTGCTAAAGACAGATAAAAAAATATAACATATGATTTTTGAAAAAAAATTGATGAATAAAAAAGTTATTCGCACTTTCTTGCGGATAACTTTTTTTTATGCAGTATTTCTGCTGAGTAGCTATAATCTTTTTGCGCAAACCTATTATTTTGATTATTACGGCGTAAAGGAAGGTTTGGCGCAATCTAATGTGTACGATATAGTTCAGGATGATCAGGGTTATCTTTGGCTGGCTTCTGAAAGCGGAGTTTCAAGATTCGATGGTGTTAGTTTTATCAACTATACAGCTGAGGACGGGATTGCCGAAGGTGGTATAAAAGCATTATATAAAGACTCTAATGGCAAAATTTGGATGGGCCATAAAACAGGGGCAATTACTTTCCTTGACAATGAAAAGATGTCAATCCACCCTATTAGTGAGCTCATTGATGCCGAAATTACTTCTTTTCTTTTAGATAAAGAAGGTAATTTATGGATTTCTACTTTAGGAGACGGCTTGTTGAAACTTGAAAATCCGTACGAATTTAATGTGGATAGCATTAATTATGAGCAATTTAAAGGGAGAAGGCTGAGTGATAGGGTTTTTGCCGGAACTATTGCTATGGGCGACACTATTTTTTTTATTACCGATGCTGGAATAAGAAAATATAATCCTGAAGAAAATACTTTTGGACGCTATAACCCGGAGGGATTAACCTCCTATTTTCAAATTACATCGATGCTTGAAGATAGCCAGGGTGATTTGTGGTTTGGAACATTTCATGGCGGCTTGTACAGGTATATGAAGGAAGATCAGAAATTTAAAATTTATGATGCTCGCGATGGTTTAGCTAACAATTGGATTAGCACAATATCAGAAGATAGTAAAGGAAATGTTTGGGTAGGAACGTGGGGCGGAGGAATTACAAAAATTTCTGAGGATGGATTAAAAACTTTTGATAAAGAAAACGGACTGGACGATCATAAAATTAGGAAAATCATTGAAGATGTTGAAGGTAATATTTTAATTGGTACCAACGAACATGGACTGGCTATTTTTAAAGGTGAAAAATTTATTACATTCGGTGTTGACGATGGTTTAATCGACCAGCAGGTTTGGGCTGTAACCCAGGATAAAGACGGGAAATACTGGTTTGGTACAAACAATGGTATTTCTGTTTACTCTCCTCATGTTGTTGGACGAAAGTTTATGCACTACAGTAATGAATCTCATTCTATTGGTAGTCAGATAAGATATCTGAAAAATGATAAGGATGGAAATGTATGGCTAGGGACAAACGATAACGGGGTAAGTATGTATAATTACAAAACTGGCAGATTTGAGTTTAACCCGGTTATTAACCGCTATATACCCAGCATGCAGGTTACAGCTATGGATGTGGATAAAAATAATCATTTGTGGGTTGGAACCATGGAAGGGTTGATTTATTATGATATTGATGAAAATAAGAGCCAGTTATTAACTCAGATACATGGATTAAATGCATCAGATATTACGGCTCTTTATGCTGATTCTAAAGGGAGGGTCTGGGTCGGCCTAAACAATGGAAAAGGTTTAAATGTAATTAAAGATACCTCCTTTAAAAAGATTGATATGGAGGGTTTATTTACGCCTAAAAGTATAACCGAAGATAAAGATGGAAATATATGGATTGGCACCAATACCAAAGGTGTTTTTGTTTGCGATGGAGAAAAAATTATTAATCATTATACCCAGAATGATGGCTTATTATCGAATTTAATTACCCTGCTTAATGTTGATCATAATAATCATATTTATATTGGAACAAGTGCCGGATTAAATAAGATTGACAATAAGAATAAGATTCATACCTATACCGAAAAAAGCGGGTTTACAGGAATTGAAGCTAAAGATAATGCAACCTTTTTAGATGCTGACGGTAATTTATGGTTTGGAACAATACAGGGCGTTATTAAATATCAGCCAGCACTCGATGTTGAGGTGCCCCACGAACCTCTGACTCATATTTCAAGACTTAGAGTAAATCTGAAAGACAGAGCAATGATCCCGGATCAAAAATTAAGTTTTACAGAAAATTCGATTATTTTTGATTACAACAGCGTTTGTTTAACAAACCCTGATGCTGTAAGGTATCAAATCATGTTAGATCCTGCAGATAAAGACTGGCGTCCTGTTACAACACAAACGGTGACTAATTATTCATCACTCGCACCGGGCAATTATGTATTTAAAGTTAAAGCCCGAAATAGTGATGGAGTGTGGAATTCAGAGCCGGTAACATACAGTTTTATTATTAAACCTCCGTTCTATAAGTCGTGGTGGTTTATTTTGTCGGTTGTAATGTTCGGTATCATTTCCATTATCACTTACATTAAAGTACGAGAACGAAATTTAATTAAAGAGAAAAAGATTCTGGAAGAAAAAGTGCAAGAAAGGACCGAAGAAGTAGTTCAGAAAAGTATCGAACTGGAAAAGAAAAATAAAGATATTACTGATAGTATCCGTTATGCAGAAAGAATTCAGGTGGCTGTTCTTCCGCCAGAAGTGCCTTTCAGCCAGACCTTTGTGTTTTTTAAGCCCAAAGATATTGTTAGTGGCGATTTTTACTGGCTCGAAACATTTAAAGATAAAGAAATGATTGCGGCGGTTGATTGCACCGGCCATGGTGTGCCGGGTGCATTTTTATCTATTCTTGGGCATAGTATGCTTACTAAAATTGTTCGTGAATATGGAATTCTGACTCCGGCTGAAATATTAGATCAGCTTGATATAGAGATTATTAATGCCTTACATCAGAAAAATGTTAAAGGCGAACGTGTAGTTAATGATGGTATGGATTTGGCATTAATAAGCTATGATAAAAAGAACAATATTCTGGAATATTCGGGGGCTTATAACCCACTTATATTGATCAGAAATGGAGAGCTTACAGAAATAAAAGCCGACCGTTTCCCGATTGGAATGACCAGTGTTCATGATACAAAAAAGTTTACCAATCATACGATAAAAGTTGAAAAAGGAGATACTTTTTATGTATTTTCTGATGGTTATGCCGACCAGTTTGGTGGCGAAGATGGGCGTAAATTCAGGAAAAAGAATATGAAAGACCTTTTACTGTCTATACAGGATAAGTCAATGGAAGAACAAAAGCAAGAATTAGACCGTTTTATTAAAGAATGGATGGGTAACCATGAACAGGTAGATGATATGGTGTTTATAGGCCGTCGATTTTAAAATAAAAATAAATCAGAAACAAAAAAGCCTTTCTTCAAAATGGAGAAAGGCTTTGATTTTTTATGTAAAAATTTTTACAATTTGTTTACATGTAAAGTTAAGCTTGATTTTAAATTAGCAGCTTTTTTCTTATGAATAATATTCTTTTTTGCTATTTTGTCAAGCATAGAAGAAACTTTGGGTAACATTTTTGTAGCTTCTTCCTTATCAGTAGTTTCACGTAATTTTTTGATCATATTACGTGTTGTTCTTCCATAATATTTATTATGAACTCTTACTGTCTCACTGTGTCTTGCTCTTTTTTCTGCTGACTTATGGTTTGCCATAATTTATAATTATTGTTGTATTTTAAGATTGTAGTCCGTAGGGGAATCGAACCCCTGTTACCAGGATGAAAACCTGGCGTCCTAACCCCTAGACGAACGGACCATTATTTTATTCTCAAACTTGGTGGTGCAAAAGTAAACGAATTTTTTTTCCCTGCAAATATTTTTTTATTTTTTCTGCAAAAAATTGCTTAAAAAAATAAAAGATATCTATTAATCAAAAAAGTAAACCTTAAATAATTAATTTTTTTGTTTTAAAAAATGCAATGGGAATAATTTCAAATACTTTATTCAATTTTCAGATCAATAAATTTAGAATTCATTAATCGGGCAGTTGCCATATAATTTGGTTTAAACACTATTTTATTACCAACCTGGTATTTTGTTTTTAGTTTTGGTGTTATATTTTTCCCAATGTCATAAACCGTCATATCCGATGTTGTTCCAATAAAGTTAACGTTTTCATCTTTTGGAATAATATCATTTACATCCACATCCAGAATTCCGAAATCAAGAATTGCTCTGTAACTTTTATATGATGGTTTATCCTGGTCCGTGCCTGATGTGTGTCCAATATTGGCTTCGCTTATTACTCCATCGGGAATACTCCATTTTTCTTCCAGTTCAATTACATTGGCATTGAAACTAAAAGTGTCTGTCGATAAATTTTGAAACCGCTTATTATATAACGGGCTTGTTCCGAAAAATGCTGCTTCTCCAATTCTAAAGTGGTTAACAGCAGGAGGTACCAGCCTTTTTCTAATTAATGGCAAAGTAATTGAACTGCCTCCCGAAATTAAGGGGATTTTTTTGTTAAACATTTCTTCAAGCAGTTGCTTAAATAAGCTTAATTGAAGCAGTTTGTCGTAGGTTGGCTCTATTCCATACATACATCCAAGATTTGAGCCTATACCAATGATTTCTATGTTTGAAAGCCTGAATACTCTTTTGTAAAAACCAACAATGTTCTCCCTCACAACACCTTCTCTTAACTCCCCCAGCTCAAGAAAAATAATGACCTTATGTATTTTATTAATTTTTTTTGCTTCGCGGTTTAGTGCTTCAATGGTACTTAGCGATGTATTTACAGAAATATCGGCATATTTTACCAGGCTTTTAATAATATTTGCCGGTGGAGGTTTTATATAAATGGTAACTAGTTCAGGATTTACTTCTTTTATTGTTTTTAAACTGGATAGCCGGCTTTCTCCCACCGAATGCAACTGGGTTACAACATCATCCCTGAGTACTTTTCGAAGGAATTGAATATCTCCAGACAATACTTTGCTAACTAAACTCCACTGAATATTATGTTTCTTTAAATAACTGTCGAGTTTTTGAATATTACGTATGATGTTATCGGTCTTTACTACTAATTCAGCCATTAAGTTATCATTTTAGAAGGTTGTAATAATTTTTTTTATTAAATTTAATTAGAATTTTTAACTACTTCTATTACAACCTTCTTATTTACGGATTAATTTATGCTTATTTTTTTAAACGCATTTCAGCGTATTTATTAGTCATACCAAGTCTTTCGTACAATCTTTTTGCAGGATTATCATATTCAACGTGAAGTTTAACATCACCTTTGGCAAGATCAAATGATTTTTTAATAATTTGAGCTCCAATTCCTTTGCCTCTCATTTTAGCATCAACGGCTACATAAACAAGAATATTGTCAGGTACATAACCACTCATTCCTGTTTCGTTCATAATTAGTGCACCAACTAATTTGTTATCCCAATATCCTGCTAATATAAATCCGCCTTTTCCTTCGGCATCCGAAAAAGCATAGTCCATGCACTTTTCAATTTGATCTTTTGGATCGCCAAAGCGATCAAGATGTGTATACAAAAAGTCTATAAATTCATCTTTGGTTGTTTCTGGTTGAAAATCTTCAATTTTACGAATCTCTTTGATTTGTAACATAGTTTGTTTTTTTTAATTAAAAATTTAGAAATTTATAATAAAAATGAAAATCTTAAGTCTTGTGTTTTCATCTAATATTATCGGGTATGTAATACGTTTGTCGTAAAAAACTGATTTTCAAAGATACAAAAAATAATGCAGAACTAAAAATCGGCAATAGCTTCTAACACTAGGAAATCAGCAAATTATGGATCAATTGGGTTAAATCCAGGCCCGAGAAATTACCGCTGCTCATAAACAACAGACAGCTATCTGAAAGATCAGAATTTTCCAGAAAAGCAATCACTTCTTTTTTTTCGGTTAAGACTTTTAATCGGGTATTATCAAATGATTTTTTCACCTGTTGATTTGTTATTGGGTCTAATTTTTTGTGTTTAATAACTTCCGGATTGAAATAGATAACAGGAATATCTGCGTTATCCATTGATCCTTTATATTCATTAAGAAAATTTAGATTTAAGCTACTGAACGTATGTAATTCCATTATAGCGATTAACTTTTTACCGGGGTATTGTTTTTTAACAGCATCAACTGTTGCTTTAAGCTTAGATGGAGAATGGGCAAAATCTTTAAAGGCAATAGTCGATTGGTTCTTTGCTATCACTTCAAGCCTTTTTGATGCCCCTTTAAAATGACTAATGGCTTCATAAAAATCTTTATCAGAAATATCCAGCTTATTACAAACCAATTTTGCTGCACTTATGTTTTGTAAATTGTGTTCACCAAAAATTTGTAACGGGGTTTCTATATCCTTATGCAGTAAAAAGGTTTGATTATTTTTTATGTTATAGGAATGCACATCATAAGCTTTTTTATCAATATTATTTTTTGAATTTAACACTAAATTTTTTAAAACAGGATCATTCTGATAATAAAAGAGTGAACCGTTTGTTTCGATGATTTCAATAAATTTTTCGAATTGTTTTTTATAGTCTTCGAAAGTGGGAAAAACATTTATATGATCCCAGGCAATGCCACTAATTACAGCAATATTGGGTTTGTATAGATGGAATTTTGGGCGCGGATCTATAGGCGATGATAGATATTCGTCGCCTTCAAAAACTGCAATTGGGGCATCTTCACTCAAACTTACCATGGTATCAAATCCTTCGATCTGGGCACCAACCATATAATCAAAATTTTTATGATGATATTTTAAAACGTGCATGATCATAGATGTAATGGTTGTTTTTCCGTGGCTGCCACCAATTACTACCCTAATTTTATCTTTGGTTTGTTCGAATAAATATTCGGGGTATGAATAAATTTTCAGATTTAATTCCCGTGCCTTTTTAAGTTCAGGATTGTCATTCCGTGCATGCATTCCAAGAATTACAGCATCCAAATCTTTTGAGATATTATCCGGATTCCAGCCAATTTCTTTAGGAAGAATATTGTATTTTTCGAGCCTGCTTCGTGATGGTTCAAAAATTTCATCATCAGAACCGGTTACCTGGTATCCTTTTTTACAAAGGCTTATGGCTAAATTATGCATGGCACTTCCGCCAATGGCTATAAAATGAACATTCATTTGCTATATTTGTATTTTAGTTAATTTGTGAAGATAAAAAGAAAAAATTAAAACCATGTTTGATATGCAACTATATCCAATACACATTACCAATTTTAAGATTGATGGAGGAGCTATGTTTGGTGTGGTACCAAAAATGTTGTGGCAAAAAAAATATCCTGCCGACGAAAATAACCTTTGTAACTGGGCTTTGCGATCGCTTTTAATCGATACCGGCGATCGGGTTATATTAATTGACAACGGTTACGGAGATAAGCAAGATGAAAAATTCTTTAGTCATGTTCATTTGAATGGTGGCGAAGGACTGGAAGGTGCACTAAAAAAGCATGGATATTCTTTTGATGATGTTACCGATATGATTTTAACTCATCTGCATACCGACCATTGTGGTGGAGGTGTAAAATATAATGCTGACCAAACGGGATTCGAGATGGTTTTTAAGAATGCCACTTATTGGGTAAGCAAACAGCAGTGGGAGTGGGCAATGAACCCTAACAAACAGGAAGCAGCAGCTTTTCTGGAAGAAAATTTAATTCCCATGCAGGAAAGCGGGCAGCTTAAATTTATCGATCAAAATACCGAGTTATACCCCGGAATAGAATTGCGTTTGTACAATGGACACACTGTTGGACAGATTATTCCTTTTATTGATACCGGAGATAAAACTTTCGTTTTTATGGCCGATTTAATCCCTTCAACGGCGCACATTTCTCTGGTATGGAACATGGCTTACGATGTGTACCCCATGGATATGCTTAAAGAAAAAGAAGCTTTTTTAAATGAAGCTGTAGAGAATGATTACATTCTTTTTTTTCAGCACGATTTATATCATGAGTGTACTACGGTTCATCAAACGGGAAAAGGTGTTCGGGTAAAAGACACGTTTAAATTGTAAAATAGAGATACAACTTTTAATGAGGCTGTCTAAAAAGTCAAAGAAAAGTCATTGCGAACGATCCCGATTGATCCTAATATTCGTAAGTTAAATAAGACTTTATTTTGTAACATAGAAGTTACACAATGGATTACACAAAGCTCCACAAAGAAAAAATTCACCTAACTTGGTGTGACTTTGTGCTTTAACTTTGAGAAACTTAGTGAAACTCTTAAAAGACATGCGGATTTT
>JAWLEM010000053.1:0-13321 GCA_041686115.1 Bacteroidales bacterium
TGTAACTGTTGATGCATGGCACAAACGAGTACAATAGTCAATATTATTGGTGCCAAAAACCACTCTGATAAATTTTTGAAACAGGTAATTATCTTCGTTGGTACACTTAGCCGATGCATATCCTGCCAAAGCATCGTTTCCGTACTTTTCTTTTATTTCGGTGAATTTTTGGGCAATTAAATCCAGTGCCTCATCCCAGCTTGCTTCTTCAAACTTTCCGTTTCTTTTTATTAATGGTTTAGTTAAACGCTCGGGGCTATGCACATAATCATACCCAAACCTGCCTTTAATACATAATCTGCCATCATTGGGCCAAACACCCTCAACCCCATCTGAGCGTACAATTTTTCCATTTTGTACAGATAATTCGATCTGGCATCCAACTCCGCAATACGGGCAAGTGGTTTTTACTTTTTGATCAATACTTTTTATTTGAATTTCATCTCGATGCGGTTTTTCAACAATAGCTCCTGTTGGGCAAAGCTGAATACATTCGCCACAACCATCGCACTCTGATTCGTTCCACTGATCAAAACCGGCAATAATGTAAGAAGTAATACCACGTTCCGAAAATGAAAGTACATTTTTACCCTGAACCTCATCACAAGCCTTAATACATCTGAAACATTTTATGCATTTCGATGCATCGTAGGTTAATATGGGTGAGCTATCATCAATTTTATAATTTAAATCTTTATGAATATTGGGATATTTTCGATTTTTTGAGTCATCAAGTTTATAGTGTTTTACCCAATCCCGAAACTCATCGTAGTAAGTACCATCATCATGATCATTATGTTCGGCTAAAAGGTAATCGAGTGTATGCTTTCGTGTTTCTTCCAGTTCGGAATCAAATGCAATAATTTCCATCCCTTCTTTAACAGAAACTGTACATGACATTACCAATCCGCCTACATCCTTCATTTTAACCACACAAAGCCTGCAGGCTCCGGTAGGGCTTAATTTTTTATGATAACATAAACTCGGGATATTGATTCCGTTATCTTTGGCAACCTGTAATAGGTTTGCACCTTCGGGTGCTTTTATCTTTTTACCTTCGATGATGATATTTACTTGCTTACTCATAGGTATTGATTTCTGATTCTAAAATTGATGTTGAAAAAATTGTTTTAAACTTTTTAGGGGTAAAATGGGTGATTGCCCCAGTGGGCAAAGAGAATTTTTAGCCATATAATCGGCTTCATATAATAGCTGCTCAAGTATTTGCTCCTTTTCTACCGGGTTTTCTTTTGCTTTGTCCATCATAATCATCAATTGAGTAGTTCCAATCCTGCAAGGCACACATTTCCCGCATGATTCGTGTTTAAAAAACTCCAGAATAGAGTAGGCCATTTCAAAAATGGATCTTTCTTCAGACATTACGATAATTGCTCCGGAACCAAGTACAGCACCTTTTTCTTTTAGTGTATCGAAGCCCATTGGGGTATCTAAAACTGTTTCATCCACAAAAGTGCCTGCAGCGCCACCCAGAATAGCCGCTTTAAATTGTTTATTGTCTTTCATTCCGCCGGCTAAATCGTCTATCAGGCTACGAAGAGTAACACCCATTGGTGTTTCGTAATATCCGGGTTTATTAACATCTCCGCTGATGGTGAAAATTTTAGTGCCGGGAGATTTTTCTGTTCCCATGGATTTGTAATGCTCTGCTCCATGGCCGATTATGTAGGGTAAATGTGCAAATGTTTCTACATTATTGATTAACGTAGGCTTTTGGAATAAGCCTTTTTCTGCTGGGAATGGTGGTTTAATGCGCGGATATCCACGTTTTCCTTCCAGCGATTCCAGCAAAGTCAGCTCTTCGCCACACAGGTATGAGCCGGCACCCAGTTTGATTTCAATATCCAAATCAAATCCTGAATTTAATATATTTTTTCCTAAAAACCCTTTCTCTTTTGCCTGCTGTAATGCAATACGAAGCATCTGTATGGAAATTGTATATTCTCCACGAACATAAATATACCCCTTAGTAGCTCCAATAGCAAACGCAGCTATAATCATGCCTTCGATTAAAATGTGAGGGTCTTGCTCCATAATAATCCGGTCCTTGTAAGTTCCCGGCTCACCTTCGTCGGCATTACAAATAAGAAATTTTTGCACACAACGCTCACAAACAGCTTCGTTGGTGAATTTTTCCTTTAATCCTGTCGGGAAGCCTGCTCCTCCCCGTCCACGGAGTTTGGCATCAATCATTAATTCAATAATATCCACAGGATTCTTTTTCAATGCTTTTTCAACATTTTTATATCCGCCCAACTTTAAATATTCATCGATATTTTCGGGATTATATTTACCTGCGTTGATTAGTGCTATTTTTTTTTCTGTAATCACGATAATTATTTTTTTATTGATTATCTCTGATATTTTGAAATATATTTTTTATTTTTTCCACAGTTAATTCTGTATACACTTTATCGTTAATCATCATCACCGGTGCCCGGTCGCATTGCCCCAGGCACTCCGATGGTTCCAAAGAAAATAACTTGTCATTTGTAGTTTCACCTGACTTAACTCCAAGAATATTTTCAATCTCGCTAATGATGCTTTTTCCGCTTATCATATGACAAACCGGAGATTTACAAACTCTGATAATATATTTTCCTCTCGGCTTTAAGCTTAGCATAGAGTAATATTTAGCCACACCATAAACCGAACCGTAGGTTGTATTTAAATATTCAGCAACAAATTTTAAATCTTCTGTGGTAAGAAAGTTATTTGGATTATTATTTTGCAATTTGTGTAGAATATTGAGCATATTACTTTTATTGGGCTCAAACTCCGATATTAAAGCTGTTTTATCCATAAAAAAGTATTTAGGTATTTATAACTTATAAATATAAGATAAGTATCCAAATATATCAATATATAAACAAAATATAGATTGATTTTAATTAAAAAAAAAGGGTGTCCGAAAAGAATTAAAAGTGTCATTGCGAATGCCGTGCCTGCCGGCAGGCCAATGTCAATTAGTTAGTAGGAATTCACCCTCTGCCCTCCGGGCATCTCCCTCGAGGGAGAACAATCCAAGCGGTGTCCTCCCTTGAGGGAGGTGGTCGAAGACCGGTGGGTGAATAAAGTCAAGTCTTAACTTATTGACATTAGCCGGCAGGCAGGAAATGAAGCAATCTATATTTGTTGAATATCAGCAGATTGCTTCACTCGTTCCTCGTTCGCAATGACTTTTCTCTGACTTTTCGGACACCCTCTTAAAATATATTTTTGATACGATGGTTTTTATCTTCCCAACTGCCAACCTAACATTAGTTGTATAATAGGTATCACCCTTGATTCAAGGTGGTAGGAATCGGTATAATCTTCCCCATATTCATAATAGCCAATACTCTTTGTATCTTGAGCAAAACCAACAGCAATACTTGCAGATAAATTGAAGCTTCCTCCGGTAAGCATCCTGTATCCTGCCCCAAAGTGAAATATATTAGTTTCATATTCATAGATATACTTATCTCCAAAATCCTCCCAATCTGATCCGAATGATTTTTCAAATCCAGTTACTATATAAGGCCTGTGCTGCCCGCTGCCAATTGGAATTAAAAATTTTGCCTGACCCCCAACCGAATAACTGGCAAGTGATGTTGTTGTCTCAGCAGAAAACCAGTCGGTAACAATTCCCTGATAAACAACTCCGGCATAATGCCAGCGAACATAAGGACCAACAGCAATCATGTTTGCAAACTGAAAATCAAGTGTAATTTGCGGCCCAAAGAAAATAATACCTAAAAGGTCAACTTGCAGATTCATGATAGACAAATCATATTCGGTAGAAGGCGCAGTGGAAAGAGAACTCTCATTAATTAATATTGAATTGTAATTCTTATCAACAAGAGTAACCGGTTCATTTGCATTGATTTGCAAACCTATAGTCAGGGTTAATAGCAAAACAAATAATTTTCTCATGGTAGGTATGTATTAGTTAATAAAAAGCCAATCAATAAAATTAAAAAATATTTATATGAATGTCAACACTTTAACTCTTTGCCACCATTGATACCAAATTATTTGTTATTGTATTGAACACAATGGCAAAAATCTTGTTAAGAAAATAAGAGCAGATTTAAAATAGAAAGGAGTAAAATATATGCCAGTTTTAGAATTATTAATATTATCCGTTATTCTCGTTCTGATTGCTGTTTTAGCATTATCAGTGCGATTATTGTTTACCAAAAAAGGTGACTTTCGAGGGGGCTCATGCAGGACGCATCCGGATGGTTTAAAAGACCAGGGAATAAGTTGCGGCTGTGGTTCCGGAGCCTGCGAAGCACAATAAACGAAAATACATTAATTTTAGCAGTGTTTAACAGCACTGCTTCTTTTATTTTATCATAAAAATTTTATCTTTAAGGTTAATTTATAAAAACCTTAAAATTTATTCTTATGAGAAGTTTACTGTTTACAATTATTTCATTATTTATTTTAAATACAGCATTTGCTAATGGTTTAAGTGATGTTGTTAACTCAGATGAGATACACTGGTATGGTGTAGATTTTACCAATGCAAAAATGATTGGTTCAATAGGATTTACTCATCCCGACATTATTTGCGACCGTTATATTAAAAAAAAGTGGAATACTTATGTGTTTTTGGAAGACCATAAATACGATATCAGTAAATTTTTAAAAGGCAAAGAAGTTGTTCCTCATATGGATTTTATGCTTGAAGGGAATTCGGTGATTACCACAGATAATCTAATCATCAATAATGATCACCAAATAGCTTTTGCTGATGTAAAAAATACAATTGAAGATTATGATACACAAGACAATGGGATTGGACTTGTATTTATTGTTGAATCATTTAATAAATTAGAAGAAACGGCAAGTATATGGGTAACATTTTTTAACACTCGTACTAACGAAGTATTATACACAGAGGAGTATGTGGTTGAACCCGGTGGGTTTGGTGTGTTAAATTACTGGCTGGGAAGTATTTACGAAACCTGCAAGCAACTAAGAAGAGATTACAGGAAATGGCACAGAGAATTTAGCTAAAATATTGCTAATCATATATAACCCTGTCAGGATAGTGAATCCTGACAGGGTTTTGTATTATAGTTTATACTTAAACAATTCAGCAAGGGCTAGATAATACTCTTTTTCAATCATCAAATAATCATCGTAAACCTGGTAAAAATAGCTGATTTCCATAAAATATTCAATCATGGAAATTTCCCCCAGGTCTTTAGCTTTTTTTAGCAGTTCAATATTATTAACCTGGTTTAAAGTTTCTTTAAAATCGGCCAGGCTTTCTGCCAGCGATTCCACTTTTTCGAGCTGAACGTTTACTTCGGATTCTACTTTTTCCAGCATCATTTGATGATTCATCTGCTTATACTCCCACTGATACTTTGCGCTTTTTATGGCAGAAGCGCTACCCCATAAAGGAATAGAAACACCAACAATTACACCTCTGAATTTTTCATCGGCAACAGTTTCGCCACCATACCCAACACTGAAAGCAGGTAATTGCTTATTTCTGGTCACTTTTAACAATTGCTCCGATGATTCGGATTGGATTTTGGAGTATATAATTTCCTGGCCACCCGATAACCTCTCCTGCATAATAGAATCAGCATTATGGTTTTCAGAAATATCATACGCTGAAATATTCAAATCCAATTCATGGCCTCCGTTTAAATACACCAGTTGCTCAGTAATACTGTTTATTTGGCTGGCGTTCATTTTAAGTTGATTTTTTAAATGCAGAACATGTAGTTTTGATTTATTCAGCTCTAAAACATTCCCATCGCCAGTTTCAAGTTTTTGTTGATAGGCTTCGAAAAGATTTTCGGCATGCTCAAGCCTTTCTTTCAGCTCATGCTCCATTTTTGAGTAATAAATAAACTCAACAAGTAATGCTTTTGCCTTAAATAAAATATTCTGCCGCAACAAATTCTGATTAACCTGTTCCTTTTCAGTCAACAATTTAGAATATTTTGATTGATTGCGGTAAAAACAAGGCATCTGAAACGACTGGCTTATTTCAAAAGTCTCTTTCGGCCCGGGATTGTTCGAATTATCAGGAAAATAACCATACGAAAATTCCGGACCATCGGGTATAACCTTGTGTTTAAATTCTTGTTCTTTACTATCTAAAAACTTCTGCCCTGCCTGAATTTCCTGGTTATTTTGCTCAATCGTTTTTAATATTTCCGAAAAAGATTGGGAAAAAACATTCAGCGACAGCAAAAACAATAGTGAAAATAGTATATATGTTTTATTTCTCATCTTTAATCTCCTTTCTATGAATCAAATAATAAATAACCGGAATCACATAAATATTTAATAGAGTGGACGTTAATAAACCACCCAGAATTACTTTAGCCATAGGGCTTTGTATTTCATTTCCTGTTGCATCTCCTTGCAGAGCTAATGGGACAAGAGCGAGAGCTGCGGTTAATGCTGTCATTAAAATCGGATTTAAACGATCAACTGAACCAGATGCAATATAATCAATCAGTTTAACTCCTTTTGCATCCAATTGCTGATAATGGGATACAAGCAATATACCATTTCGGGTAGCAATTCCGAATAGCGTGATAAATCCAATTATGGAAGGAATACTCACAATTCCTGAAGTGAAATAAATGGTAAATACACCACCAATTAATGCTAATGGTAAGTTAATCATTATAATACCTGCTAATTTAAAATTTTTTAGCTCCTGATATAGCAATAAGAATATTACTAATATGGCCAATATTGATGTTAGCATTAAGGTTTGTGATGCTCTGGCTTCACTTTCAAATTGCCCTCCGTATTGTATCATATAATTTTCCGGCAATGTAATGTTTTCATCAATTTCTTTCTGCACCTCTTCAACCACACTTCTCAGGTCTCTTTCAGCTACATTAGCAGAAATCACTAATTTACGTTGAACGTTTTCGCGGCTTATGGAGCTGGGTCCTGCAACCGAAACAATATCTGCTACCTGTTCCAGAGGTATTTTTTTGCCATCACCGGTATCAATCAATGCATTTTTTAAACCATCAATGGTTTCGGTATAATTTTGATTTAATCGAACAACTAGATCAAACTTCCTTTGTCCTTCGTATATATCGGCTAATTTCTCGCCGGCAAAAGCTAACTCTACAAACTCATTAAACCGGTCCATTGTAATTCCGTAACGAGCCAGCATTTCACGATTAGCTCTTATTTGTATTTGTGGTATTTCAACCTGCTGTTCAACGTTCACATCAACCAATCCGGGAATGCCAATAATTGCACTTTCTATTTGTTTTCCGATCAAAAACAATTTATTCAGATCGGTACCAAAAAGTTTAATGGCAATATTTGCTCTTGTTCCCGATAACATATGATCTATTCTATGCCCCAACGGCTGGCCAACCGTTGCAGCTATTCCGGGCACACCCGCCATTTTAGCACGCACTTCAGCTACAAAATCTTCGCGGTCGCGATCGCCTAAATCAAAATTCACATCAATCTCGGCGCTGTTTGTCGATTGTGAATGTTCATCAAGCTCTCCACGCCCTGTTCTCCTGGCTGTACTTAAAACTTCAGGAATCGATAATAATTCTGTCTCAATCAGATTTCCTAACCGGCTACTTTCCTCCAGAGAAATTCCGGGTTTACTAACTGCAGAAATGGTTAAAGCCCCTTCGTTAAATTCAGGAAGAAAACTTCGTCCCATTGAAGAAAGTGCTATTAACGATATAATGAACATTCCTGAAGCAGAAAATATTACAAGCTTTTTATGATGCAAAATCCAATTTAAAGATTGAAGATAAGCAGCATTCAATTGAGTTGTAAACCATTTATCCTTTTCTTTTCGAATTAAGTATTTCTCATTTGATAACAACAGTTTACACAGAAGTGGTGTTAAGGTCATTGCAACAAGAGTAGATATGCACAATGAAACAATATAAGCTATTCCCAAAGGTTTTAACATTCGCCCTTCCATACCAGAAAGAAAAAACAAAGGAACAAAAGCTACAATAATTATTAAAGTCGCATAAATAATCGATGCCCGAATCTCTTTTGAAGCTTCAAAAACAACATGAAATGCTGATTCTCTTTCTTTTTTGGGTAGTTTATGATTTTGCCGAAGTCGTTTATAAACATTCTCCACATCAATAATAGCATCATCAACCAAAGATCCAATAGCAATAGCCATTCCACCCAGGGTCATTGTATTAATGTTGAAGCCCAGCATTTTTAAAACAATTATAGCTCCAAGTAAAGAAATAGGAATTGTAATAACTGAAATAATAGTGGTTCTGAAACTTCCTAAAAACAAAAAAAGAATTATAACAACAAAAATACCACCTTCAATTAAAGCCCTTTGTACGTTATTAACAGATTTCTCAATAAAATCAGCTTGCCTAAAAATCTTACTATCTAAAACTACATCCGGAGGTAAAGTTTTTCTTAATTCGTCCAGGTTTTTTTCTATATTTTCGGTTAGATTTAAAGTATTTGTATTAGGCTGTTTTGATATAGATAAAATAACTGAAGGTTTTGCATTTTGCGATGCATAGCCCATTTTAACTGCTGCTCCGACTTTCACTTCGGCAATATCATTAACCAAAACAGGTTTTCCGTTTAATGATTTTATATATGATTTTCCTAACTCATCAATATCAAATGTTCTGGCCATTCCGCGCACTACAAATTCGTTACCGTACTCCCGAACCACACTACCGGCAGAATTATCGCTAATTCCTTCACAAATATTTGCCAATTCTGCTAACGAAACATTATAATACTTCATTTTCAAAGGATCGGCTAAAACCTGGTATTGCTTATAATCGCCACCTATAATTGTTACCTGTGAAACCCCGCCGGTAGCTAAAAGTACCGGTTTTACGTTCCACTCTGCAATGGTTCTTAATTCCATTAAGGATGTAGAATCGGCTTGTAAACCAATAAAGAGAATTTCGCCCATAACCGACGATTGTGGAGCTAAAGTTGGTTGTCCAATGTTTAAAGGCATTTGGCCTGCCAGTGTCACCATTTTCTCGCTTACAATTTGGCGAGCCTTAAAAATATCTGTTCCCCAGTCAAATTCAACCCAAACGAAAGAAAAACCGTATGATGAGTTTGACCTGACCCTGCGAACATCTGTTGCACCGTTAACAGCAGTTTCAATTGGAAATGTTACCATCCTTTCCACTTCTTCGGCAGCCATTCCGTGTGCATCAGTCATAACAACTACTGTTGGCGCAGTTAAGTCAGGGAACACATCCACATCCATTTCCCGGGCTGTGTATACTCCCGTAAACATAAGTACAATTGAGCTTAATAGCACAAAAAACTTATTTTCTAATGAAAACTTTATAATATTATTTAACATAGTGCTCCTTTTTTAATGAACATGGCCAGCGTGTGGATCTAAACTATTTGTTACAGCTGCCAGTTTTACTATAATAGCACCTTCAGCAACAATTCTCTCATTTTGATTAATGCCGGATAAAACTTCCGAATCTACACCATCCGTCTGGCCTAACTGAACTTCTCTTTTCTCAAATAATTCAGGATTAATTTGCACCATAACATAGTAAATCCCTTGTTCTTCAATTATAGCCGTATTAGGAATCAACAAGGATTGCTTATCGGATTTAATTTTAATATAAGCATCTATATAGCTTCCAGGAAGAAAAGAATCATTATTATCAATTTGAAAGTTTATAGGAACCAAATAACCGGTTTCATTATCAATACTTTTTCCTACAGATAAAACCCTTCCATTTAATTCTTCTAATGTTAATGATTTATTATTGATGATAGATTTAAAAATAGCAGATTCGACATTGCCCAAATGAGCGTAATATTTCTGCTGCACTTCTGCTTTTATAACCAGATTATTATTGCCAATAACAGAAAATAATTGTTCGCCGGCTTCAACATACTGTCCATTTTTTACATCAATGTTTTTGATAAAACCACTAAAATCAGAAGATACAATTTGCCCATCTGAGCTAAAATTTTTCTTTAGGTTATCGAAAACTGCTTTTGCATTTTCAAATTCTCTTTTTGCATTTTCCAACTCTTTTTCAGAGATGATTTGCTTCTGTGCCAATGCTTCTTTTCTTTCAAAATCAGATTTTGCCAGTTCATAATTATTTTTTACTTCAATATATCGCACATTAACATTATTTTCTGCCAATCCGTTTGGCGATATACTTAGAATAGATTCTCCCTTTTTTACTTCACTACCATCAAAAATTTCTTTTAATAGGTGAATAGTACCATTCGTTTTAGCTGTTATAAGGCGTTCACTATCAGGATTTGAATAAACCTGTGCCGAAGTTTTAATAATTTTACCAAATGATTTAAAATCAGGGTATTGGGTTTTAAAATTAATTTTCCACGATTGCTCTTTAGTAAATGCAATTGCATTCAGATGTTCTTTGTGTTTCTTTTCTGCAATATGTACTGCCGTATGTTCATCATTATAAATTACAATATTATTTACAGAAATCTGCTGGTTCATACCTTTTGTATTAATATCAAATACTAATTGAGCAGCACCATGTGCTTCAGGTGTTAGATTAAATCCAAAAATCCCTGGTTTTAAATTATTGTTTATTGTCTGGCTAACAACATTTTCACCAGTCTTTAGGTGAACCGTAATTTCTGCATCGCTTAAAGGTGTAAAATCTTTTAAGTTTGTAAAATGCGCTAAAATATTAGCCGGTTGCCCTTTTACAAAAGGATCCGTTTCGGCAAACAATTCAAATTGATCTGTATATACTGTAAATTGTAGTTTTATTTCTCCATGATCATGGTTTTGTTCTTCTGTTATTGATTCTTTTTTATTACAAGCTGTAATTGTAATAATCATAATCAAAACATATAAAATACTATGCTTCATTATTTTAGATTTGATAATTAAAAAATAGATTGATCATTAAGCATTAGAGCTTAATAAAATATCGAAATTGAAATGATAAAAATCAGGCAACCAGGGGTGGCCCGCGAAGGTAATTTGTTTTAGGAATCTGATCAGAAAAAATCTCTTTGTCGAAAACAATTTTTCCTGATTTGCTTTCTATCAGATAATTTGTGTAGTTATTATCGTTACTGGTAATAAAAACATGATCAATAGATACCTGCCTTAATACTTCTACATGGAAATGACAGGTATGATCAGTACAATCGTGGTTATGATCAGTTAATTCTTCGGCAAAAGTATTTTGATGATGACTGGCAGGGCAGTGATCATATACAAAATTATGATGTGAGTTATGATGATGATGCGGAATGATGCTATGAGCAAAGATAGTTGTCCACGCCAGCAACAGAAAGGGTAGTATGAAATTTTTATTCTTTATCACGGCTCAAATATAAGTAAATATTTTTGGAAAATCATTTTTGGAAATAAAAGGCAGTTAGCTTTTAATTGAGATCGCTTAAATAGCTAAATTAAAAAAACATAAAGACATAAGATTGATTATTTATAATATCGCTTGATTTGAAAAACTTAACTAATTAACTATTTTTGATCACAATGCTGTACTGGATAGCTGCCTGGATGTTATTTTATTAGGGCATAAACCGGTAAAAACGAATTGGAAATGATTTATAATATTAAATCACGGACGTGGACGTCCGCACTAGCTAGGGGTTCGCGAAGCAAACGCGTACCAGCGGGGATTACTCAATTAAGCACAAGGGGGAAAGTTTATTAGTTAATGTAGCTGAAAGCTACAGGGAAATTAGGCCGTAAGCACACAGCCTACAACGAACGGGAAATTAAAAACAGCAAATTTTAAACAATAATACAGAACTAAAAGTGCATAAAAAACGTTAAATTTGTAAGAGAAAAAATTATATTTATGAATGCAGCAGAAATTAAATTAAAGTTATTTCGTAAGATAGACAGTCTTAACGAAAGCGATTTGGAAAAGGCTTATAAAAAAATTCTTAATTTTTTAAACGCCGAAACTTCCAATAAATCAGAACTTACACCGGAGCTAAAAGATGCTCTAGACAAAGCATTAGAATTGAGTAAGCAGGGAAAACCCTACACACATGAAGAAGTAATGAAAGAAACCCGAAAAAAATACCCTGACTTATTTAAATGAAAAAGATTGTTTGGAACGAATTAGCCAAAATTGACTATCATGAGAATATTGATTATTTACTAAAAGAATGGTCAGTTGATGAAGCAATAACATTTATAAACGATGTTGAAGAAGTCTTTTTTAACCTAAAAAATGGAAATGTAGAGTACCCTGATACCGGATATGAAGATATAAAAAAGTGTGTTGTCTGCAAACAAATAACTTTATATTACAAGCATATAGACGATAAAAGAATAGAACTGCTTCGCTTTTGGACCAATTATAAAGATAAAAAAAAGCTTAATTTATAAACCTTCCTTTTAAAACCTCCGCTCGGCGAAGTTTATAACTACGTCATTTTATTTATTGTAACCTGCAACTACATTTACTGTTAGACAAAAAAAGCTCATCTTAATTTGTAATTATCCGCGCTAGCTAGGACAGAATTTTCGCGCCAGCGGGATAAAAAAATATCACGGACGAGAACATCTGCGCTAGCAGAAATAAAACCTGATTTATTTTTGCTCTGATAATTCATCGCAACAATTCCTTTTCTTTTATTCAGAAATTTACTATTTTAGGACAGAATAAAAATGATTATTATGAGCCCTTTATTGATTTTTGTCCTGGCCATGTTATTTGGCATTTTGCCACTTTCGTATTTTGTTTACTGGTATAAATACCGAGGTACAATCATTTACAAAACTGCCATTGCCATTTTAATTACCAATTTGTTTGTTGCCATAGCATCATTTGCCATTGGGCATTTCGGTATTCAATATATTATCTGGTATATTCCTGTAGGATATCTTACGCTATTATTAGGAAATATTGTTTTTAAAAAATATGTTCAACGGCCTGTAAAAGCAACTACCGAAGCCTTAAAAAATCTTGCCAAAGGTAATTTGGATGTAAAAATCGAAGAAAAAATTAAGGCCAGCAACGATGAAACAGGACAAATGAACGTCGCACTTGATGAAATGGTTGCTAATTTAAGAGATACTGCCGAATTTGCCCGTCAAATCGGGGAGGGGAACCTCGATCATGAAATTGAGTTATTAAGCGAATCGGATCATTTGCGGATTGCCTTGACCGAGATGAGAGAAAAACTGAAAGAAGCACAAAGAATACAAGAGGAAAAAAGAATTGAAGAAGAAAAACGTTCGTGGGCTAACGAAGGGCTTGCCCAGCTTAACGAAATTTTGCGTAAACAAAATGATGTAGAAGAACTCTCCTACCAAATCATTAGCTTCCTGGTGAAT
>JAWLEM010000054.1:0-13262 GCA_041686115.1 Bacteroidales bacterium
ATCACGATATTTATTTAATCGATATTTATTCGGGCGATGCAAAAATGATAAAAAAAGATATCCGGGCATATCCAAATGTTTCGCCTAATGGTAATTATGTTTACTGGTATAATTTTATGGATACAAGCTGGAATACTTATTCTATATTGAGTGAAAAAGAATTTAAAATAACTCAGCCCAATAAAATTCAATGTGCCAATGAGTTGAACGATATTCCTAATCCTCCATCACCTTATGGATTAGCCGGATGGTTAGAGAATGATGAAGCTTTGTTAATTTACGATCGATATGATATTTGGTCAGTAGATCCGGAAAATAAAAGTAACCCCGTAAATTTAACCATCAATGGTAAAAATCAGAAGATTAGTTACCGGTATATTGATTTTGATCGTAGAGAAACTGCTGAAAACGGAATTAGCCCATCTGATCCGATGTATTTGTCTGCTCATAACGAAATAACAAGAGAAGATGGTTATTTCAAAACCTCATTAAAAGGCAATAAAGAACCCGAGCAACTAATTTATGGTAAATATCAACTTAACCGGCCTATAAAAGCCAAAAATGATGATGTTTTTGTTTTTACCAGCGAAACATTTCAGCAGTTTCCTGATTTAATGGTTGCTGATAAAAAGTTTAAAAAGCCTGTAAGATTGAGTAATGTGAATCCACAACAAAAAGAATTCTTATGGGGTACAAAGGAATTATACAGTTGGACATCATTGGATGGTAAAAAACTCGAAGGTTTGCTTATTAAACCTGCTAACTTCGATCCAAATAAAAAGTATCCGATGATTGTTAATTTCTACGAAAAATCTTCACAACGTTTATTCAATCATCATATTCCGGAGCCACACCGTTCTACTGTCGATTATCATTACTATTCAAGCAATGGATATATTATTTTTAATCCTGATGTTTACTACAAAGAAGGCTATCCGGGCGAAGATGCTTTTAATTGCGTAATGCCGGGAGTTACACAACTTATTTCTGAGGGTTTTGTAGATGAAAATGCCATCGCTGCTCAAGGCCATAGCTGGGGCGGATACCAGGTGGCCTACCTGGCAACACGTACCAATTTATTTGCAGCTATTGAATCAGGAGCTCCTGTGGTTAATATGTTTAGCGCTTATGGCGGAATTCGTAATTGGTCTGGACGAAACCGGTCTTTTCAATACGAACACACTCAAAGCCGTATTGGGAAATCCATCTGGGAATCGCCTTTACGGTATTTGGAAAATTCACCGTTATTTACAGCCGACAAAATCCAAACACCATTGTTAATTATGCATAACGAAGATGATGGTGCAGTGCCGTTCAGCCAGGGTATTGAATTTTTCATTGCTTTGCGCAGATTAGGAAAAGATGCCTGGCTGCTCAATTATAATGAAGCTGACCACTGGCCCACAAAAATTCGCGACAAGTATGATTTTCAGGTTCGTATGGCACAGTTTTTCGATCATTATTTAAAGGGCAAGCCCATGCCTAAATGGATGGACGAAGGAATTCCTGCTGTGGATAAAGGATTTGATATGGGACTGGAGTTGGTAGAATAAGGTTTTAGAAATAATACTGACAATATTCATAAGTCAGCGGATGACTTGCTAATTGATAACTACTTATGCTTAATGTTATGGTGTTGTTGATTCATAAGTCATTCGCTGACTTTTAGATTGTAGAATTAAATAAATTTTTTTAGCATTAGGTTTGAATGATTCTGATTTATATTGTAAATTGTTTTTTTAATGCATATTTATTGTTATTAACCAAAAAAAAATTTACGATGAAAAAATTTATTTATTTACAACTGGTTTTTGTGTTTTTGATTTCTATAAACCAGGGGTTTGCTCAAGGTGATGCTGAAACAATAGCAAAAGAAGTGATTAAAGCATACAAAAACAAAGATGCCGACTTATTAAAAAAACATGCAAGTGGCATGATGATGTATGTTATAAACGATGGCTTTTTTGATAGTGATGATGGAAAACCTCTCGTTGAAATAGCACAACAATGGGATGGGGAAATTAAAGAAATACGCTATGAAAAAGGTGATGTAATGGGAAATGAAGTTTTATTGGCGTCGGCTTATTTTAGCGATAATCCCAATGGAAACCTGAATGTAGTAATTTTAAGCAGCTTAGATAAGGCAGACTGGAAAGCTTTTGCCTTGGGCATAAGCGATATTTCAAGGGATGAGTTTGAACAGGGTGCGACAAGCATTGAAGCAACTTCTGCAAAGGATGCACCAGAAGAACCAGAAGCAAAATCATCAACAAAAAGAGCTGGTTTTTCTATTGAAATGGCCAATGGAGATATTTTCGAAAGCCCTACAGATGAGCAAATTAAAACATCACTTAAATCGTTAGACGATGATAATTTTTTTATGATACTGAATGGTAAAGATGGATTTATACAAACATCCACATCTGAAAAAGGATTTATTGTTCAGTTTAGCGATGATGCCGGAATGTTCGAAGCTGAAGAATATTTTACGCTTGAACAACTCATTGATATATTTATGGCTTACATCAATCATCAAAACTGGAAAGAAAAAGCTACCTGGGTTGAAATGTAAAATTATTTGCTTAAAATTATTCGGGTTAGCTGGTTAATTAATATATAAATGGGAGCTATCTTATGAGTTCCTAAAATATGTTTATTAATTATTTGACGAACGGTATTTATTCTTTTGTCGATCTATTTTATATTTGGGTCGAAATAACTATTTCTATCAAAATATAATTACCTAGTATTTTAAGCAAATTATTTCATGATTGAGAATAAAGACATTAAAAGTTTTTGGGATGAAGAGTGGAAAGATATTGTTTTTCATGATCTAAAATTCCCACGAAAGTATAAGATTTCCAATTACGGAAGAGTTATCAGCTATTTTAGAAGTAAGAATGGCCGGTTGCTTAACTTAAGCCCCGTTAATGGATACCGGGTATTTAAATATAAAAATAAAGATGGAAAATCAATTACCAAATATATTCACCGCCTGGTTGCTCAAAAATTTTTACCGCCGCCAAAAGAAGATGAACAATTTGTAATTCATCTAGACAATAATAAACAAAATAATTATTATAAAAATTTAAAGTGGGCCAATCATACCGAACGATTTAAACATCAAAACAAGTTTGACCCGATTTGGGAAAAAAGCCCCGAAAGATCTTACTCAAAATTAACCGAAACTCAGGTTAAACTGATTAAACGTAAAATAAACGATCCCAACCGAAAAACGCGAATGAAGATAATAGCCAGACGATACGGAATTTCCGAAATGCAGTTGTACAGGATCAAATCAGGAGAAAACTGGGGGAAAGTAAAACCTGACTAGCTTGCAAATAACATATTGTATAATTAAAAATACCGGATATTTACATTCCGGTATTTTTTAATGAGTTGTAGTTCTGTTTTTTATAACAAATTATTTTTCCTAACCATTTATTTTTTTACACATCTGATATAGTAATAATCTCTCCTTTTTGCTTTGTCATTAAGTTCTACTTTCCCTTTGGAGTCTATGTAGTAATATCCGTATTTACCTTCATCTAAAAAGAGATAATTGGCTGTGTATATATTTCCTTTTCCTGTTTCATCTTCAAGAACTTCCCCGCCTAAAAGTAAGTTAAATCCTGTTCCACCAAAGGGGAATAAAATTTTTAAATTATTAGCAGCTTTATTAATAAGCAAATATTTCCATTCGGCAGATGTGGGTAATCTCCAACCATCAGGGCAAAAGTTTTCATCGGTTTTAATATTATACATATGGCCAAAAAGTTCACAATCGGTTTTTATATTTCGGCGGCACATGCTGTAATCGTTCATATTATAAGAAAGGTTCTCAGCCATCCATGTTGTTCCGTCAATTTCTATCCAGGGATATTCTGTATTATCTCTTGAATCGTTGAATTCTCCCTGATTTAAGTTTTTACTTTTTTCGAGATAATCTTTTTCAGCAAGAATACAGCGGATTTTTGCTTTTTCATGGGTGAGTTTAGTTTTCCATTGAGCCATACCTCTGTAATTTGTCGGAAAAGCTATGGTTTTTTTACTAATTTCTTTATCGTCGTTAAATATCCAATAAGTATTGTATGTATAATAAGGAATATCCATCCAGTAATCCGAATTGGATAAATTCATTCCCCATAACCCATTACTGCTAAATCTTTCGCTAAGAATTTCTTTCTCATTATCAAGTTTAACAGATGGTTTGATTTCCTTAAATAGCGCTTCCCAATCTTCTTTTTCTGGTAATTGCCAACCTGCAGGGCAGCGTCCTTCTATTTCAGTAAACTGGTAACTACCTGTAATATCATCTTTCATCCATATATTATCAGCTACATAAATCCATTCTAATTCTTCACCTGAGAATGGATGGTTTGTTGTTCCCATTACCGGTTTGGGGTTAATTTTTCCCTTAATACTCTGAGAAATTTCATCAACAAAAACAGCGCTCTGGACACATCTTACACTTAATTTTTCATTTTTATCGCGTAATTCTTTGCTAATTTTATTTTCATCTAACCGGATAATCCTTGCAAAATATTTATCTGAATATCCTCTGTGAAGCAGAGTACTTCCTGATGCTGTCCAAAAAGCAAGAGCCTGTTGATTATGATATAGTGTTGTTTCGTAGTTGCACTCAGCTATATCAAATCCGGAATTTTTTAATTTTTCAAGATCAATTTCCCTTAATCCATGTTCCTTTGCTTTTTCTGCAGTTATACCAAAATAAGTTTCCAGTTCCATCCACTCATCATCGGTTGGTAAATGCCATTTATCTGGACAAACTTTTTGGGCTTCGCTATTGGTAAAAACAGAACCACATGGTTTATCCGATGAGTTTGATGATATATTTTGAGTCATCCATCGGGTTTGGCCTATTTTTATCCAATTGTATTGGTTTCCCTTATTATCAGTTAAACTGCCTTTTGTTTTTTGATCAATATTTTTGAATTCAGCAGTAAGCTTAAAATACATATCGGTATGTAATTCTTCCAGATGATCAAGCCATACTACGATCTTTTTTCCGGCATCGGGCATAATACTATCGCCGGTTTCGCCATAGGCTTTTTCTACTTCCTTCCAATTGTTGTTGTCACCGGAAAAGAAAAGATTGATATTAAAAGGATTACTCTTGTGCTCACTTATTAAATCATATTGAAATACAAGTTCACCACCATTCTGAGTCATGCTGAAGTTTTCAATTTTTTGAGCTTGAATGTGCAATGCACAGAAGCTCAGGATAGAAAGTAAAAAATATTTCATAGCTAAACGGTTTTATATTAAAATGATTGATAAAGATATTACTTCGAGTGTATAATTACAAAAAAGAAATTAAATAGATTGCACTTTAATGATAAAATTTTATGACTATTTTTGATTTTATGACTGGACAGAATTTTCATATGATCAAATTCCTAAATCGTTTTAATGGTTTGTAATCTTTCTGCATATTGAAAATTATTTGAGTCTGTAAATCATTCATTTATTATTTTTACTAAAATTAACACCAATGAAGAAAATTATTGTACTTGGCGCAGGCATGGTAGGCAAAGCTATAGCTATCGACCTTTCTAAAAATTACAAAGTAAAATCTGTTGATATCGATAAAGATGCCCTGCGCTTTTTATCAACGAACTATAAAATTGAAACAGATTATTTAGATGTAACCGATGAAAAAAAACTTTCGGATACCATTCAAAATTTTGATCTCGTTATTTCGGCTGTACCTGGATTTTTGGGTTATCAGACGATGAAGATCGTGGTTTTGAATAAAAAAGACTTGGTAGATATTTCTTTTTTGCCCGAAGATGTTCTTGATTTAGATCACCTGGCTAAAGAAAATGGAGTGACCGTAATTATGGATTGCGGCGTTGCTCCGGGGATGCCAAATTTTATTGCAGGATACCATAATGAACAAATGAAGATTGAAAATTTTGAATATATGGTTGGGGGATTACCTAAAGTTCGCACTTTCCCTTTTGAATATAAAGCTCCTTTTTCGCCATGCGATGTAATTGAAGAATATACACGCCCGGCACGATATGTCGAAAATAGCAAAATGGTTACTAAACCGGCAATGAGCGATACTGAATTAATAGAATTTAAAAATGTAGGAACACTTGAAGCATTTAATTCAGACGGGTTACGTTCACTTATTTATACCTTAAATAATATTCCTAATATGAAAGAGAAAACTCTGCGTTTTCCCGGCCATATCGAAATGATACAGGCATTAAAATCTGCGGGTTTTTTAGATCGTAATCCATTAAAATTTAAAGGAAAAGAAGTTGTTCCTTTCGATTTTACATCGGAAATTTTATTCAATGCATGGAAGCTGAACCCTGATGATGAAGAATTTACCATTATGAGAGTAATTTTGAAAGGGGAGGAGAAGGGTACCCAAAAAGAGATTGTTTATGATTTGTTGGATGAGTATGACAAGGAAGAGAAAATATCATCTATGGCTCGAACCACAGGATTTACAGCCACTGCTGCTACCGATATGATATTAAACGGAATCTTTAATCAGAAAGGCATGTTTCCGCCTGAACTGGTAGGAAAAATCCCTGAATGCTTTCATTATATTATCAACTATTTAAAGGAACGGAAAATTATTTATAAAAAAACGGAGAAAATAATTGATCGTAAATAGTCATATTGTCTGATCCAGAGCTCGATAAACAAATTTTAAAAAAGAATGTTAGTAAACATGGTTGTTTTTTTACATTAAACTTTGAAAGTTTTATATAATCATATATTTTCGAAACTTTTAATCATTTAATCATTTACAATTATAAATAGTTGAATTTGTGAATTATGTTGGATTAAATGATCATGTATATTTGAAAATAGATCATTAGATCAGATATTAATTTTAACCATAATGAAAATGAAAAAAAGCCCTGTACAGATTTTTTTGAATGGAGTTGAGCGGGCAGGTAATATGCTTCCACATCCTGCTACTTTATTTGGACTTTTTGCATTAAGTATTTTAGTTTTATCGGCGCTGTTTTCTTTTATAGGTTCTTCGGCTGTACACCCCGGAACGGGTGAAGTGTACGAAGCAGTTAATTTATTGTCGCGTGAAGGACTTCACAGGATTCTGACCGAAATGGTAGTGAATTTTACCAGTTTTGCTCCATTAGGAATTGTTATTGTAGCCATGCTGGGAATTGGGCTTGCAGAAAATTCCGGGTTAATTGGAGTAGTTATTAAAAGTTTGGTAATCTATTCACCTGAACGATTTTTAACTTTTATTATCGTTTTTGCAGGAATATTGTCCAACCTGGCCTCAAGTGTTGGTTATGTTTTACTGGTTCCTTTGGCCGGAACGATATTTATGGCTGTGGGGCGTAATCCAATTGCCGGATTAGCTGCCGGGTTTGCCGGTGTTTCTGGAGGATATTCAGCAAATTTAATTTTGGGTACCATTGATCCTTTACTTGCCGGATTATCGGAAGAAGCTTCACATCTTGTAGATGCAACCTACCTTGTTAATCCTACAGCCAATTATTTTTTCATGGTAGCTTCAACATTTTTAATTGCCTTTTTAGGTACCTGGGTAACTGAAAAGATAATTATTCCACGTTTGGGTAAATATAGTAATGTTAATAATCTTGAACAGGAAGAGATTGAGCGCTTAACACCCATTGAAAAGGAAGGTATTAAAAAGTCGTTATGGGTGCTTGCAGGTTTTCTGGTTTTACTTTTTATCGGTTTGTTTCCTGATAATGGTGTTTTACGAGGTGCCGACGGATCATTATTAAAATCTCCTGTTTTAAAGGGCGTTGTAGCATTATTATTTTTAGTAGCCGGATTAATGGGAGTTGTTTATGGCGCAGTTACCGGGAAATATAAAAACGATGCAGATGTAATGAAAGGAATGTCGGAATCGATGAAAACACTTGCTGCTTACATTGTTTTGGTATTTTTTGCTGCTCAGTTTGTTGAGTATTTTAACTGGAGTAACCTGGGTATTATTTTAGCTATTAAAGGTGCTCATGCCATAGAAAGCATGAATTTAGGATTAATCCCACTGGTAATTATGTTCGTCATTTTTTCGGGTAGCATAAACCTGATTATGGGTAGCGCATCGGCAAAGTGGGCACTCTTAGCACCAATTTTTGTTCCTTTATTCATGTTTCTCGGATATACTCCTGAATTAACACAAGTTGTTTACCGTATTGGCGATAGTGTTACCAATATGATTTCGCCAATGATGAGTTTCTTTGCATTAATTATAGTTTATTTTCAGAAGTATGACGAAAAAGCTGGCATTGGAACCATTGTTGCAACCATGTTACCTTATTCGGTGATTTTCTTTATCGGATGGGTGGTTTTATTAATTGTTTGGTTACTTGTAGGATTACCACTTGGCCCTGGTGCAGGCGTTCATTTATAACAATAATATTAAAATTTTGAATAATATCAAGTGGTATCAGCTTATTGGCTGATACTACTTTTTTATTTTAGGCCAATGCTTTGTTTTTAAATATTGTTTTACGATTTTTATGTTTATAATTAATCTGGATAAATATGAAAATGTCTGTATTCGCTGTTTATATTTTAACTTTTGCCACATATACTCATGGTTTATTTGCTCAAAGTAGTGACACCATTATTACTCAAAAGGAAATATATGTTGTTAAATATGAGTGGCATACCGGTGTGATTTTTAAAAGAGATGAGGCGGTTAAATATTTTCCTGCTTTACAAAATGATTTTAGCGAATTTGAATATATTGATGTAGGTTGGGGAGATAAAGATTTTTATATGGCAGAAGAAGAAACTTTTTGGCTGGCGTTTAAAGCAGGGATGTTACCTACAAAATCAGCGCTGCATATTTCTGCAATAAACGATAATCCTGAAATACATTATCGTGGATTTGAAATGGTGAAAATAACCCTTAATGAAGAAAATTTTAAAAATCTTATCCAGTATTTTAATAGAAGTTTTACCCTGGACGAAAACGGTCAGAATATCAAATTAAAAAATGGCTTGAAAAAAAATAGTCAATTTTACCTGTCTAATGAAAAATATTATATTTTTAAAACATGCAATAACTGGATTGCAAAAGGCTTGAAAAGAGCTGGTGTGCGAATCCGGCCATTCTTTGCTTTTACTTCAAAAAATGTAATGAAACAACTGAAACGAAATGATGAGTAGAGTTGTGATTAAGGCTAAGGCTAAGGCTAAGGGATTTCTATTATGTCTGTATTAACTGGTGGATATATTTAACGAGAAAAATAAACTGTATATTTTCATTGAGCCAGTACCAAATAAATCATATATCCAATATAGAAAGAAAATAAAGTTATTCCTTCCCACCGGTCGAGCTTTTTTCGTTTTCCTGTATACATTGATAAAAACAGGAATAAAGTTCCACCAGTTAAAATGTAGAAATCGGTATTGAATTTTAAGTCATATTCAATGGGGTTAATTATTGAGCTAAGCCCAAGTACTAATAAAATATTAAAAATATTAGATCCGATAATGTTGCCAACTGCTATATCGGTATTCTTTTTTATTGCTGCGACAACCGATGTGGCTAATTCTGGCAGAGATGTCCCAATGGAAACAATGGTTAGTCCAATAATTTTTTCGCTTATATTTAAAATTTTTGCCAGTTTTATGGCATTGTTAACTACCAGTTTCCCGCCGATAATTAATCCGGCTAACCCAAATATTAAGTAAAGAATAATCTTAATGGTTGATAATTGCTTTTTATCTAAACTTAAAGTTACTTTATCATGCTTTAGCTGCTTATAAACATAAAGCATAAATAAGGCAAAAAGAAATAGCAAAAAAATACCGTCGTATTGTTTTAGCAGACTCTCATCTGCAAAAGTAAAAAGTCGATCGTTGATGAGAATGAATACAAACATAACTGCAAATAAAGAGAATGGAATTTCCTTCCATGCAGTATTCGATTGAACAGCTAAAGGAGTAATAATTGCTGCCAATCCTAATATAATAAACAGATTGAAATTGTTACTGCCAATAATATTACCCATAACAATTTCCTGATGATCCTGTACTGACGCAAAAAGGTTTACCACCAATTCAGGTGCTGACGTTCCAAAAGCTACAATGGTTAAACCTATAGCTAACTCAGAAATCTTAAATTTTTTTGCTATGGCTGATGCACTATCAACAAACAAGTCAGCTCCTTTCAGAACAAAAACTAATCCGAGAATTAATAATATTATTTGTAATAACATTTAATTAAATTTGTTGTGCAATTATTAATCATACATTTTTACGAAAACACTATTTAAAAAAACAAAAATTACAAGAATCATAGCAATAAATGACTGGGGTTCTCTTAAAATATAAGTAATAGCTATTGTAAACACTGTACCAATAAAATTGAGAGCTATAGTGATATTAAAGATACTTTTTATTTTTACTTTAATAGACGCTAAATTATAAAGGCCCATAAAAATATACGATAGCCCTGTACCGAAAAACCATAATGCATCAATATTTATCGAGTTATAAAAAAATGGAGTGAATGATGAATGGACAGCACCCATAATGACCAATAAAAAGGATGATATTTTATATATTTTTTCCATAAAACCATGATTTTTCGTTCTGTAACTTCTATGGTATAATTTATGTATACAAAAATACATACAAAAAAGACACTATGAAAAACCATGTCCTTATAATTTTTATCATCTTTTTATTTAATAATTCGTGCCGGAAAACCAACGAAGTTAAAGAATGGTTTCAGGACCCGCCGGTTAGTCCGGTGACACAAACCATAAAAACAGTTATTCCTGTTGGATATGCAGCCGAAGTAGCCATTTTAACGCTGAAAGGCTACAATGTTCCAAATACAAAAACAACCAAAACAAAGGAATCAACACTCATATATATTGATACCAGTACAGATTACCCATACAGGTTTAAGGGCGATAATTATGGCGAAATGATCGTGGCCGCTTTACAAACCGATGAGAACACTGCGCTTGTTTCTGTTTTTTTTACCGAAATGGATGTTGAAACAGGTAATTTTAAATTGTTAAATGTAATAGCTTTTCCGGTAATTTTTACTGAAGAGAAAATTACCGCGGTTTATGTTTCCATGGATATAAATTTGGGTTCTAATACAAATATTGGAATTGACTTAACTCAACAAGAAATAGAAGAAAACCTTGGAAAACTGGAAAATGAACGTACCGAGATTTACGAAGTTGCTATTTCGCAAAATGCATGGATTGTTGATATTTACCATCAGGGAACGTATGAAAATTTACTGGATGATGAGTTTAAAATATTCGGCGGGCAGCAAGCTGTGGCAGTTGAAAATTATGAAACAGAATCATCCGCCGGAGCTTTGCAAATGGCTATGATTGATACAGACTTTTCTGCCAACTGCCTTAAAAACCCTGTCAATGGGCATGTGTTTATGCAGGATGTAGAAGTTTCTTCGTCATCGGCAGATAGTGATATTGTTTTTGGACATGTGCTTTACGAGTTTCATCCTAATTGCGATGGAGAAATTTTAGTCAATGCGGCTACGGGGAATTTTATTTTTGCAATAGGAAAAGAACTGGATTTAGAATTGAATTGACATCGATGAGACATACATAAAAATAAAAAAGGCCATGCTTAAAAATAAAAGCATGGCCTTGCAATTTATCATATATCTGTGATTAATTATTTTTTGGTAATAATTTTTACATCTAAAATAAAATCATCGTAAATCATATTGTCACCCAGATTATCGAAAAATTTGTCCGAGCCATAACGTACGTTATATTTTGTTCTATCAACTTCTATGTTTGCTGTATAACCATTTTTTATTTCTTCGGTTTTAAACGAAACTGGATGTGTTATGCCTTTAATGGTTAAATCACCTTCAATATCAGCAACACCATTAATAAATTTTGTCGATTCATTAATTTTTAATGTTGCCACAGGATATTTATCTACACCAAAAAAATCATCGGATTTTAAATGGCCAACCAGTTTAGCATTTGTGCTCTTGTCTGTCAAATCCTGGTTATTTATACTATTCATGTCGATTAAAAAATTGCCTGATACAATTTTATTATCTTTAACTGTTAGCGAAGCATCCTTTAATTCGATATATCCCCAGTGTTCGCCGGTAACTTTTTTACCTGTCCATTTTAATTCAGATAATTCGGTATTTACTGATATTTCTTGCGAAAAAGCAAAAATGCTCATAAGCATCAGTCCTAATAGCATGCTAATTTTTTTCATAATAATTCCTTTCTCTTGTTTTGTTTAATAATTGTTTATTTACTTAAACATTTTAATAAACAGAATGTTCATTTGGGATGATTATGAGTTGTTTTTGGTTAAAACCGGATCTGTTAAAATCTTTTTTGCACCTTTATAAAAGTAGATGGCACTAAAAGTCATAAACGTATGACTGATATCGAAGTGGTTAAACCAAGGGCTTATTCCCCACTGGTTCATAAAAAACAGTGCTCCAACAGTCGAAAATCCTACGGCAATTAAAAAAAGTTTACTGCCTGCTGTTTTGGTTTTAATATAAACAAACAAATTAAAACTTGTAACAACCACGAGCAAACCATAGGCTGAATGAATTTCGACAAAGAAAAAATTGAGCGTAACAAAAGTAATAGTAACAAAAGTGGCTAATTCAATAATATTAAGCCATGCAAAAAATGTTCCCACTCTATTTTTAATTAAAGGCCTTGCATATTCAATAGCAGCCCGCTCAACCAGTGCAATGGAAAACATGCTTGTAAGCCATCCGGGAAGCTTCCATGGGTTGGCTACATCTTTCATTAAATCTTTGCCGAAAATTTTGCCGATAAAATTAACCAATGGTTCGGGCAATTCCCATTGTGCATTTAACGAATATAAAAATCCATGGCCTACAATTCCGCCAATAGCAGTTGCAAAACCCATACTTAAAAAGTAATATCGCAAATATAAATGCACTTTATTATGCACAGGTATTTTACTGAGTTTAAAAAATGCATAAAAACAAACGGCAGATACCATTAAATCGGTTAGCGTGGTTACAGGCTCATCGATCCTTAAATTCTGAATAAAAATTGAGGGTTGTTCAAATGCTTCCATAATATGCTCTAACCTGATTAATTAGTTAAATTTATGAATAGTACAGGCTAATATAATGCAGGTTTTTTATTTTTTCAAATTAATATTTTTTTTAATGTTATTAAAAATAGTTAATTATTATATTTTCTTTTCATTATAAAATTAATGGATTTGAAAAATTTTATTTTTAT
>JAWLEM010000055.1:0-13243 GCA_041686115.1 Bacteroidales bacterium
AGTGGTTTTCGGCAGTACTCTTTCCAGCAAATTATCGGCTTTTTCTTTTTGGATCACAATCTCTTCGGTTCTTTCATTAATTATATTTTCCAGTTTAAACCGTTCCTTAGCATAATAATACGATCTCCATTTAATCATTAACAGGATAAGAAAAACAATAGCAACCAGGTAAATAAAATAGGCAATAGTTGTTCGATAAAAAGGAGGGCGAATAATAAACTGGTACTGATTTTCTTGTGCAATTTCGTCGAAAATATTTTTTGCTCGTACCCTGAAAGTGTATTTTCCCTCAAATAGGTTAGTATATTCTTTAAAACTAACGGCCGACCATTTTGACCATGTAGTATCGAAACCTTCGAGTTTATATTGGAATTGTAATTGATCTTCGCTGGCATAATCATTGGCTGTAAATTCGAAATAAAACCTGTTAAACCGGTAATCAAATTCAGGGATATCTAAATCTCCGGAAGCTAAATTGCCCGCCAGGCTTTTTGTGCTGTAAGGTAGTTGGTAAATAATGCTGTCGGAACCTGAAACAATTTTATGCAAATAGGTATTAAAGGATGTTGTTTTTTCCGACTGGTAATTTAAGTCTAAACGTACCAGCCCCTCATATCCTCCAAACCACACAATTCCTGAGTTTTCAGGATGTATAGATGTTACAAAAAAATCTTTCATCCTGTTTAAGGGCAGCGGCTTGAGTATTCGTAGCGAATCTTTATTAAACCATTTTACCAATGTTTTATTCCTGGCATAACCTTTCCCTATGATATTCAGCCATAAATTTTTTTGATTATCTTCTACAATTGGGTAAACCCACTGCGTTTCTTTTTTTAAATCAATTCCAATGATCGTATCCTTATAAAATTTGTTCTTTTTTTGATCATACCTGAACAAACCTTCTGATGTTGAAAAAAGCATTCCATTATGTACCGAATATAAATTAATCCAGTTAATATCCCGGGTAAAAATTTGATCTTTACTAAAATGGGTAAAAGGCAACTTAGATGAGTAATCATTAAAAGGCTCAATTTTATATACGCCAGAATGTCTTGATGCAAACCATAATGTTCCATCTTTTTCTTCGGCGATTGAGCTTATTTTTTCATTGATCCCTTCCAGTCTTTTTCTAATGATTAAAATTCCCTGCTCGTATTTTAATGCCGATATACCATTATTATGCCCGATAAAAATATACGATGGGTGTTTTTTTGAATGCAACACACCGGCAATATCTTCAGCTTCCCTGTTATAAAATAGAATTGACTTTTTATCTACTATTTCGTAAATCCCTTTGGCCGTGGTTACAAATAACTGGCCATTAATTTTATGAAGTTTGTAGCAGTTGGATTTAATACCCGGCACAGGCTTAAAAACAGCACAGCCGATACATTTTTCATTGTTTTTTTCATTTGAGAGATAAAAAACACCCAGAGATGTTGCTACATATAGAGTATTTTTAAAACGAATAACTGATGTTACATTTCCTTGCAGCCCATTATTTTTATTAAAATAACTATATCCTGACGGATATTCAATCCTGCTTATCCCCTGATCGTGTAAGGCCCACAAATTATTCGAACCGTCAGCAAAGAGTTCGTTAACCGAAATGCTAAACAATCCACTCGATTCATTGATATGCTTAATAAGTTTTCCGGTTTTATCCATAATAAATATACCATCGAGCCGGGTTCCAAAAGCGTAACTTCCATCCTTAAGCAAGCTTGCCGATGAAAAAACATTTTCATCAATTAATTCATTAACATCGGTTTCAAAAGCCGTAACCATAAAATTATCGAAAAGATAAAATCCTTTGTCGGTTTTTGCCAGCAGTTGTTGGTTGTAAGGTAATATGGCATATATATTTTTATCATTAAAAAAAGAATAGTTAGGAACAGTCCTGAATTGATGATTGATCATTTTTTGTAATCCGTAGCCACTTTTTTTTAAAAAAAGTTGATTCTCTGCGTAAAAAATATCCAGGCTTACCGAGCTGGAGTCTATGATGTTAATATCTTGGCCATTAAATTTGTAGAGTGATTTTTTGGTGCAAAAATAGATGTCATCGTTGTAAGATATGACTTTTTCAATTTGACCGATATTTTTCTGAGAAATATTTGTTGTATCTAATAATGAAATAAAATTTAATTGTTTAGTATGGTCGGGTTGTAAAATTCCAAAATCATTATAAAAGCCAACGTAAATATTATTATTCTTATTAATTGTAAGTTTTGCTATTCCGGGGAGTTCGATTAGTTCCCAGTAAGAACCATCATACTGAAGTATTCCATTGGAATTGCTAATGTACAAAATCCCATGCTGATCCTGTATAATTGAAAAGTTGTTATTTGAATATCCAAAGTTATCCAGTAAGATTTGTTGTATATAAGGACTCCCTGATTCGTCACCTATGGCCAATTTTTGATAAATAATAAAAAAAATAGAGAGAAGGATGGAAAAAAAAATTGTATTTTTACTGAAAATTCTAATAAAATACATATCTTGGGTTTTTAGAAGGGAGTTACATAAATATTATATGCTGAAATATAATAATTTTTTTTATTAAAGAAGATTGAATTTTAATAAATCTGTTGGTTTATGGGAAATCAAGATCATATTATTTTAATACCATGGGATTTTACTCCTGTTGCAGAGTATGCATTACAGCATGCGTTTAAATTTGCCGAAAAGGCAAAAAGCAAAAAAATCGTACTGCTTCATATTATTAAATCCGACAAGGAATATGATGATGCTTATCAGAAGCTGAGTAAAATAGCAAATGACTTTCAGGGTGTTAACAGGATGGATATTGAACCCATTGTTCGCAAGGGAACTATTTTCACTACCATTGGAGATGTGGCATCGGAGATAGAATCAGAATTGGTAGTAATGGGTACACATGGCCTGCGTGGAATGCAAAAACTAACCGGAAGTTGGGCTTTAAAAGTAATTGTTAGTTCTAAGGTTCCCTTTGTAGTAGTTCAGGAACCCCCAAATGAAACGGAATTAAAACACATTGTTTTTCCAATAGATTTTAAAAGGGAAAATAAAGAAAAATTAAACTGGGCAAGTTACCTTAGCAATCATTTTAGCCCCAAATTTCATATTATAAAACCCAATACAACGGATGTTGGGTTTATTAAAAAAATAAAAGCGAATATTGTTTTTTGCAGGAGTTTTATGGATAGTAAAGGAATTGATTATGAAATTACCCCGGCAGAAGGGAAAAAAGGCTTTGCTGTTGAAACGATTGAATTTGCAAAAGAGAATAATGCCGACTTAATTCTTATTATTTCGACTAAAAATATTGGTATAACTGATTATGTTCTAGGAGCATCGGAGCAATATATTATTGCAAATAGCGCTAAAATTCCGGTTATGGTAGTTAATCCGCGCGAAGACTTAACTAAAGCTGGCGGCTTTTATTAGACTGATGTATTCATAAATTTTATGAACTTTTTCACGACTGAATGGAGTAATTGAACAGGTTGGAAATAAACGAATAGAAATATTTACTGTGGATGATCTTAGTTTAGGACATCCATTTTTTTTACATAAAATATGGAAATTATTTTTGCTACCAATAATAATCATAAACTAAAGGAGATTCAACAATTATTAGGCAGCGATTTTAAGCTTTTGAGCTTAAGTGATGTTGGAGTTGTTGAAGATATTCCTGAAGATTATTATACCCTAGAAGAAAATGCCTTGCAAAAAGCTCGTTTTATTTACCAAAAAGTTGGCAAAAACTGTTTTGCTGATGATACCGGCTTGGAAATTGATGGCTTAAACGGTGAGCCCGGAGTATTATCTGCCCGGTATGCAGGCGAAGAAAAAAGCTCCGAAAACAACATGGAAAAGGTGTTGGAAGCCATGCATAACATCTCCGACAGGAAAGCTCAATTTAGAACAGTTATTGCCTTAATATTAGATGGTAAAGAGTATTTTTTTGAAGGGGTTGTGAAAGGTGAAATATTATATAACAAACAAGGTGAAGCAGGATTTGGTTACGACCCAATTTTTAAACCAAAAGGATTTAATCAGTCGTTTGCACAGATGGATATCGAACAAAAAAATAAAATAAGCCACCGGGGAAAAGCAACATCCAAACTGGTTCATTTTTTATTAGAGCAATAATTACAATAAATTACCGAAAAACCTGTTTCATAAATTAAATGATCTGATGTGAAAAGGACAATAATTTTATTGATATTCTTTTTTTTGGTTTTAAGAGCCAATGCACAAATTGGTGTAGGCGAGTGGCGCGATCATCTACCTTTTTCTTTTGCACAATTTGTTGCTGAATCATCATCAAAGGTATTTTTAGCATCTGAACACGGTTTGTTTTCTTACGACAAAAAAAGCCACCATATAGAAAAATATACAAAGGTTAATCATTTGTCCGATATTGGTATTTCGGCTATGGCCTATTCAGCCGAAAACAATTTGTTATTTGTAGGTTATTCCAATGGCAATATAGATATTTTGAAGAACAATCAGGTTTATAATCTTTCTGACATTAAGCGGACTACTATTGCCGGAAGCAAGTCTGTCAATCATATTTTATTTATTGATGAGTTTGCCTATTTATCATGTGGTTTTGGTATTGTTGTCATTAATCTTGAAAAACTTGAAGTAAAAGATACATACTATATAGGTGAACTGGGAACACAGCTACAGGTTAACCAGTTGGTTTTTGATAACAATTATTTATATGCAGCAACAAATCAGGGGATTTATATTGCCGATTATATGAATCCAAATCTTGTAGATTATTCCAACTGGGAGATCATAACCACTATTCCCGGATACTCATCAAAATTTAGCACCTTGCATGTAAATAATGGGCAAATTTTAGTGAATCAGGTAAACGAGTCATCAAACGATATAATATATCAATACAATGGAGTTTCGTGGGAGGTTTTTAACCAGGATTATTCATCCATACGAAAGATAAAATCGACCGATGATCATCTGCAGGTTGTTACTCAGCGTAATATTTTGGTATATAATTATGATTTTGTTTTCCAGGATTCTGTTTCAAGATCAGATATTCAGAATCTTAACCCATATGATGTAATTATTGACGAAAGCAGCAACTTCTGGATTGCCGATTATGGCAGTGGGTTAATTAAATACAACAATGGAAATAAAGAAAATATTTATGTGAATGCCCCTTATAACGCAAATGCTTTTTCGATAGATATATTTAATAAAAGAGTTTTGGTTGCAGCCGGAGGTGTTAATCCGGCATGGAACAACATGTTTTTAAACGGGGCAGTATTTTCATTTAGAAATGAGCAGTGGAAAAGTATGATAAACTATGATGCTCCTGATTATATCACTGTAAAGATCGATCCTTATAATATCGATCATTATTATGCCGGTAGTTGGGGCAAAGGGTTAATTGAATATTCGAACGATGAGATTGTTAATGTTTTTAATGAAAGTAACAGCACTTTGCAGACGATGATTGCAGGCGAAAATTATTTTCGTATCGGAGGGCTGGCTTTTGATGATGACAACAACCTGTGGGTAACCAATGCCAGTGTTACAAATCCTGTTTCTGTAAAAATGTCGGATGAGAACTGGTATAGTTTTAATTTCGATTCTGAGATCAGTAATATTTTGGTAAGCGATATTATTGTTACCGAAAATAACCATAAATGGGTAATATTACCCGGTAACGGACTTTTTGTTTTTGACGACAACAACACACTCGATAATGAAAATGATGATTTATACAAAAAGCTTAGTGTGGTTGACGAAAACGGGAAAATTATTTCGAATAATGTATATTCAATTGCCGAGGATGTCAATGGCGTGATTTGGGTTGGAACCGACCAGGGCATTGTAGTATATTATAACCCGTCCGATGTTTTTGAAACTTCAGCATTTTATGCACAACGAATAACTTTAACGGTAGATGACGTAACGCAGCATTTGTTAAATACAGAATTGATATCATCAATTGCAGTAGATGGGGCAAACAAAAAATGGTTGGGAACACAAAACTCCGGAGTTTACCTGGTTTCAAAAGACGGAACCGAAGAAATAAATCACTTTACCGAAAAAAACAGCCCTTTATTGTCGAATAAAATTAATGATGTAGGGATTGATCATGAAACCGGAGAAGTGTTTTTTGCTACTGACAAAGGATTAATAAGCTACCGTGGATCAGCAACTATGGGTAGTGACGAGTTTCGGGATGTTTATGTGTATCCAAATCCGGTACGCGAAAATTATGATGGTGATGTTACCATTCGCGGATTGGTTTCTGATGTGAATGTAAAAATTACAGATATTAGCGGAAACATTGTATATGAAACTACTGCCGAAGGAGGACAGGCCACCTGGAACGGTAAAAATTTCTCAGGAAAAAGAGTTAGCACGGGAGTATATCTGGTTTTTTGTTCAAACGAAGACGGAACAAAAACACATATCACCAAGCTTTTATTTATCAGGTAAAAATCAATTTTTTGATACCAGGGGATGGAAAAATGGAAATCTACAAAAAAGAATACTGCAAAAATCCATTTATCCACTCCAATCATGCTTTATCCGTTGGTTGCAGATAAAGAGTTAAGGAAGTATGTTTATAATTGTGGGGAAGGTTAATATTAGTATACCTGCTACCAGCCAAATGATATTATTGATATATTGATATTGAAGAGTTTTATCTTTTTCATTTACAGCTCTAAAAATGCTAACAATTACTAACAATATATATGCTGCAAAAAAGGCATAAATAAAAGCACTTGCTCCAGGCCAATGTTGCATTTTAAACAGAAAACCTAAAGCCATAAGTATTCCTGATATTCCAAAGATAACAATATACACTTTTTCAATTCCTTTACTGGCATCTTGTAACCTTTGATACATATAAAAAAGAGCGTAAATAGCTATGGCCAAGGCTCCCAGTGTTAGGGCTATCCCAGCACCCGGCCAGTGCATTATTTTAAAAAGTATTCCGACAGCAATTATAACTGCACCAATTAATCCTAAAATGGATACTGTTTTTTTCATTTTTATTGGGTTTTAGTTAATAAAAAGGGAATAATTAAGTTAATTGTAATTGGTTTATTTTATCATGAAAAGTAAATAAGTGTATCTGGATAAAGATATTAACAAGCTAAATTATGATTTAATATCCTTAATGTCAATTATTTTGATGATTATTGTGATTATAATAAAGGGATAAAGGTTTTTAAAGAACAAATTGAAAAATATGAATATTCTTCTATTTGTTTTTATTAGTAAATGATCATTCAGAAGATAATAAAATATAGCTAAAAAAACCTTTCGGAATTTGTGCCCCTGTCGTTCGCTTCACGCTTAAATATGCGTATATTCATAAAAAAACGAAGCCTGAAAAAGCTTCGTTTTAATTATAGTAATTTATTGATTACGGATTAAACTTTAAATTTCCCCATGAATTTTTCAGGTCAACACTAATATTTGTTTCCGGAGTTTGTTCTTTATTATTGATAAGAATAGATTTAACCGCTACCTGTTCTGATAAATAATCCGATAATTGTTTGTAAGTAAGATTGCCATTTGTATCCTGTAACTTTTTTAGCAGGTAATAAGTAAACATCCCATGTTGCTTTTCTTTATAAGGTAATGATGACTGGTCGCCACTACTGGCAGAGAAAACCACCATGTTTCCTTTAAAAATATTTTCTTTGGGTTTTACCTTAACACCCCGGGCTGCTACAAGTCCCTGGTTTCTTGCTCCGCCACTAAAGCAAGCATCAAGAAAAACAGTAACTCTTAGCGATGGATATTCTGTTAACTTGGTATAAACGTCATTAAGTTTTAATGCGAATTCAAGATCAGCTCCACTAACATCAACCGGAATTAGATAAGGCTCCTGTGTTTGTTCATCCGGGAATCCATGTCCTGCATAATAGAAAAATATATCTGCTTTTCCTTTGGTAATGTTTGCAATCATATTTATTTTATTCAGTGCCCGGTGCATTTGTATTGCCCTTGCATTGGTAAGGAAAATAATATTTTCATTGGGTACGCCTAAAACTTGGGTAGCATATTCTTTAAATACTTCAGCGTCGCGAACAGCAAAATCAACATTTGACTCTGACTTTAGCCCCATTTGATAACTGCTGTAATCTTCATTTCCAATGATTAGCGCATAGCGGTAAGGATCTGGCTTTAAGCCTGAAGGTTTAATGATATCAACATCAATAAGGCCGGAAGCAACTGCATTTTTATTGGCCTGGTTGGATGTTGTTTGCACCTGGTTTTTATCAACAAGCTTTTTAGTCGCTTGTTTTTGTGTAAGTAAATCTTCTTCAGGGTCAATGTCATCTTCTTCGGTTTCGTCAAATGTGTTTTGAGCTAATTCGGCACTTGTAATATTTAACGACGATATATCCCAGAATTTAAGGTCATAGGTTAAATCTGCAGTAGTCATTTTCTTGCCATCGGGGCTAAATCCAACTGCCAGAACCTTATCTCTCTGCCTGTCGGAGCTGTAAATAATTCTTCCGGTTTCGGTTTCCCAAAGAATAAAAAATTTATCGTAACCGCCACTCAACAGATATTCTCCATCGGGGCTAAAGGCTAAATGCTGTAAAATATGCTTGTGTCCAATAAATGAGTTATATTTTTTACCATTTTTCCAAAGGTTAATCATCTTATCATCTGCTCCGCTGGCAAGGTATTTCCCGTTTGGGCTGTAGGCAATGCATCTGATATCGGCCCGGTGAGCATCTTTAATGGTTCTTATTTCCGAACCTGATGGCATATTCCACTCTTTTATGGTATGGTCTTCGCTCCCTGATGCCAGCTTTTTACCATCCGGACTAAAGGCAACACTTGTTACCTCGTTACGGTGTCCTTTTAAATCTTTAACAAAAGCACCTAAATTTAAGTCCCAGAGTTTTATCAGTTTGTCGGAGCTTCCGGTAGCAATATATCTCCCGTCGGGACTAATATCTAAACTTAAGATTTGAGCTCTATGGCCTTTCATTTGTTTGATCAAATTTCCGGTTTTGTAATCCCATATCTTAACAAGCTTGGTTCTTCCTCCCGAAACAAGGTATCTGCCATCCGGGGTAAATTTTAAGGCTAGTGGCCAATCCCTGTTTTTTAATTCTTGAATTACATTTCCTGTTTTAGCATCCCAAATAAAAATGCGGTCATCAACACCGCCGGTTGCAATATATTTAGAATCCGGGCTGTAAGCTGTACACAATATCTTATGCCCCCGCTTACTATATATCTCTGCCATTTGAACCTGGGCTATTCCGGTCAAAGAAAACAAAATCAAAACATTAAGGGCTAGTATTATTTTTTTCATGGTAATATGACATTAAATTTTTTGTATAGCAATCAACTAATCTACAAAACGCTTACATTCTGAAAAAGAGGAAGTAATTTACCATATTTTCATTGCTATGTCAAATTTATTTTGACAAATGTATTTTAAACTTTGACAATCAGTAAAAAATATTGGTTTTATGGCATTCTTTGTCATTAAATTGCCCTATATTTTTACGAATTAATAGTTATTTTTGTTTGATTATTTCGGCGAAAAATCAAATGATATTTGAAAAATGATTTACAAAACACGGGGCATTGTACTCCATCATATTAAATATTCGGAAAGCAGCATTATTGCAACCATTTATACCGAAAAATTTGGCAGGCAGGGATATTTAGTAAAAGGAGTGCGGGGAAAAAAATCGAAGATTAAAGCCAATATTTTGCAGCCACTTTATTTGCTGGATATGGAAGTTTACTATAAGCCAAAAAGAGACCTGCAGCAAATCAAGGAGCTTCAGAGTGCCCACATTTTTAGCACACTACCTTACGATTTAAAAAAAAGCACATTAGCACTATTTATGGCCGAAATCCTTTATAAAACCATAAGAGAACAAGAGCCTAATGCCGAGCTTTTTAAATATTTGTATCACTCGATATTAATGCTGGACATAAAAGAGAAAGGGTTGTCTAATTTTCATATTTATTTTTTAATTCATTTAACCAAATACCTTGGATTTTTTCCAAGCGATAATTATTCTGCATTAACCCCGTATTTTAATCTAAAATCAGGAACATTTATGCAAATTAAACCACTGCATCCTCATGCATTGGATAAAGATGAAAGTGAGATTTTTTATCATATGCTTACGTTTTCAGAAAATCAACACGAAAAAATAAAAGTAAGTTACGCAAGCAGAATCAATATTATAGAGAAAATTTTGTTATACTATGAATTGCATCACGAGGGTGTTTCAAATATAAAATCTTTTAATATTCTTAAAGAAGTTTTTCATTAACCAATAAATTCAAGTCGTTTATAAAAATTAATAAGGACTTGTTCCTATAAAAGTATATAATTGCATCCTATAAAGCATCTGTTTTTTTGAGTATGTTTTTTGATACTTTTTTAGTAGATATATTTTTTTACATTTGCCATCCGAAATTTTTTAAGTAATTACTTGTAGTATGATCAAAACTAAATTGTCGAATATAGGGAAGGATATTTTTACCGTTATTTCTGAGCTGGTAAAAGATACGGATATTATTAACCTGGCACAGGTTTCTCCCGATTTTTCCTGCCCCCAAAAGCTTAGTGATCTTGCTGTTAAGTATATTGGAGGTGGATTCAATCAGTACGCTCATCCCGATGGAGTAGCAGAATTGCGCGAAACCATTGGTGAACAGATTTTCGATAGGCATGCCATTAATTACAGCCCTGAAAATGAAATTACTATAACAGCAGGTGCTACCCAGGCGATGTATACAGCAATTAGTAGTTTTATTAACGAAGGCGATGAGGTTATAATCTTTGAGCCGGCATATAACAGTTATATCCCTGCCATTGAAAGCTGTGGGGGGAGGCCGGTTTTTGTTCAGTTAAAGTATCCTGATTATACCATTGATTGGGAGGCTGTGCAAAAAATTATTAATACACGAACAAAACTTATTATTGTTAATACGCCGCATAATCCAACAGGAACCTTGTTTACTGAAAATGATATTGCACAATTGCAAAAAATTGTCAATGGTACTAAAATAAATATTATCAGCGATGAAACATTTGAGCATATTGTTTATAATGAGGATAATCATTTTAGTGTTTTAAGTAGCCCAAAGCTGGCCGAACGAAGTATTGTTATTTCATCTTTTGGGAAAACTTTTAATACTCCGGGCTGGAAAATTGGTTACTGCGTGGCACCAGAAAAGCTGATGTCACCCATCAGAAAAAATCAATTGTTCCAGGTTAATTCAGTAAATGCACCATTACAATATGCATTGGCAGAATTTCTAGGTCACGGAGTTGATCATAGTGCAATCATTAAACCATATCGTGAAAAACGAGATCTGACTAAAAAACTATTTAGCGATACCCGGTTCGAAATCGTTCCAACACAAAGTACATCTTTTCAACTATTGGATTATAGTGAAATAAGCAATCAAAAAGATACTGAATTTGCCCGTGAAATTATGGATAATTATGGTGTAGCATTATTCCCATTATCAGTGTTTTATCACGATTCTATTGATCATAAAACCCTGGGGTTGAATTTTGCACGAAACGAGCAGGTCCTTGTTGAAGCAGTTCAACGCCTAAAAAAGGTTTAAAAGAATTTTTACAAACCAATTATTCTGTGCCTTTAGCATTTAATTAAATGTAAATATTAATTATATTTGAGATTCTTTTTCATGTAATGAATGTAATATGCAATTTATTAATTCTTTAGTTACCTGGCTTAATTTTAAGCGGTTGTATCAGATCGAGTTGTTCAAGAAATTTCCTTTCGATGCTCAGCAGGAGGTGTTAATAAAACTAATTAACAAGGCGAAAGATACAGAGTTTGGGAGACTGTATGGTTTTAATTCGATAAAAACCATAGATGAGTTTAGAGACCGTATTCCTCTTCAAAACTATGATTCATTAAAGCCTTATATTGACCGTTTAATGCGTGGCGAGCAAAATATTTTGTGGCCAACAGAGGTTCGTTGGTTTGCCAAATCATCAGGCACTACAAGCGATAAAAGTAAATTTATACCGGTTTCGCGCGAAGCTTTAGAAGATTGCCACTTTCGGGGAGGAAAAGATATTCTTGCCATATATGCTACAAATTATCCCGAAACGGGTATTTTTAGCGGCAAGGGATTAACACTGGGAGGCAGTCATCAAATAAATAAAATAAATAATGAATCATTTTATGGAGACCTTTCTGCCATATTAATAGAAAACTTACCCTTTTGGGCACACTTTATAAGAACTCCCAGCCAGGAAATTGCATTATTAAGCGAGTGGGAGGAGAAGCTTGAAAAAATTACCGCGGCGACCTTAAAAGAGAATGTTACAAGTATTGCCGGGGTACCTTCCTGGACCCTTGTTTTAATCAAATATATTCTTGAAAAAACCGGAAAAGAAAATTTACTGGAAGTATGGCCAAATCTCGAATTGTTTAATCATGGCGGTGTAAGCTTTGAGCCTTACAAAGAGCAATTTAAAAAGTTAATCCCTTCGGATAAAATGAATTATATGGAAACTTATAATGCATCTGAGGGATTTTTTGCTATCCAGGATTATCCTACACGCAATGATATGTTGTTAATGCTTGATTATGGTGTTTTTTTCGAGTTTATTCCTATGGATGAACTTGAAAAGGAAAATCCCAAATCATTTCATATTGGAGAGGTGGAGGTAAATAAGAATTATGCAGTTGTTATATCTACCAATACAGGACTTTGGCGGTATTTAATTGGGGATACAATTATTTTTACATCACTTTATCCACACAAAATAAAAATCAGCGGGCGTACAAAACATTTTATTAATGCTTTTGGCGAAGAAATTATTATTGAAAATGCCGAAAATGCACTTAAAGAAGCATGCGAAAAAACGGGAGCATTGATTAAAGACTACACTGCTGCTCCAGTATTTATGGCAGAAGGCCAAAAAGGAGGACACCATTGGCTTATCGAATTTGAACGAAAACCAAAGGATCCCGATAAATTTGCCGATTTGCTCGATTTGGCATTGCAAAAAGTAAATTCGGATTACGAAGCAAAAAGATATAAAGATATTACACTTGACAAGCCTCTTTTAACCATTGCGAAAACAGATTTATTTTATAATTGGCTCAAAGGCAAAGGTAAAATTGGCGGTCAAAACAAAGTACCCCGGCTGGCAAATAACAGGGAATATATAGATGAGTTACTTTTGTTAAATAATCAAATGTAATATGTTGAGTTGGCT
>JAWLEM010000056.1:0-13182 GCA_041686115.1 Bacteroidales bacterium
TGTAATTTCTGTTTTCAGGTCATTATCCGTAACTTTACTGTAAGCATCTCTAAGCTTGTCAATTGCCTCATAGTATTGCCCATTCTCATAATACTCATTAGCTTTTTCGTAAACGCTCAATTGCCCAAAAGCTATTTGATGTAAGATGATGCTAAAAATGGAGATAAAAAATATTCTCTTAATATTCATGTGCCTGTTTTTTAATTTTCTGTATGTCAAAACTTTCCTGACCGATGGCCAGATATAAAAGCAATAGAAAAAAATAATCTTTTTTAAAGCTTATTCATATTTTTTATATTAAAACATGATGCAAAATGTAAAAGTAAAACTTTTTGTATAAAATAAAAAGATGCTTTTAACTGCATTATAGGTTTTAATGAACTAAAAATACGCAAAACTAATTACAAATATTGCACACTACAACAATAATTTCACACAATTGCAATACAAGCCTGAAAAACAGAAGATCCCTTCACATTTTTTATCGGGTAAATAATAATTCCCTGTATTTCGGAAATGGCCAAAGCTCATCATCAACAATAAGTTCCAATTTATCGACATGGTAACGTATTTTTTCGAAATAGGGTGCAACATTTTTAGAATATTCAGCCGCTTTATTCCTGACATTCTCAATTTTATTGGCTTTTTTCCTGGCATCAATCATTTCGTCGACCAATTCTTTTACCATACCATTTCTTTCAGAAATTTCACTTATAGTATTTAGTTGAGATTTTGCCATGTGCTCGAAAATATTCTGCGGATAAAGCTCTTTAATTCCTTTTACATTTTCTATTAAGAAATTTTGGTATTTAATTACTGTTGGAATGATATGGTTTCTGATCAGATCGCCAAGTACACGCGCTTCAATCTGTAATTTTTTTACATAAATCTCAAGTCTTATTTCGTACCTGGCTTCCAACTCCCGATCGGTTAACACATGTGCATTGCCAAAAACTTCTTTCGTTTTATTACTGATAAATGCTTTTAATGCTTCAGGCACATCTGAGATATTAGCCAATCCTCGCTTCTCTGCTTCTTTAATCCAATCATTGCTGTAACCATTGCCCTCAAACCGAACCTTTTTTGAAGCAATAATATATTTTTTTAATACCTGGAAAATCGCTTCATCTTTTTTGATGCCTTTATCTATAATTGCATCAACATCTTTTTTAAATTGTGTTAGTTGATTAGCCACCACCGTATTCAACGTAATCATTGGTGATGCAACATTCGCTGATGACCCTACAGCACGGAATTCGAACCGGTTACCGGTAAATGCAAAAGGCGATGTCCGGTTGCGATCGGTATTATCGAGTAATATTTCCGGAATCTTGCCAATATCCAGTTTCAATTCAGTTTTTTCGTCGGGGGTCATTTTTTTATTGGTAACCCTTTTTTCCAGCTGATTAAGCATATCGGTTAATTGCGAACCGATAAAAACTGACATAATAGCCGGCGGGGCTTCATGGGCTCCAAGCCGGTGTTCATTTCCCGCAATGGCAATACTAGCCCTTAAAATATCTGCGTAATCATGCACAGCTTTAACTGTATTGATTAGAAATGTTAAAAACTGCAAATTATTTTTAGGCGTTTTACCTGGGGATAATAAGTTTTTGCCATTATTAGACAATAACGACCAATTGTTATGTTTCCCCGAACCATTTATTCCTTTAAATGGTTTTTCGTGGAACAGTGCCCTAAAATCATGTTTACGTGCAACCTTATCCATCAGGGTCATTAACATCTGGTTATGATCTGCAGCAAGATTTGCTTCTTCGTAAATCGGGGCACATTCAAATTGATTCGGGGCTACTTCGTTATGTCTTGTTTTTATTGGGATTCCTAACTTATAGGCTTCTATTTCAAACTCGGACATAAAACTTTTTACTCTATCGGAGATGGATCCAAAATAATGATCACTCAGCTGCTGATCTTTTGCCGAAGCATGGCCGATTAAGGTGCGTCCTGTAAGGGCAAGGTCAGGGCGGGCATTAAATAATGCATTATCGACCAAAAAATATTCCTGCTCCCAGCCAAGCGTTACGTTAACTTTAGAAACCTCCTTGTCGAAATATTGACAAACATCAACGGCAGCTTTATCGATATAGTTGAGAGATTTAATTAATGGAGTTTTATAATCAAGCGCTTCGCCGGTATAAGAAACAAAAATAGTAGGAATACAAAGCGTATTTCCAAAAACAAAAGCGGGTGAAGATGGATCCCATGCGGTATATCCGCGAGCTTCGAAAGTATTCCGTAATCCTCCGCTGGGAAAACTTGATGCATCGGGTTCTTGCTGAACCAACATATCGCCCTGAAAATTTTCTACTACGCCTCCATTATCTGCAGGTTCAAAAAATGCATCGTGTTTTTCGGCAGTTGAGCCATTTAACGGATGAAACCAATGTGTATAATGCGTAGCGCCACGATCGATAGCCCAGGCTTTCATGCCTGTAGCAACCTGATTTGCAATTTTACGGTCAATGCGAACACCCTGGTCAACAGCTTCCAATACTTTATGGTACGCTTCGCGTGACAAATATTCCTGCATTTTATTTTGATCAAAAACATTGACACCAAAATATTCGGAGGTTTTTACTGATGGTAGATTAACATCTACAGGTTTTCTGTTTAAAACTTCGCCGATGGCTTTAAATCTAATGGAGCTCATAATACATCATTTTTGGGTTTAAAGGAATAAATATTTACAAATATAGTACTTTTATAAAACACACCCCAATAATTTAGGGGGTATTTTCAAATATTTGTTAGTTTTTTTATTAAACACCCCTATTTTTACATATCTATTTTTGTAATTAACGCCTTTTAAAAATAACACCATCCAATAATTCAATGTGAAGTTCAAAATTTATTACATTATTCTTATACGCCACCCTTGTGTTTTAATGTAATAAGAAAATAATATTCTTTTCTGAACAGGTAAAAAAAACCGATTCTAATAAATCGACCATCAATCTTTAAAAGAATATTATTTCATTATTCCCTCAAATAATTAGCATTACTGTATTTAGTATAAAATATTTAGCCAATGCATTTAAGATTTATGCATCATTTTATAATAGTTAAAATTACTGTTATAAATAATTTTCACTTTATTAATTGATGTCTACAAAAACACTTTTGACATCCAACTTAAGCAAAACAATGGATAGATGTTATTTTTTTATGACGCACATAACAATTTCTTTCTGTCAAATTTCCTTTATTATAAAAAAACATTATTTTTATCCTTTATTAACCTTTTAAATACAATTAAAAATGAAAAATTTAAAATTAAAAGAATTAGGTATTCAAAAATTAAATCCTAAAGCAAGAAAAACATTAATGGAGGAATAACCCTGCAAGGATTTGCTGACACAATCCATTACCTTTTAGATAATGGACATTGGGAACAAGCTCAAATATTAATGTTAAGATATAACGCAAGAGAAATTCAATTTGAGTAACTTTACAACAACCTCTAAAGAAGAGCTATTAAGATATCCTATATTAATATTTTAATAGCTTCTTTATAAGATATTAAACCCTCATTAACTCACAAACATCTTACCAACCAACAACCACACAAGCTCTTTTAGGAATAATCTCTTTACACATCTAAAAATACAACTATATGAGAAAAGTACTAATATTTTTATTTTTTGTGTTTACTAGTTATTTTATTTATTCTCAAGATCAAGTAAAAAATATTTCCTTAAACACTGAATCTCTAAAAAAACACATAGAATACCTATCATCTAAAGAATGTGATGGAAGAGGAATTAACACCCCAGGAATAGATTCTGCAGCAAATTACATTTCAACATATTTTAAATCATATGGCCTTAAAAGTATAACAGGAGCAAACAACAAAGAAGCATTTTATGAAAATTTTTATTTAAATAAATTCTACGATAAAGATAATAACAATGCAGTAATATGCGCCAATAATAAAACCCTTAAACTATATTACGACTTTGACTCAGGACTCAATGATCATACTACAAAAACGGAAAAAGCAGAAGTTATTTTTTGTTATGATAAAAATATTTTAAACAATTGTAACTTGAACGGTAAATTTGTTGCCATATTAAACAACAAAGACAGAATTAAACAAGAGGCCATAATTGAACAAATTAAAAATAAAGGAGCACAAGGAATTATTAAAATATGGACCGAAGACAAAAAATCATCCCCCGAACATATCGCATTAAAGAAAGAAGTAAAATACGATTTTAATTCTTGGTCATATTTTTTAGATTTAAATAAAACGGAATTCTTTACATTCAATATGCCAAAGTCTTCAGCAGCCACTTTATTTAATACAAATTTAAATTCATTTAATAGAATTATTAATCTTTATAAAAAAGGAAAAAAGAATAAATTATCAGGCAAATCATACTCTTTTACTTATAATTTACCAAAAAAAACTGACACTATTAATGTTAAGAATATAATTGGAATTATTCCAGGTTCTGACTTAAAGGATGAAATCATTGTCATTTCAGCACATTACGATCATCTAGGAAAAAGCAATTTTGTATATTTTCCAGGAGCAGACGATAATGCATCAGGTGTTTCGGTTTTACTGGAATTAGCTAGAATTTTTGGCGATTTGCAGAAAAAAAACATTACTCCAAGAAGAACGATTGCTTTTATTGCTTTTACAGCTGAGGAGCAAAACCTTTTGGGGTCAAAATTTTTATTAGAAAAAGATTCTATCATTAATATTAACAGGATTATAGCAAATATCAATGTTGATATGGTTGGAAGAGGTTCTGCTCACCATATTAAATCTCCAAATCAATTATATATATTAGGAGAAGACTTTAATACAAAACTACTAGAACTGCCAGACAGCATAAATAATATCTATTCTTATTTATATTTAGATTACAAATACACTAAAGACGACCCTAAGGAATACTTTGAGAAATCAGATCAATTTTCGTTTATAAATAAAAACATTCCATCAATTTTCTTTTTTGGAGGCACACATAAAGATTTACACACGCCACATGACACCTATGATAAAATAAATTTCTCTCGTCTTAAAAAGGTATCTCTTTTGATTTTCCATACGTTGTGGACTACTGCAAATATTGATAACTTATAAAAATTAAACCATAACAAAAGGTCCGATTTGCATGAATCGGACCTTTAAATATTAGGATTGTGTTTTTTATTTCATCATTTCGGCAAAATACTTATAGAAATAAGGAATAGTATTTATTCCATTATAAAATTGCTCTAACGGGAAATTTTCGTTTGGTGAATGAATCGCATCAGATTCAAGTCCAAATCCCATTAAAATAGATTTTGTATCTAAAATCTTTTCGAATTCAGAAATAATAGGAATACTTCCTCCACTACGCACAGGTACTGGCATTTTATTATAAATCTCCTGGTATGCTTTTTCCGCAGCTTTATATGCAGGTAAATCAATTGGGCAAACATAAGCCTGGCCGCCATGTAAATATTTAACTTCTACCTTTACATAATCGGGAGCAATTTTTTCGAAGTGCTTTTTAAATAATTCAGCGATTTGTTTGTTATCCTGATTTGGCACTAAGCGAGAAGAAATTTTGGCATAAGCTTTTGAAGGAAGCACTGTTTTTGCGCCTTCGCCGGTATATCCACCCCAAATACCGCAAACATCAAACGATGGACGTATACCAGTGCGTTCAGATGTCGTATATCCTTTTTCGCCGTAAAGTGCTTTTACATCTATCGCCTTTTTATATTCTTCCTCATCAAAAGGAGCTTCGGCCATTTTAGCTCGTTCCTTTTCAGAAACTTCTAAAACATCATTGTAGAATCCGGGAATTGTAATATGCCCGTTTTCATCTACCATATCACTGATCATTTTGGCAAGCACATTGATAGGATTTGCCACAGCACCGCCGAACAGGCCTGAATGAAGGTCGCGATTTGGGCCAGTCACTTCAACTTCCCAGTATGCCAAGCCTCTTAAGCCTGTTGTAATTGAAGGAATATCAGGAGCAATCATGCCGGTATCAGAAACCAGAATAATATCACCTTTTACCAACTCCTTGTTTTCTTTACACCATTTTGGAAGATTAGGCGAACCTATTTCTTCTTCACCTTCGATCATGAACTTCACATTACATGGCAGAGAATCGGTTTTTACAAGCGCTTCAAAAGCTTTAATATGCATCATTCCCTGCCCTTTGTCATCATCAGATCCACGGCCCCAGATTTTACCATCTTTAACAACCGGCTCGAAAGGTGTGGTATTCCATTTTTCAATCGGATCAACCGGCATAACATCATAATGTGCATAAACAACAACCGTTGGTTTAGCAGGATCGATCATTTTTTCGCCAAAAACTACCGGATTTCCATCGGATGGCATCACTTCTGCTTTATCGCAACCAGCGGCAAGCAACGTGTCTTTTAGCTTTTCAGCCATTTTTACCATGTCTTGCTTATGATCTTTCATTGAGCTTATTGATGGAATTCTCAACATCTCGAATAGTTCTTCTAAAAATCGGTCTTTGTTCGACTCGATGTACTGTTTTACTTTTTCCATTGATTATTTATTTTTATCATTAATAATTACTTTCCAAAAATGAGCAACTAAATTAATATTTTTCGATGATATACACAATTTAGAATTTTAGGAAAAGAAATATTACCTTTCAGATTCTTCAACTTCTTTTTTATATGCTTCAGCAGCTTCTTTCAGTTCATTATACCATTCCCGCCCATATTTTCTAACCAGTGCATCTTCCAAAAACTCATAGGTAAATACATTTTTTTTACAGCCCAAATCTCTTGCCGGATCGCACACATTCCAGAAATGATAATTCAAACCATCAACATCGTCGAATAATTTTTTTATTCTTACAGGATAAAGATGGCAAGATATCGGTTTTCTGAAATCACTTTTTTTGTCGAAAAAAGCTTTTTCAATTCCGCATTTTGCGATTCCATTTTCGAAAATAGCATATACACATTCGTTACCATTAAGCAAAGGAGTAACCAGTTCATTATCTTTATCGATTGCCGAAAAACCATTTTTCTCTATCGCTTCAACAGATTCGGTTCTGAGATATGCTTTAAACCCCTGATAATTTTGTTCAATCATCTTTTCCTCACCGTCTTCGAGCGGTGCACCCGACTCTCCTTCCACACAACAATGCCCTTTGCATTTATCTAAATCGCAAACAAATTTTTCATCCAGCAACTCGGTACTAACAATACAGTTGCCTACTTGCATCATATAATTCATTCGAATATAATTTATTTTATAATCCTGTTTTTCAAGTAATTAATATTGCCAATTTTTGTTACTGTACTTCAAATACCATGGAACCCTCATGTTTTATTACTCCCTTTGGTCGTGATTCCGATGGTTATCGGAACGCTATTGTTAAGTTCATATCCTTGCCTGCCTGTCGGCAGACAAGTTGTGAGCTATAGTGCATGAGGGTTTCATTGATTTCTTATTATTTATCGTACAAAATCTTCCCTGTCATCTCTTCCGGCTTCTCCATATCCATTAATCCTAAAATGGTTGGAGCCACATCGGCCAGGATACCATCACTAACTTTTTTAAACCTATCGGAAACTAAAACAAAAGGAACAGGATTTAATGAATGAGCAGTATTTTCTGATCCGTCTTCGTTTACCGCATTGTCAGCATTACCATGATCGGCAATTATAATTACTTCATAATTGTTATTTGTAGCAGTTTCGACCACTTCGCCAACACATTTATCGACTGCCTCAACCGCTTTTTTTATGGCATCATAAACTCCGGTATGCCCGACCATATCGCAATTGGCAAAATTAAGGCAAACAAAATCTGTTTCCCGGGTTTTCAATTCTTTAACAATGGCATCCTTGACTTCAAAAGCACTCATCTCAGGCTGCAAATCATAGGTAGGCACTTTTGGCGATTGAATTAAAATACGTTTTTCATTTTCAAATTCCTTTTCTCGCCCCCCTGAAAAGAAAAAAGTTACATGTGCATATTTTTCTGTTTCGGCAATTCGTATTTGTTTTTTACCATTTTCGGCAAGAATCTCACCCAGTGTATGGGTTAAGTTATCTTTATCGTAAACAATATATACGTTCTTAAATTTTTCGTCGTAGCGGGTCATGGTAACATAATAGAGCGACATAGTTTTCATGTCATGTTCCGGCATATCCTGCTGAGTAAGTACGATAGTCATTTCGCGCAAACGGTCAGTTCTGAAATTGAAACAGATGACTACATCGTCGGGTTGAATTTTACCCACAGGCTGATTATTCTCATCAACTTTTACAATAGGTTTGATAAACTCATCAGTAACACCTTCGTCATACGATTCCTTAAGAGCATCTAAAATATTTTTTGTCTGCTTTCCCTTACCATGAACAAACAAATCATAAGCTTCTTTAATTCGCTCCCAACGCTTATCGCGATCCATTCCATAGTATCGTCCAACAAGGCTGGCAATCTCACCATTTGACTGATCAAGATGGTTTTGAAGATTTTTAATAAATCCTGCACCACTCCGCGGGTCGGTATCCCGTCCATCAGTAAGAGCATGTATGTAAACTTTATCTAAGTCATAATCTTTGGTAAGGTCGCAAAGTTTATACAAATGCTTATCTGATGAATGCACACCACCATCGGACACAAGCCCGATAAAATGCACCCCGACATTTTTTTCTTTAGCATATTTAAACGCATTAACAAGCGTCTCATTTTGAGCTATGCTATTATCTTCTATGGCTTTATTTATTTTTACCAAATCCTGGTAAACAATCCGTCCGGCTCCTATATTCAAATGCCCCACTTCGGAATTTCCCATTTGCCCATCTGGCAAGCCAACATTACTGCCCGAAGTTTGTAGTTTTGAATTTGGATATTTCTGAAGCAAACGATCCATGTTCGGGGTGTTTGAATTTGATATTACATCCGATTTTGAGTGATTACCAATCCCCCATCCATCAAGAATTAACAAAACAACTTTTTGTGCATTATTCATAACTTCTTCCCTTTTTCAGTTTTACTTAAAACAAGCTCAAAATAAAAATGTTTGGCACAAAATTACCCTTTTTAAAACCGAAAAGAAATGTTTTTAACCATATTTTGGAAGGCAGTAATGCTTTGAAGAAAAAAAGCATTAAAAAGAAAAAAGAGAATAACGTAAATCCTATGTCATTCTCTTTTTCACTAACCCTAAAATTTAACTACGAAAAAACTAACCCTTATTAACCTAAAATTTAACCTTTCTTATAAGTTGAGGGTAAATTACTTACCCTGCAAAAAGGCTGCAAAAATAATTAAAGATTTAATATGAGCAAATGATTTTTTACTTTTTTTTATATGATCTACAACATACTTTTAAAACACTGATTAAACGGGTATTGAAACTAATATTAAACTTTATCAGATATGAAATATCAAATAAAAAAATTATTTTGCAGCCGGAAATAAAAACACAGAAACTTAAATCATCTCATACTTATGTCGAACATAGCAAGCGTTTTCAAAAAATTTCCAAAAACATTCTGGATAGCCAACACCATGGAGCTTTTCGAACGTTGGGCCTGGTATGGTTTTTACATGCTCCTGGCCAACTACTTAACCAAATCGACAGATATTGGAGCCCTGGGATTAAGTCAGACAGAAAAAGGCATGATAATGGGTGTAGGAACAGCCGTTTTGTATTTTTTACCTTTAATAACCGGTGCTATTGCCGACCGGTATGGTTATAAAAAAGTGCTATTTATTGCATTCCTGATTTATACTACCGGATTTTTAGCCATGCCTCATTGCAAAACTTTTGCCTCGTTTTTTGCCATTTTCCTGTATGTTGCTATTGGAGGCGCACTATTTAAGCCTATTATTTCTGCTACTGTATCAAAAACCACAGATGATGAAACATCATCCATAGGATTTGGTATATTTTATATGATGGTAAATATTGGTGCATTTATAGGGCCTCTATTTGCTCTTCATTTCAGTAAGGTTTCTTACGAACAGTTTTTTTACCTGAGTGCAATATTTATTGCCATAAATTTCCCGATTCTGTACTTTTTTAAAGAACCCGGGCGGGAAAAATCGGATGTCCCATTTTGGAAATCGCTAAAAATAATTTTTTATAATATATGGGTTGCTCTGAAAGATTATAAGCTGGTGCTATTTTTAATTATCGTTGCCGGATTTTGGTCAATGTATTACCAACTTTTTTATACACTGCCTGTGTTTATTGATCAATGGGTTGATACAAGAATATTATTCAATTTTATTAATGATATTTGGCCCTGGCTTGCAGACAAAATTGGTTCTGAAGGCGGAACCATTAAAGCTGAATATATAACCAATATCGATGCTCTTTACATTATCATTTTTCAAATCGTGGTATCAACCATTATTATGAAATGGAAACCATTAAGCTCAATGATATCGGGGTTTATGGTATGTGCAATTGGCATGTCGTTAACCCTTTTTACCAACGATCCGTTTTTTATTATTGGGTCGATATTTATTTTTGGTGTAGGCGAAATGGCTGGGTCACCAAAAATTACCGAATATATCGGAAAAATTGCTCCACGCGACAAGGTAGCTTTATACATGGGAACTTCGTTTTTGCCAGTAACATTAGGCAACTTTTTAGCCGGCTATATTTCGGGCGGTGTTTATGGCAAAATGGCCGACAAATTAAATTTATTAAAACAGGAAGTAGCTAAAAGAAACCTTGCTATTCCTGAGATTTCTGATTCATTTACGCAAACCGATTATTACAATCGCGCATCAGAGTTAATGAATATGAATCAGAATGAACTCACACAGTTTTTATGGGAGAATTACCAGCCCAACAAAATTTGGGTTGTACTTTTAGGCATTGGTTTAGGCGCTTCTTTCCTGCTTTTTTTATATGACCGGTTATTAATAAGAAGGATCAAATAATTACATTACTTGGAAAAAAGCTAATCGCCATACTTCATGGCTTCTATTATTTTTTCTTCTTTGGTAAGCGATCCGCCGGAAATATTAACAGCCGTTTCGATTAATGCCAAATGAGAATAAGCCTGGGGAAAATTCCCAAGCAACCGTTTGGTTTCAAAATCAATATCTTCGCTAAACAAACCCAAGTGATTGCTGTATGAAAGCAATTGTTTAAAAAGTTTTTCGGCTTCATCCTTCTCGCCAATTTTATACAAACTATTAATTAACCAAAAAGTACAAATGGTAAACGATGATGATGGTTTTCCAAAATCGTCTTTATTTTTATACCGGTACATCAGTCCGTTTCTGCACAATTGTTTTCTGGTTACTTTTACAGTACTAACATATTTTGGGTCTTTGGCATCGATTAATCCGTAAGGTTCCATGAGTAGTGTTGATGCATCAAGGTCAGTAGATTCGTAAGATTGAGTAAACGCACCAATTTTTTCATTCCATGCTTTTTCCAGGATATCGTTTTTAATGGTATCTCTCAGTTCACCCCAATCTTTAACATATTCTCTCATGTTGATTAGCTTAGCTATTCTAATGGCCCTGTCTATGGCAACCCAGCATAATACTTTAGAAAAAGTAAAATGTTTATGGTCGGTCCTTATTTCCCATATGCCGCGGTCGGGTTTTTCCCAATTATCTTTTACAATTTTAACAATGCTGCGTACAATTGTCCACAGTTCTTCACTGTTCTGCAAAGATGTATCGTAAATACTAAAGTGCTGATAAATAACATCTACCAGTATACCATAAATATCATTCTGCTTTTGCCTGTAGGCATCGTTACCCACTCTAACAGGCGCCGAATTTTCATATCCGGCAAGGTGTTCCAGAATATTCTCTGTTAATTTCTTTTCTCTATTAATACCATACATAATCTGGATTTTTTCATCCTTATCGGGGATGATATCAATAACAAAATCGAGATACCGACGAGCTACATTATAATGACCCAAATTAGTCATTTCTCTTATCACCATAGAAGCATCGCGAATCCAACAGAAACGGTAATCCCAGTTTCTTATCTCACCCATTGTCTCAGGCAATGAAGTGGTTATTGCAGCCAGTACTGCACCGGTTTTATTGTAGCTCAACAATTTTAAAACCAGAGCACTTCGTAAAATTTCATCATTGTACTTTTTAAAACGTCTGGTACGTTCAGACCAGTTTAACCAATACACTTTAGTTCGTTCCAATTTCAAATATGCTCTTTCCACATTTTGTTCTAATATCTTTTGATTATAGCTTAACAAAAAGAAGGCATCTTTTTTTAATGCTATTCTTTCCTGATTTAAAACCTGCTCATAATTCAAATCAGAATATAGATATACAGAATTATAGGTACCTTTTTTGGTATAACTTTTAATGTATTTTTTAGTAATGATATTTTCTGTAGGGTACTTGGCATATTCCAGTTTCGGATCATACTTAATACTAAATTCAGGTTTACCGGAAATATACTTAACAAAACGAATGATATCGGGAGGTGCATAGTATCCGTTTTCATCGCTTTTGTACCGGGGCATAAAATCAACCACTTCAAACTGGTCATTATCACGAAGGAATTTGGTTACCAGAATATTGGTTTTATAAATATATGATTGGGTAATTTCATAATCATCATCTACTAAAATTTCAAAACTCCCACCAATATCATTATCCAAAATTTTGGCAAAAACCGACGTTGAATCAAACTCAGGCAAACAACACCAATCCATTGACCCACATTTAGATATTAGCGCAGCACTTTTACCATTTCCTATAACTCCGTAATCCAGATTATTCATAAATAAACTATTTAATTCTAAATTTGTATTACAAAATTCTAACAAATAATTTGATTTTTAATAAAAAATCACTATATATATCAAACTTTAGATAAAAAAAATCAATATGAGCAAAGTAATTATTGTTTCAAACAGGTTGCCATTAAATATAAAAATTGAGAATAACAATCTGGACATTCAGCCCAGTGTTGGCGGACTGGCTACCGGGATGAAATCGGTACATAATGCATATGAAAGCAGATGGATTGGCTGGACAGGATTAGCAGAAGAAGATTTATCCAAAGATTTAAATAAAAAGGTAAATGATGCTGTTGAAAAGGAAGATTGTATAGGCGTGCCTTTAACTAAAGAGGATGTTGATCTTTTTTATTATGGTTTTAGTAACAAAACCATATGGCCGCTATTTCATTATTTTAC
>JAWLEM010000057.1:0-13114 GCA_041686115.1 Bacteroidales bacterium
AAAAATTAACTTTTTCACCCTTAAACATTTAAACAGTTTTTAAAGATATAAAAAAAACAGTTCAATAAATAAAATCTACAAATTCAGTTGTTTTGAAATCTCCAGCATTTTATCAATGGATTTTCGGGCTTTTTTCATGGTATCATCATCTAAAATAACCTCGGGAAGTTCATATTTTAAGGTATTATAAATTTTATTTACCGTTATTAGTTTCATAAAATTACAATCATTACATCCACAGGTAGAATCTTTTGGAGGTGCAACGATATATGTTTTTTCAGGATTTTGTTTTTCCATTTGATGTAAAATTCCTGATTCTGTTGCTACAATATATTCCTTGCTATCATCCGATCTAGTAAATTTTAAAAGAGCGGCTGTAGAACCTACAAAATCAGAAACTAATTGAACTGGTTTTTGACATTCGGGGTGAGAAATAATTTTGGCATTAGGATAACGATTTTTTAAATCTAAAATTCCTTCTAACGAAAATTCTTCATGTACATGACAAGCACCATCCCAAATAACCATATCACGTCCGGTAACTCTTTGAATATAACTTCCAAGATTTTTATCCGGAGCAAAAATTATTTTTTGATTTTCCGGTAATGATTCCACAATTTTTAAAGCATTCGTAGAAGTACAACAAATATCCGTTAATGTTTTTATTTTAGCTGTTGTATTTACATAAGAAATTACCAGATGGTCAGGATGTTTATTTACAAAAGCTTCAAATTCATCCGGTGGACAAGAATCAGCTAATGAACAACCGGCATTTAAATCAGGAATTAACACTTTGGATTCGGGAGAGAGAATTTTTGCCGTTTCGGCCATAAAATGAACACCAGCAAATAATATAATATCAGCATCTGTTTCTGCAGCTTTTTGTGACAATGCTAAACTATCGCCCACAAAATCAGCTAAATCCTGAATGTCCGATGTTTGGTAATAATGCGCTAGAATAATCGCATTTTTTTCTTTTTTCAGTTTGTTGATTTCATCTAAAATATGGATATTTTTATCTGGTTTTTTATCGATGAATCCTTTTGCTAAAATATCTTTTTCAACATTCATATTATATATATTATATTTATTGATTTAAAATTTATCTCTATATGATAATAATGATATCCTGTTAATATTGTTCTAAAATTTTTAATAATACACTTGACTTTTATAATATTAAAAAGTTGTTAAACCTGTTTTAACAATGTAAATTAACTTTATTGTATTGATTTATATATTTTTAGAACGATTATTAACATGTTGTTAATACAGATAAACAGTAAAAACTTTTTGGTTAAAAATTGACTTTTATGGTTAAAAAAATGTTTGAAATTTGTGCGTCAAAACTAAAAAAATATTTTTGATAAATGATAAAAAATTTTATATAGAATACCCTTTTACAATTTCAAATAATAATTTTAACTATTTATCGACTTTAATTAACATTGATTTAACAATAATTGACAAAAAAATTAACATTAAGTAAAAACGAAGTAGATTATATTAAGTTTCTATGAATTAAATTTTTAAAATGTTTTATTGACACTATATTATTGAATGAAACATATTATTTAACTGTAAATCTTAATTATATAAATTTATAAAAATTGTTATTTTAAAATATTTATAATAAAATAAATATATTGATTAAATTTGAGTACTGTAAATTAAAGAATTATAATTTTATTATGGAGAGCAAACAAATTTCATTAGCAATAGCAAGTGACCATGCAGGATATGAATTTAAGGAGCAATTAAAACAATATCTAAAAAATAAAGGATATACCCTAAAAGATTTTGGAACCTCTTCGGATGAAAGTACTGATTATCCTGACTATGCTCATCCCTTAGCCACGGCTGTTGAAAAAGGAGAATATACTTTTGGTATTACCCTTTGTGGAAGTGGAAATGGAATTAGTATGACAGCCAATAAACATCAGGGTATACGTTCGGCACTTTGTTGGAATAAAGAAATAGCCAAATTTGCTCGTTTACATAATGATGCCAATGTTTGTTCGTTGCCCGCACGTTATATTTCTTATGATTTAGCACAGGAAATTGTAGATGTGTTTTTAAATACTAACTTTGAAGGTGGCAGACACCAAAGGAGAATAGAAAAAATTCCCATTCATTAAAACTATTGAGCAATGTTATCCAATACATGTAAATATGCAATAAGGGCTGTTATTTATTTGTCTCTGAACGGAGGTGAAGAGAAAAAAATAGGAATAAAAGAAATTTCGAAAGAATTAGAAATTCCTACCCCTTTTTTAGGTAAAATATTACAAACACTCGCCAAAAATAAATTATTAAGTTCAACCAAAGGTCCGCACGGTGGGTTTGGACTTGCTAAACCGGCAAAGGATATTACGTTATTAAATATTGTAGAAGTAATAGACGGACTTGATTTTTTTAATACCTGTTTAATTGGCTTACGAACCTGTAAACCAACTGCTCATGATGATGTTCAATGCCCCATTCATCATAAGTATGAACCTATAAGCAGACAAATCTATGATTTGTTTAATAATGAGACGATAGAAAAACTAAAAGAAGAAATTGAAGCGTCGGACGGAAAAATAGGATTATAGAATTTTTTTCCAACCCTTTTTTTTAAGGTAAGGATATAAAAGGAGTGCAAAAATACAGCCGCTTGTATTGGCTAATATATCCAAAATTTCTGCAGACCGGGTTTGGGTAAAATAAAACTGAAAAACTTCCATTAGTATACCATAACTTTCAACCCAAACAAAAGTAATAATCATATGATCTGATTTTGTTCGTTTACCAGAGCGTATAAAAGAAGCAAGGAAAGTAAGCGATAAAACAAAATATAAAATCATGTGCATTACTTTATCTATATATGGAAAATTAAAGAAAGAAACCGTATTAAAATTTTCTCCTGACGTAATACTTCCATATAAAATAATAAAAGATACCAGCGTTGGTTTCCAATAATTTAATGGTTGCATTCTAACAATGGATTTTGTTTTTATTGAGATTATCGCGAATATAAAATTAATTTTTGTAACTTATAAAACCCTAATTTTTTAACCTTATTTTTTAATCAATCGAGCAGGACTATTTTTAGTGAGCTAAATAATAGTTTTAAACCAGCAACAAAAATTAACAGCCATGAAAAAAAGGGATGAAGTGATAAAATTATTACTTAAAAATTTAGAAAAAGAAAACATCCATACCTGGTTTGACTTAGGTTTGTTTTTAGATGAGATCAAAGAAAACAGGGAGGTGCCAAAATTTAAGTTTAGCGGAAGCTCTAAAGATTTTAAAGAATTTATGTGTAATGCTAACATAGGCTTTTTAACCTTTCAGTTTGCCATAGATGGTGTAAGTATTGAAGTAAAAAAATACACCCAAATTTTTAAGGAAAAATATAACACATCAAACATTCATTATATAGCAGGTAAATTTTTTCCGGAATCGAAAAAAATGATACCGGAATATGTAAAAAAATATGAATTAGAATCCATACAAGGTTTTGATGACTGGAAATTGTATAAAGATTTTTTCTTTACACATTTAGAGCGTGGGAGTAAAGAATACAATGAATTAATCATTAAATTCTGGAAAGAAACATTACAAATTGTGAAGGAACTGGGTAATTATATTGTAGAAGAAAATATTCAATTGCTCTATTTGATTAATGTTTGTTCTAATCCGGGAAATGTTTCTTTAGCCCTGGCCGTTACTTTACTATCCGAATATTTAAAAATTCCGGTAATAAATAATAGCCACGATTTTTACTGGGAAGGCGGGAATAAAGAAATTAATAAAAAAGTATACCATTTACCCGATGGACCTCGTGATTTCTTTTTTAAAAATGCACATGTAGGCGAGTTTTTTTCTATTATAGAAATGTTATATCCATGGGATTCAAGAATATGGATGCATGTTAATATCAATCAACAACAAACCGAACGTTTGATTAAAATTAACGGAATAAATCCGGCAAATGTAACCGAAATTGGAACTGCCGTTGATACGAATGAATATCAAAATACGACGAAGAGAAAAAAAATAAGCACCTTTTATCAATTTGAAAGAATTTTAAGTCGTTACCAGGATACGCTGATAAGTTATTCAGTTAAAGATGTATTGGAAAGTAATCTGGTTTCTCCCGATTCTATAAGGCCCATTTTAATAGGAGCCCGAAAAACAAAACCTTTACCTAAATTTCTAAATGAAAATATTATTTTTTTACAGCCTACACGTATCATTGCACGTAAACGAATTGAAATAGGATTTAATTTAGTTAAGAAACTTTTTGATGAAGAAGATTTTTATAACCGTTTTAAGGAAACAAAAAATCTTAAGCTTACTCTTTTGATTACCGGCCCGATTGCTGCAGGACACTTCGAATATTTTAAGCAATTACTGAATCGTTTTCAACAATTATTAAAAAAACTGGAACCCAAAATCCGTAATAAGGTATTTTTAGCCTTTTTATTTAGCGAGCTGGATAAAAAAACCTTTAAGGAAAAGTTTGATGATCCGGTAGGAATTCCTGAATTGTATAATATTGCTTCGTTAGTTTTGCTGCCGAGTAAAACCGAAGGACGCGGTTTGCCAATTATTGAAGCCACAGCCTGCGGTACTCCCATTTTTTGTAGCCGCTATTATCCCGAAAATGTATATTCCGAAGTGATTGGAGAGCACCTTCCTCATCAGGACCGGCTTAAAGTCATTGAATTTGACGGAAAAAATATTACGAAAAAACACACCAAAAAAATTATGGAAAGTGTTTTTTTTCCACATCAGTTTACTCGTATAATTGCACATAATCAGCTTGTTGTGGATAAAAGATATAGTTTAAAATCATTGAAATTAAATTTTGATGATATTTGCCAAAAGTTCTATTATCAGTTATCTTCAAATACCACCACATTAAAAAAAGCGAAAAAAGCCATTAAATCTTATCAGCAGATTATAAATTATACGAATGCTGATTTAGAAGCCATAGTAGACACCGAAAACCGAGAATATTTGCCGGGTTTTGGACGTTTACGTTTTATGATTTTATTAAAATCACTTATTGATCCCAGCTATTTCAGAGTAGAAGAGCAGTTTTTTCGTGGTAAAGCCTTCCAATATGCAAGGCTGTTGTTGCAGAAATACAGAAATGAAATTAACCCCCGGAAAGTAAGTCATTTTTTTAATGCGGTAGAAAATATCTTTTTCTATCACCAGGGGGAAGTAAACATTCGTCATGACCATTCGCTACCTTATCGTCATCGGAATAAACGCTATTATCCTTATCAGGACTTTACCATCCAGGAATTAAGCGGGTTAATTAACATACTTTATCATGAAATAATTAAAGGAGATGAGAAACCTGAAATTGATGTAAATGCTCACTTTTTTACCGATTTTGATTTGGCTTTATCACAATTAACATCAAGCACTTACTTAGGTATTGATGATCGGAAATTTTTAATTAAAAAATTACAGTCAAACGTTCCTATTGCTTATTTTCCCGGCAAATACATAAAAAATGAAATTGAATTTTTTGTATTACAATCTGTTCGATCAAGACTGGAATTAAAAATCGATGAAGAATTAACAGAAGATACAATAAAAGGTTATTCCGAGTATATCTCTCCAATATATATCATGGCGAGTACCAAAACGACCAACGAAAATTATAACCGGAACAGTATTGAAACATTTATTTTAGAAGGAAATGATGAAGAGTTAAAGCTACTTTATAAACATAAAATCTTGCAGGTAGTAGATACTCATCAGTGGTGTGTAGGCATTCATTTTAATCAACTGGGTGACGAAGGGTTAAAAGTACTACGAAAGGTAAAAAAGGAAAAAGGATTTATCATTTCTAATCGAACAGAAGCGGCTGTAATGACAGATATTGTTGATATAGAAAGGTTTCATATAGGAAAAATTGAAGACCGTATTACCGAGTCGATTATGGGAATACCGATGAATACAGGGTTTATTCAGTATGTTCCTGCCGGAATGCGTGTAACATTGGCTTATCCCACACCCGTTCAAACAGCGAAAGATTTTCATGATTATTTAAAAGGCGATGCATTTAAAAAAGCCATTGATAAATATGGAGAAAAGAAAGTCTTTGATATTTTACGTAAAGATGCTCAGACCAAAATGTCGCCTGTTAAAAAAGTGATCGGTGATTTATTATTGTCTGACAGAACTGCCGATGTAGTTTCTTATGAATTTGTAAGCGGAGTTTATGAGGATAAAATGCCCTGGAATGGGGTAATTGCAAAAGCAGAATTAAAAAAAGCAAACTGGGGATTTGTTATTCAGTCATCCAATAAAACCCAGCCGGTAACCTCTTTTATTAATCGTTTTGAGAAAGAGAATAATAAGCATGTAAAAATTGGATGGAATGGTGGTTATATCCTTAATCCAGAGCTTGTTGGAAAACTAGGTTTGCCTGAATCGTACATTGGTTCACCCCTGGGATTGTTAATAGCGGATGGAAAGGTGTTAAGTGCTCCTTTATTTAATAAGCCTGCATTGGTTTTTACCCATCATGGTGTTGATATCTTCCGGGTAAATTGTTCAAAAGGTATCTGCGTTTCACGTGGAACAGTTTCTGTAGAGTTTTCTAAGTCTCAATACAATAACGAATCGGATAAAGAAAATCCCGCTTTTTTTGATTTGATGTATGATAAAGATGAAATATCTGCCCAGGGTAAAATTTTTGTACGTTTAGCCGGAAATATCATAAAGGATATTGTGAAAACAAAAGAACGTCAGACCATTAGAATTATTCCGGTAGGGTTAACCCTGGCATTTCCTGAAAATAAATTTCCCGATGACTGGAAAGTTGGCGATGAGGTTGATTTAAAAATTAATGGCCTTGAAAATATTATTCATGCTGTTGAAGCAGGACCTATGTTAATGGATAAGGGAAAGACCTGCCTGGATATGGAAATAGAAGGATGGAAAACCCAACATTCAATTAAAACACAGGCTGCCCGATTAGATTACACGGACATGCGCGGACCGAAAATTGCTGCCGGTATAGATGGTAAAGGAAATCTTTTGGTTCTGGCCATTAACGGGCGTATACGTGAATCGGTTGGTGCTACGCATCTGAATATGGCAGAAATTTTAAAAAAGTTTAATATTGTAAAAGGCATGGGATTCGACCCCGGAGGAAGCAGCACGTTAGTGGTTAACGGAGAAACATTAAATATTTCACCCTATAACAGCCGATACGAAGAAAATGTTTTTTCTCTCCCGCCGCAACCCCGAGCCGTTTCTAACGTTGTAATGGGATATATACAAGAAAAAGAAAAATAAACATAAACAATTGGCCGGTATTTATTTACATATTCCGTTTTGTGCCCACAAATGTGCATATTGTGATTTTTTTTCGTTGGCAAATACAAAACATAAAGATCATTTTGTACAAGCTATTCTTAGAGAAATCTATCTGCAAAAGCATTATTTAGGCAGTGAAAGTGTACAAACCATTTATTTTGGAGGAGGAACACCCTCGTTGTTTTCTATTGAACAGCTACATAAAATACTTAATGCTTTGTATAGAAATTTTCGTATTGAAAAAAATATGGAGCTAACCCTCGAAGCCAATCCCGAAAATTTAAGCAAAACCTTTTTAAAAGCGTTAAAAAGCCTGGGGTTTAATCGTCTAAGTGTTGGTATACAATCGTTTGATGATGATGATTTAGCGTTGATGCGAAGAACACATCAATCCAAAACAGCCGTTCAATCGGTTTATGATGCCCAAAATCAGGGATTTGAAAATATTTCTGTTGATTTAATGTATGGGTTGCCAAATTTAACGCTGAAAAAATGGGAAAAAAATTTAAAACAACTGTTTCAATTAGAAGTACAACATATTTCTGCGTATCACTTAACCATTGAACCCAAAACACTTTTTAAAAAATGGTACGACCAAAATAAAATTCAATTACCCGACGAACAAAAAAGTTTAGAACAATATCAGCTTTTGGTCGAAAAAACAGCGACCAACGGATATTTACATTACGAAATTTCCAATTTTGCCAAAGATGGATTTATTTCACTACACAACACCAATTATTGGATGGATGTAAAGTATTTAGGATTAGGGCCTTCGGCACATTCGTATAATTTAACTTCGCGACAATGGAATATTTCAAACCTGCATGTATATCTGGACGAAATATCAAAAGGAAAAGTGCCTTATGAAAAGGAAATTTTAACGCCAAAAGAAAAATATAATGATTTTATCATAACATCTTTTCGAACCATGTGGGGATTAAATTTGGAAAAACTTGTTTTGAATTTTGGAACTTCTTATAAAAATTATTTTTTAAAAAAAGTAAAAAAATATTTAGATGAAAATTTTTGTATACAAAATAATGATCAAATAAAATTATCGGAAAAAGGAATGTTTATTTCCGATCATATTATGGCTGATTTATTATTTGAATAAAATTATTTTTTATGAATTCAACAGATAAACTTTTTGAAGGTCAGGAATCGTTTCGTTTATTGTTCGATTTGTCCTATGATCCCATATTAATTTTTAAAAACTTTAAATTTTTTGATTGTAATCCTGCGACACTTAAATTATTAGGCTATTCTTCAAAAAAAGAGTTTAAAGAGGCGCAGGGAACAATATTATCGCCCGAATACCAACCCGATGGAGAAAAATCGATGGATAAAGCTAAGAAAATGATGGAAAAGGCTTATGAAAAGGGATATCATCGTTTTGAGTGGGAGCATTTAAATAAAAAAGGAGAATCATTATATATAGATGTTACGCTAACACAAATACCTTTTCATCGTGAAAAATTTCTTTTTGCTATTTGGCGGAATATATCTAAACAAAAGGAATACGAGAATAATCTTACAAAAAGTGAAGAATTGTATAGCTTGCTATTTGAGCAGGCAGCAGATGGTATTTTAGTTGGTGTTGGAAAAGGTGAAATTATTGATGCCAATAAAAGTATTTGTGATTTAACCGGTTATAGTAAGCATGAATTAATAGGAAATAACATCAATGTGTTGTTCTCAAAAAATGAACTTAAAGATAATCCGTTAAGGTATGATTTAATAAAAGTTGGCAATACGATTATCAAAGAAAGAAATATAGTTTGTAAAGATGGGCGGGTTGTTCCTGTTGAAATGAATACTAAGATTTTGGAAGACGGGCGTATGCAGGCATTATTTCGAGATCTGTCTGCCCGCCAGGCAGCAGAAAAAGCATTAATAGAAAGTGAAGAAAAATATAGAAATGTATTTAATTATGCTCCGCTTGGGATCTTGCATTACAATCAATATGGTGTAATTACTGACTGTAATCAGAATTTTGTAGATATTATTGGTTCTTCCAAAGAGCAGCTGGTGGGGCTAAACATGATTGAAGATTTAGATAATAAAGAATTAATAAAAAAGGTTGAGCAGTCTTTAGAAGAAGGCAAAGCAATATTTGAAGACTGGTATACATCGGTAACCGGAGAAAAAACAACCTTTGTAAAAGGTGTTTTTAAATGTATATACGATGAGAACCAGCACTTTATTTCCGGAATAGGACTTATTGAGGATATTACAAAACGCAAAAAAGCAGAGCTGGCATTGACTGAAAGTGAACAAAAATACCGGTTGCTTTTTGAAAATGCCAGCGATGCGATTATCCTTATGAACGATGAGATTTTTGTTGATTGTAATGAAAAAACACTGGAGCTATTTGGATGCTCAAAAAGTGAAATTATTGGACAAACACCCTATAGATTTAGTCCTGAAAAACAACCTGATGGGAAAAAATCAAAAGAAAAAGCAAGAGAAAAGATAAAAGAAGCAATGCGAGAGAAACTTAAGATTTTTGAATGGGTACACCAAAAAGCAGATGGTAAAAATTTTTATACCGAAGTAAGCCTTAATGTTTTCGATTTACATAATAAAAAAACGGTACAAGCTATTGTGCGTGATATTTCTGAAAGAAAAGAATTTGAACAACGGATTTACGAAACCATAATTGAAACAGAGGAGCGCGAACGACAACGTTTAGCCAGTGATATACACGACGAAATAGGGCCGTTATTATCGGGTTTGAAGGTGTACACTGAATCATTAAACCCAAAAGGAGATGAAGAAAAACAAATATACATTAAAACAAAACTTCAGGAATTGATTAAAGAAACGATTGATAATGTTCGTGAAGTATCTAATGCTATTAGTCCTTATTTATTAAACAAATACGGATTGGAAGCAGCCATTAAATCTTTTATCCAAAAAACAGAGAGTGTTATTTTTATCCAGTTTAAATCAAATTTAAAAGATAAAAGGTTTCCGCTTAAAACAGAAATTGTTTATTTCAGGATAATTAAAGAGCTGTTAAATAACACCCTAAAACATGCAAGGGCTGAAAATATTGACGTAAATTTGCAATATCGTAATGGTGCGCTGCAGTTGTGTTATAAGGATGATGGTATTGGGTTGGATAAGAAACATTTATCTTCAGCGAAAGCACAAGGAATGGGATTATTTAATATCATTAACCGGGTTAATTCAATACAGGGCGATTATAAATTTTATGAAAATTTTAATGGATTTAAGTTTACGTTAGCGGTCAAAGCGGAAATAGAAGAGGATAAAAAAAGATAAAAATTGAAAATCAGCCATATGGTAATACTTATTGTAGATGATAATAAACAGTTTATAGAAGCATTTAAGTTTCTTTTACAGGAAAATTTTGCCGATAGAATTGAAGAAATTTTTGAAGCGTCGAATGGCGCCGAATGTCTTGATATCTTAAAAAGAAATGCCATTGATATTGTTTTTATGGATTTAGAAATGCCGATAATGAATGGCATCGAGGCTACGCGAAAGATTATTGATTTGTATCGTAACATCAAGGTTGTAGCCGTTTCTTTCCATTCCGAACTCGAGGATGTAAAAAAAATGCTCGAAGCCGGGGCTCGTAATTATATTATAAAAGAAGAATTAAGCACAGAGGCTATCGAAAGGAGCTTTTCTAAATTGTAATTGTTTTACCCTTCCTGGGTTATGAGCTCATGACAGCGTTTTATATTAAGTACAAAACAGTTCAGGAAAGGAGATAAAAACAGATTATTTTTTTAAGGCTGACTCAATTAATGCAGTAAGCTTTTCTTCAAGTGTATCGTAAGAAAAATATTTTTTTCCTAACTGAAAATTATATTCGCCAATTTCCTTATTTAATTTATCATTGTATATTACTTCCTGTATTTCCTTTAAAGCATTATCTGTAATTTGATTATCTTCAAGCATAACCGTTTTAAATCCCTTGCTTCCAATATCCGGCCAGTATACAGGTTTGTAATTGTTCACAAATATGGGTTTTTTAGCTAAAACGGCTTCAACAAAAGCGTTACCAAAACCTTCGTAAGTACTAAAATAAGTACAGGCACGAGCATGTGCATAAGCATCTGAAAGGGAATAACTTTTATCGTTTACCGAACCGGCAAATCCTTTGGAAGAAAAGCTATGATAAGCAAAATGGACTTGTTTACTAATTTTAAGTTGATGAATTAAATCTACCAGTTCCATATAATATTCGCTTCCGGCATCATCAGCATAATTTCCGGTAATAATGAGTTTGATTTTTGGATTGTTTAATAAATGAATGAGCTTAATTGCTGCTTCGATACCTTTACGGCGGACAATCCGGGTAATCTGAAACAATAAAATATCATCATCATCAAGACCTAAATCTTTGCGTAAATCTTTGTTCTGATCCGTTATTTCGGCAAAAGGTTTATCAAAATCCATTACATTAGGAACTACAATGGATTCTCGATTGTATTCTTCTTTTAACGTTTTCTGCGCATGCAGGTTAATTACCGCATGGTAACTGTTCGGTAATTGTAAGGGGAATGTTTCTTTAACAATTTGGTTGATTTTTTTGTGCGGAGAAACATATCTGTTGCCCCTTTCCCAGGCAAAATCATGGTCGTGAGTTATGGTCGGTATCTGTAATTTCTTTACAGCTTTTTTTATGGCTAATCCCATGGAAATATGGGATGGTAATGCGGAAGCATTTTCGGAAATTAGTAATTCAATAGTATGTTTTTTTGCCCAGTCAATGATTTTATATTCAATTACATTCGCATATAATAGCAAATGTTCAAGTAATTCATCTTCATCGTAATCGGGATTAAAATAGGCTTTTTTCTGTTCCCAGTAACTTTCGGGCGAAAAAAAAGACATTTCCTGAACACGGGTTTCATGTTGACAATCAATTTTTCTTCCTTCGAACTGACCCGAAATAATAAATATTTCATGACCCATGCGTTGAAGCACTTCTATCCATTTTTCGGTTTCCAGCGCAACGCCGTCAACACCGCCTATTCGACCTATTATAATTCCTATTTTCATATTTTATTGTTTTAAGGGTATAAATATGAATATCTTAAGATTAAACATTTACATTTGTAATAGCACAATAAATATACAAGTTATGAAGAAAATTTTTATTATGCTTTTTCTTTTTTATAATATCTTCAATATTTATGCTCAAAATGAGCAGGATGATTATTATATCAATCTTGATGCGGATCAATTTTATTTGGCTGTTAATACGCAAGAGGTGTTTTTAATTGATGTTAGATTATTTAAAAAATATAGAAAAAACAGAATAGAAGGAGCTTTGCCGGCAGCAAATAAAGAATCCCTGATCTCATTATGTGAAAAAACAGATCCCCACACACCGGTTTATCTGTATTGCGATGATGGAGATCGAAGCAGCACGGCAGCTGAAATTTTAGGTAAAGAACTGGGGTTTAAAAAAGTATACAATTTAAAGGGTGGCCTTCGTCAATGGACCAATAGGTACCCGTTGGATGAATCAAAAATAAAAAAAGAAGAGGATATCATTTTTGATAAATATTAAAAAGTAACGCTCAAAGGGATGATAAAAACAGTTTTATTACCTATTTTAATCTTTTCTGTAACGGCTGTCTTTGCGCAAAATACAGAAAAAAGAATAAGCTTTTCACTGAAAGGCGGAATAACATGGGCCAATATGTATGGTGCTGATGCTGAAAGCGAAACCTTTTTAAATGGCACAACGCCTGAAACTTTTTATGCCAACCATCCGGCAAGTAATCAGTTCAAA
>JAWLEM010000058.1:0-12753 GCA_041686115.1 Bacteroidales bacterium
CAAAATCATCTCAATATCATCGAAGGTAAACCCGTGTACCAGTTGTAATTCATATACAGAAACCATAGCTCCGTTTTGATCAATATAATCCAAAAGACTATTTATCTGAAAGTCGTTTAAAACCTTAAGTTTTTCCAGTTCATCCTGTGTAGCCGTATTAAGATTTAAAGGATTGTACAAATAATAGTTTAAATCATCATAAAGCGTTGTATAGTCGAGTTCATCGTCGGTTGAACTCGCAATATCCTCAATTAAATCTTCAATGGTTTGTTTTGGATAGGGTTCTGTTTGTGCAAGAATGGAATAATTTATACCCATCAAAAGCATTAAAAATAGGGAAGTATTTAAAAAGATGTTACTTTTAAAAACCATAACTTAAGGTAAATGATGGTGTAAATCCGAGGGTTTGATGTTTTAAAAAACCTACATGTGCATTAATATTAATGTAATGAAACCCTATGCCAAATGAGTACCTGGTTGGGTTGGTTGAAACTCCTGCTTGTAATGACACGATTTCTATTAATTGATAACTTAGTCCTGTTTTGAATATAGCATCATGTTCAAGATCTTTCTCTGTTTCAATACTAAAATATAATTTATCGGAGAATAAATATCCGGCGCCAAATTTGAAGATTGTGGGTATTATTTCGTTACCTGTTTTACTCCTTGAAGGGTTGTAAACATGCGCTCCAATAAAAAAATTATCAACAGGTTGTGAAAGAATTCCAACCTCGAAATTAACGGTATTTGCCGATCCATAATTATCAGCAATTCTGGTGCTTAAGTAGTTGATTTGCAATCCTACAGCAAAGTGTTTGGTAAACGAACGGCCGAATGCAAGGCCTGCCTGCATTTCGTTATATTGCGAAAATCCGTAATATGAATATGATGCTGCAATTGTTCCTGTTTTTGTAGGATATGCAATTCCTATCCCCTGCATATTTTGTTGTTTAATAAAACCCGACTGGTGAAAAATACCTAAAGTAATATCATCAATATATCCCAGTCCGGCCTGATTATGATACACAGACCAAATATCGGTTAATGCAACCGAAGTGTTACTCATGGCTGCAGATTTTCCTGATTCAATTTTTTGACTTTGGGCTAAAGCATTTTGGTTTACAAATAAAAAACAGACTGAAGAAATAATGATGATTTTTTTGTAAATACTAAATGACTTCATTTGCTCTTCTTTTTATTCAAAAACAAAGTATGAAGATACAATTTTAATAAGTTATTTAAAATTGTTAATAGCATTGTTAGTATCTTTTTGCTAGCAAGTACGAAACTTAACAGTAACAAAACAATTAAGTAAAGTTAAATCTTCAAATTTGATTAGAATTTAAAAAAACAAAAATGGAACATCTAGATTTATTAGAAATAAGCCCGAGTCAGGCATTTGAAAGAATGCAAAGTATCCGAGAGAAGGTGCATCTCGATTTTGCAACTCATCATGAGATTGAAGAATTAAATGAGCTGGAAAATATTTTTTATGAAAATATGGAAGAGTTTCAGAGTGAGTTTTGGGTTTAGAACAGTATTGATCAATTTTTTTGCTTTTAATCAATGCATAATTCACCCCATCAATTAAAATTAGTTGATTTCGATTATACTTTATCTTAAAAAAGCAAAAATCCAAAGTCTTATGCTTCGGATTTTGCCATTTTTAAACCTTATACATGGTCAAATTTAATTCGTTTTATAATCAAATTTAATTTTGGCCAAATCTTCGTTAGCTTTTACAATTTTTGTTTTGAGGTTTTCTTTGTAATCTACAAGGGTGTTTTTTAAGTTTTCGTCGCCGGCAGCCAGTATTTGAGTAGCTAAAATTCCTGCATTTTGTGCTCCGTTTATTCCTACTGTTGCAACAGGTATTCCCGGAGGCATTTGTACAATGGCTAGTAACGAATCCATTCCATCTAACGATGCATTAATAGGAACTCCTATTACAGGTATGGTAGTCATGGCTGCAATTACACCTGGCAAATGAGCTGCCATACCTGCTCCGGCAATGATTACTTCTATTCCACGATCTTTTGCTCCTTTAGCAAATTTCTCAACTTCTTCGGGTGTACGGTGAGCCGATAATGCATTGATCTCGAAAGGAATTTTAAAATCGTTCAGAATTTTTGCCGCTTTTTCCATTACAGAAAGGTCAGATGTGCTGCCCATAATAATACTTACTTTTGCTTTCATGCTAATTTTAAATTTTTAAGGTCGATTAAAATTATTTTTAGAACATTAATTTGTATTTTCGCAGAATATTTTAAAACAATTCAAAGGTAATAATTATAACTATTATTTTAATAAAAAGTTCATGCTACTGAAGCATGTTTATAAAAGCACAAAGGGATAAAATGAAGCAGGTTAAGCTAAAAGACAAAATTTTTGAAGTTTCTTTTTCTTCGGAAAAAATTCAAAATACAGTAACTGAAATTGCAAAAAAAATTAATCAGGATTATAAAGATAAAAATGTTCCACTTTTTATCAGCGTTCTTAATGGATCTTTTATGTTTACTGCCGATTTATTAAAACAAATTGATTTTAATTGTGAAATTACTTTTTTAAAACTATCATCATACAAGGGTACATCAACCACAGGTAGTGTAAAACAATTAATTGGGATTAACGAAAAAATAAGCGGACGCGATATTATTGTTCTTGAAGATATTGTTGATACAGGAATAACATTGGAAGAAATAGTAAGAGAATTAGATAAATTCGGAGCAGCTAGCATAAAAATAGTTACCCTGCTTTTTAAGCCAGAAGCATACAATAAAGATATTGAAATTGATTATGTTGGGAAAAAAATACCAAATGATTTTATTATAGGTTACGGACTTGATTATGATGGATTAGGAAGAAACCTCCCGGATATATATACCTTAAAAAGCTAAGCTGTTTTTTTATGATTAATATTGTTTTATTTGGCCCTCCGGGGGCGGGGAAAGGTACGCAATCGAGAAAAATAATTGAAAAATATCAGTTAACTCATATCTCAACAGGAGAGATTTTGCGTAAAGCAATAGCAGCAAAAACTCCTTTAGGAATCGAAGCCCAAAAACATATTGATAAAGGTTATTATGTTCCGGATGAAATGGCAATCGATATCGTTAAAAAAGAATTAAAAGAATATCCCCATTCCAAAGGTTTTATTTTTGATGGTTTCCCAAGAACGGTTAATCAGGCCAACAAACTTGCTGAAATAGTAGATGCGATTGGGGGAAAAATAAATGTTATGATATCATTGGAGGTGGATGATGATGTTTTAATTGATCGGCTTACCAATAGATTTAGTGACACAAAAAGAATAGATGATAAAGATACTGGAGTAATAAAGAAACGGATAGGGATTTATAACGACAGAACTAAAATATTAAAGGATTATTATAAATTAATAGGAAAACATGAGCCTGTTTGTGGAATTGGAAAAATTGATGTTATCTTTGATAAAATTTGTTCAGTAATTGAAAGGTATAAATAAATGGCTGGTTCCAATTTTGTAGATTATGTAAAGATATTTTTCAGGTCGGGTCGCGGAGGAGCAGGGTCGCCACATTTGCACAGAGAGAAATTTGTTCCGAAAGGAGGCCCTGATGGTGGCGATGGTGGCCGTGGAGGCCATATTATTCTCAGAGGGAATGCACAATTGTGGACTTTACTGCATTTGAAATACCAGAAACATATTTTTGCTACGAGTGGCATGGCAGGAGGTAGCGCTCAAAGAACAGGAGCCGACGGCAACGATGTTATAGTTGAAGTTCCATTGGGAACAATTGCCAAAGATGCTGAAACTGAAGAAGTCATCTTTGAAATTACTGATGATCAACAGGAACAAACTTTACTCCATGGAGGGCGTGGAGGTTTAGGAAACACGCACTTTAAAACATCTACTAATCAAACACCAAGGTATGCGCAACCAGGCGAAGAGGGAAAAGAAGGTTGGTTTATTCTTGAGCTAAAAATTTTGGCCGATGTTGGTTTAGTAGGTTTCCCCAATGCAGGAAAATCAACGCTACTTTCAGTTATTTCTGCAGCAAAGCCAAAAATTGCCGAATACCCTTTTACAACAATAGTTCCAAATCTGGGAATTGTTCCATATCGTGATATGCAATCGTTTGTAATGGCTGATATCCCTGGAATTATTGAAGGTGCCCATGAAGGAAAAGGATTAGGGCTGCGATTCCTGCGGCATATTGAACGAAACTCCATGTTACTGTTTATGGTACCTTGCGATAGCGACAATATTCATAAGGAATATAAAACACTTCTTTCTGAAATTGAAAAGTATAATCCTGAATTATTGGATAAAAAAAGAATATTAGCCGTTACAAAGTCTGATATGCTTGATGAGGAGCTTATGGTTGAGATGAAAAAAGATTTACCGAAAATTCCATATATCTTTATTTCTTCGGTAGCTCAAAAAGGAATTCAGGAATTAAAAGATATGATTTGGAAAGAACTTCATACCGTTTAATAATATGCTTGAAATACTTAAAAATTGGGATACCCAGCTATTCGTTTTTCTTAACGGGTTAAATTCTCCCTTCTGGGATCAATTAATGTGGTGGTTTTCCGGTAAATTTTTCTGGATTCCCATGTATCTGATTATTGTTGGATATATTATTTATAAACAAAAATGGAAAGCAATCATTACTTTAATTTTTATAGCTTTGGTTGTTACACTTGCCGACCAAATCTCTGTTCACGGCTTTAAGGAAGTTTTTCAACGTTTAAGGCCTTGTCATACTCCCGAATTAAAAAACATGGTTCATTTGGTAAATAATAAGTGTGGGGGCCAATATGGTTTTGTTTCTTCGCATGCAGCCAATACTTTTGCTGTAGCATTATTTCTTAAAATGCTTATTAAAAATAAGTATTTCTCCATTTTTATTATTTTATGGGCTGCTGTTGTTTCATATAGCAGGATATATCTGGGTGTGCATTTCCCTTTTGATGTCCTGGGTGGTGCTGCTTTAGGAAGTATTATCGGATTTTTGATTTACCATCTTTATGTATTTACTTCAAATAAAATTTCAAAACAATTTTAATTCAGGGTTGTTATTCATATTCATCACTTAATAAATATGATATGATTTGTATAAAAAACCCGGAAACCAATCCATATTTTAACCTGGCAGCTGAAGAGTATGTCCTTAGAAATTTTGAAGAGAACTGTTTTATGCTATGGCGCAACAGGCCATCAATTATTGTGGGGAAACACCAAAATACACTTGCCGAAATAAATGTCGATTATGTAAAAGATAATCATATTGATGTTGTGCGAAGGCTTTCGGGAGGTGGCGCTGTTTTTCATGATTTGGGGAATTTAAATTTTACCTTTATTAAAAATACTGCCCGCAATGATCAGCTTGTTGACTTTAAAAAATATACCGAGCCAGTTATTAAGGTTTTGCACCAGCTTGGTATAGATGCAAAATTCGAAGGGCGGAATGATATTATGATTAATGGGCGCAAAATATCAGGAAATGCAGAACATGTTTTTAAAAGAAGGGTTCTGCATCATGGTACTTTATTGTATTCTTCTATTATGACAGATTTGTCGAAGGCACTTAAGGTTAATCCGTTAAAATATCAGGATAAGGGTGTTAAATCTGTTCGAAGCCGTGTAACAAATATTAGCGATCATTTGCCGGTAAAAATGTCGGTAATGGAGTTTCACGATAAAATTTTTGAATTTATTTCTCAATCGGAAAAAGATGCTGTTTTGTACGAATACTCATCAAAAGATATTGAAAAAATTAATCAATTGGTTGAGGATAAATACAAAACATGGGATTGGAACTTTGGATATTCGCCAAAATATGATTTTGAAAAATTAATAAGAACAAATGGCGGAAATTTAGAAATTCATCTTAATGTTGAAAAAGGAATCATCTCAGATATAAAAATTTATGGTGACTTCTTTAGTGAAAAGGATATCATTGATATAGAAAAACTATTTAAAGGATCGAAGCATAAAGAGACAGATATTCAAAGTTTACTGCAAACAGTAGATTTCAATCAATATTTTCATTCCATATCAATTTCCGAATTTATATCTGCTATGTTTTAGGTTTGTGTAAATGATTGTATAGTAGTATTATAACGGGTTTTTATTTATGTTTTTGTACGTACAGGTTGATTCTGTTTAATATTCTTTGTACTTTTAATTGAAGTTTTCTGCTTAACTCTGACAATTAATTTAGTCAAGATATATTAACCTAAAAACCCAAGATTATGTATAAAAATGTAACTGTTTTATGCCTGGTATTGTTTTCATTATTTTTTACAACCTGTAAACAAAAACAATCTGAGCAGCAAAAATTACAACAACCGGCAAAAATTGATAAGTTATTAGCCAATTATGCTGATGTTGAGCTTAAAACCGATCTAAATGTTTTAAGCGATAATCAAAAAAGAATAATCCCTCTACTTTTCGAAGCAGCGCAAATAATTGATGAATTATACTGGATACAGACCTGTGAGCAAAAAGAAAAATTACTCGAATCTATTGACAACGAAAAGATAATTAAATATTTTAATATTAACTATGGCCCCTGGGACAGACTAAATGGCATGGAGCCGTTTGTGGATGGTATAGGGCCAAAGCCAGATGGAGCAAATTTTTATCCTCCGGATATGACATTCCAGGAATTTGATGAACTTAATGATTTAGAAAAGTACAGTTCTTATACTTTGTTACGAAGAAATGAAATAGGAGGACTTCAGACCATCCCTTATCATAAAGCCTATAACGATAAGCTGGTAAAAATTGCTGAATCGATGAGAAAGGCAGCAGAACTAGCAGAAGATGATGGATTTAAAGAATATCTTAATGAAAGAGCAGATGCTTTATTAACTGACAATTATTACGAAAGTAATATTGCATGGATGAAAATGAAAGATAATATTATCGATTTTATTGCAGGGCCAATTGAAGATATGGACGATCGGTTGTATTATACAAAAGCATCCTATCAGTCGATGGTATTAATTAGAGATATTGAATCGAGCAAAAAGCTGGAAAAATATTCGTTGTTAGTGCCTTATTTGCAGAAAAACTTACCTGTTGACGAAAAGTACAAAGCAGAATTACCCGGGTATCTGTCTGATATTATGGTTTATGATGTTATATACTGTTCAGGAAATTGGAATGCAGGCAGTAAAAAAATTGCCATTACTTTGCCACGCGATGGCAGGGTTCAATTAGAAGTGGGTAGTCGTAAATTGCAATTTAAAAATGTAATGGAGGCCAAATTTGAAAAAATATTAAAACCTATTTCCGAATTACTTATTGATAAAGACCAAAAAAAGTATGTTAAATTTGATGCTTTTTTTGAGAATACAATATTTTACGAAGTAGGAAGTGCCCTAGGATTAAGAAATATGGTAGATAAAGAAGGTACTGTTCGTGATGGGTTAAAAGATCAGTATAATGTAATTGAAGAGTGTAAAAATGACATCCTGAGTTTATTTTTCCTTACCAAACTTAATGAGATGGGAGAGATGCCCGAATCAGACTTAATGGAAAACTATGTTACTTACATGGCCGATGTATTTAGGTCAGTAAGATTTGGAATATCAAACGATCAGGGCGTGGCCAATATGATTCGTTTTTATTATTTTGAAGAAAAAGGTGCTTTTACACGAAATAATAAACTTGGAACATATAAAATTGATTTCGAAAAAATGAAAAGAGCCATGCTTCAGCTGGCAGAAGAAATACTTATGATACAGGGCGATGGAAATTATGATGCAGCAAAAAAGCTTGTTGATCAAAAAGGATATATTCGCGATGAATTGCTAGACGATTTATACCGGATCCAAAAACAACGAATCCCTAAAGATATTGTATTTGAGCAGGGATTGGATGTTTTAGGATTAGAAAACTAAAAATAAAAAGGGAGTGAAAACTCCCTTTTTTATGATTAATTATTTTCTTCTTTGTCATCGTGCAGAGGCTCGTAGCCATAAGCAACGCCCTCTACAAAATAGGTGGGTGGTTCACCAAATCCACCTATTAATTCTTCTTTGGTAATAAGTACAATAATTCCACCTAAGTTGACCGCTTTTTTCTGAAGGCGTATAGTGGCACTCTTTTTAGCAGACCTTGCACTTCTACTACCCGCTGAAGACCTCGCGTCAATTGGACCGAGTTCATATAAACCTCCAACATCATCTTTACGGTCGGTAACAATAACTGTTTTCCAGTCACCCTCGTCTACCATCATAAAAATAGGTTTGTTAAACACTTCAACTCTTCCGTTACTGTAAATGATCTTTTGAATCTGTTTCCGTTCCAGAGTAATGGTTTCATCAGAATTTGGCTCTTCATACCGAACTGTTGACGATGATATATTTCGAACCTCCACAAGAAGTTTTCTCCCTCCTAATAGATAAATGGTGTCAAGTTTGGTTGTGTTGTCATCCTGAGACAATACAGGAAAGCTCATAATAGCTGTTAGTAATAGCGTAAGGATGGTTTTTATTTTCATAAATAGATATTATTTTTTATGCTTAAAACAGCATGTGAAATTAATAAGTAATAATTAAATAATCAAAAAATATACCATTTTGTATCATTAATTATTTTTTTGATGAATAATAATTACTGAACTGAGTAAAGTGATTTTATAAAATACCATTTTAAAAATGTATTTTTGGGGGGTGATTTGAAAATGATTGCACAATAATGGTCAAGAAAATTTTTTACTCTCTTTATGTATGGATTGTTGTATTATTAAGTATTGCAATTCTTACTCCAATCTATATAGTTGTTTGGCTTTTGACATCTTGGTTCGACAAAAGGCTTTTTATTATCAATTGTTTCGCAATTATTTGGGGAAGTATTTATACAAAATTTATTCCCTGGTGGAAAGTCCAGGTTGAAGGAACTGAAAAAATTGATAAAAACAAAACCTATATTATTGTTGCTAATCACCAGTCCTTAGAAGATGTTTTGGTTATGTACCGACTGGGTATCCCATTCCGCTGGGTTTCTAAAGCAGAAGTTTTTAAAATACCCGTTTATGGATGGTTAATGCATTTAAAAGGTGATATAAAACTTCGACGTTCGAGTAAAGCCAGCATTAAAAAGATGATTCGCGATGGAGAAAAAGTGCTTGGTTTAGGATGCAATATGGTTATATTTCCAGAGGGAACACGATCAAAATCGGGTAAGTTGGGTAACTTTAAAGATGGGGCATTTAGACTTGCTAAATCAACCAAAAGGGCTGTTTTGCCTGTTGTAATATCCGGAACCGTTCCTGATATTATTAATCGCTATGGTTTGTTTTATGGGAAACACCATGTACATTTAAAGGTATTAGATGAGATACCTTATGATCAATTTTGCGATCAGGAGATTAAAGATTTTGCCAAAAATACACGTAAGATTTTTGAAAGTGAACTTTTGTAAATAATTAACCAGCATACAATAAATAGTATTTTCATTATAGAAATAATTTAACAAAATAAAGAACCAGGATTTTTCAACAGCTTTACACTTCATATTATTGTTGGTTTTTATTTATTTTGCACCATTTACAATATTATTAACAGGTAAAAACTCATGCCTGTTGATAAACAATTTTATCAGTGAAATTTCTTTTAGTTATATTTACGAAAATTTAGTAGAAATGACGGCTAATTATACAGAAGATAGTATTCGTACTCTCGAGTGGAAAGAACATATCAGGAAACGCCCGGGTATGTATGTAGGTAAATTGGGTGATGGCTCATCCCAGGATGATGGAATTTATGTATTAATAAAAGAGGTCATTGATAATTCTATCGATGAGTTTATGATGGGCTTTGGAAAAACGATTGATATCGAAATTATCGATCATGTAGTCAAAGTTAGAGATTACGGGAGAGGTATACCGCTTGGAAAACTTTTGGATGTGGCATCCAAAATGAATACGGGAGCCAAGTACGATTCAAAAGTTTTTAAAAAATCTGTTGGACTTAACGGTGTTGGTATTAAAGCAGTAAATGCGCTTTCTGCCAAATTTAAAATAGAGGCTTTTCGAGAAGGAGAAAGAAAACTTATTGAGTTTGAGCAAGGAAGGGTTGTTACAGATGAGAAAGTACACCCCACTACCGAGAAAAATGGTACCCAGGTAACCTTTGAGCCTGATGATGAGCTTTTTGGAAATTATCATTACATCAAAGAGTACGTTGAGTCTATGATCCGGAATTATGTTTATCTAAACTCCGGGTTAGTTATCAGGTTTAACGGACAAAAGTTTTTTTCCGAAAACGGACTAAAAGACCTGCTCGATGAGAATATGAGCTCCGATGGAATTTATCCGATTATTCATCTTAAAGATGATGATATTGAGGTTGCCATTACTCATGGAAATCAATATGGTGAAGAGTATTACAGCTTTGTTAACGGACAACATACTACTCAGGGAGGTACGCATCTGGCAGCATTTCGGGAGGCTTATGTAAAAACTATTCGCGATTATTTTCGTAAAGATTTCGAACCATCCGATATTCGTGCATCGATTGTTGCGGCCATTAGCATTAAAGTTGAAGAACCTGTTTTCGAATCGCAAACAAAAACTAAACTGGGATCTAAAAATATTACTCCAAATGGTGTATCAATAAGAAACTTTATTGCCGATTTTTTAAAAAATGAGCTGGATAATTATTTGCACCGAAATCAGGAAACTGCTGAATTACTATTAAAGAAGATTATTGAGTCGGAGAAAGAGCGAAAAGCTATATCGGGAATAAAAAAGCTGGCCAAACAGCGTGCTAAAAAAGCAAGCTTACATAACCGAAAACTTCGCGATTGTCGTATACATTACAATTCGAGCGATGAACGAAAGAATGAAACGATGATTTTTATTACCGAAGGTGATTCGGCCAGTGGTTCAATTACAAAATCGCGCGATGTTAATACACAGGCTGTTTTTAGCCTAAAAGGCAAACCCTTAAACAGTTATGGATTAACTAAAAAAGTGGTTTACGAAAACGAAGAATTTAATCTTTTGCAGGCAGCCCTCGACATTGAAGAAGGAATAGAAAATTTACGATACAAGAGTGTTGTTGTAGCAACCGATGCCGATGTTGACGGAATGCATATCAGGTTGTTGTTGTTAACATTCTTTTTGCAGTTTTTCCCCGACCTTGTAAAAAACGGACATTTGTTTATTCTTCAAACCCCTCTGTTCAGAGTGCGGAATAAAAAAGAAACCATTTACTGTTATAGTGAAGAAGAAATGAGAAGCGCTATAAACAAATTAAGTAATCCGGAAATTACACGATTTAAAGGGTTGGGAGAAATATCACCTGGTGAATTTAAACATTTTATAGGCAAAGATATCAGGCTTGACCCGGTAAGGCTGCGCAGAGAAGATGCCGTTAATGAGCTTCTGGAATTTTATATGGGTAAAAATACACCAGAACGCCAGGATTTTATTGTAGATAATCTTAACATTGATGTTATTGAAGAGAGATAGTTTTTTATTTGAAATGATTTATAGTAAATAAAAAGTTAAATATTGGGAAATTGGAATGAGCAAAGAGAGTAAAGATAATCCCGGGCCACTAAATGAAGATGAGTTGAAAAATACTGAAAACTCTGTTGAAAAAGAGCAAACGGGTGACGAATTACATAAAATTAATCACTTATCGGGAATGTATCAGGACTGGTTTCTCGATTATGCATCGTATGTAATACTGGAACGTGCTGTACCTCATCTGAACGATGGATTAAAGCCTGTTCACCGAAGGATATTGCATGCCATGAAAAAGCTCGATGACGGGCGATATAATAAAGTTGCCAATATTATTGGTTATACCATGCAGTTTCATCCCCATGGAGATGCATCGATTGGCGATGCATTGGTACAATTGGGGCAAAAAGATCTTTTAATTGACGCTCAGGGAAACTGGGGAAATACTTTTACCGGCGATAGTGCAGCAGCACCAAGGTATATCGAAGCCAGACTGTCGAAGTTTGCAAGTGATGTTGTATTTAATCCCAAAACCACGGAGTGGAAAAAATCTTATGATGGCAGGAATGACGAACCTGTTACATTACCTGTAAAATTTCCGCTGCTTTTAGCTCAAGGGGTGGAGGGAATTGCTGTTGGATTAGCATCTAAAATTTTACCCCATAACTTTAATGAGCTTATTGATGCATCGATAGCGCATCTTAAAGGTAAAGGTTTTGAGTTGTTTCCGGATTTTCCAACCGGCGGAATTGCTGATTTTAATAAATATAACGATGGTTTAAGAGGTGGGTCGGTTAAGGTTAGAGCTAAAATCGAGAAAATCGATAAAAAAACTTTAAAAATTACAGACTTGCCATTTGGCAAAACAACTCAAAGCTTAATCGATTCAATCCTTAAAGCTATTGATAAAGGAAAAATCAAAGTCCGTAAAATTGATGATAATACCGCCGAACATGTAGAAATATTAATTCATCTCCCGCCTAATACATCACCCGATCAAACCATTGATGCATTGTACGCTTTTTCTGATTGCGAAGTATCCATCTCCCCTAATGCATGTGTTATTTCTAATGCTAAGCCTTTATTTATTGGTGTTACCGAAATGCTAAAAATATCAACTGATAATACAGTTGAACTTTTAAAAAGAGAGCTTGAAATTAAAAAGGCCGAACTACAGGAAGCGTGGCATATGTCATCTTTGGAGAAAATATTTATTGAAAATAAAATTTACCGCGATATTGAAGAGAGTGAAACGTGGGAAGATGTTATTTCAACTATAGAT
>JAWLEM010000059.1:0-12719 GCA_041686115.1 Bacteroidales bacterium
TACGAGCGTGGCCAGTATGAATTTTGCCATCCGAATAACCATGTTAATTTGTCACAATCAACCAATGATGCTTATCCCACTTCGGTAAAAATCGCTATCATTAAAAGTAACCAGAAAATAGTTGAGGTTTTAAGAGAGCTGATCGACTCATTTTATCTTAAGTCAAAAGAATTTGCCCATGTTATTAAAATGGGGCGCACACAATTGCAGGATGCCGTGCCAATGACCTTAGGGCAGTCTTTTGAAGCTTATGCAGTTACATTGGAAGAAGAAGTTGAAAGATTAAAACAGAATGTAGATTTGTTTCTGGAGGTAAACATGGGTGCTACAGCAATTGGTACAGGAATTAATTCTGAACCTGAATATGCAGAAAAAGTAATTAAACATTTAAGAAAGATTTCGGGAATAAATGTTATCAATGCAAAGAATCTTGTAGAAGCAACGCAAGATACAGGTGCTTTCGTAATGTATTCATCGGCGTTAAAGAGATTAGCAGTAAAACTATCGAAAATATCTAATGACCTGAGATTGTTGTCATCGGGTCCACGAACAGGGATTAACGAGATTAATTTACCTCCGATGCAACCAGGATCTTCAATTATGCCCGGCAAAGTAAATCCGGTAATTCCAGAAGTGGTAAACCAGGTTGCCTTTAAAGTTATTGGAAATGACTTAACCGTAACCATGGCTGCTGAGGCCGGACAACTGGAGTTAAATGTAATGGAGCCGGTAATTGTTCAAAGTATTTTTGAATCTATAGAAATGTTGGTTAATGGGATGAAAACATTTAATCATAGATGTATAGCAGGAATAACAGCTAACGAACAACGATGCAAGGAAATGGTGCAAAATAGCATTGGTATAGTAACTGCCTTAAATCCCGCACTTGGCTACGAGAAATGCTCAATGCTTGCAAAAGAAGCACTTAGTTCTGACCGCAGTGTTTACGACCTGGTAATTGAAAAAGATCTTTTGTCGAAAGATGAAATGGATGAGTTACTAAAACCAGAAAATATGATAAAACCCCAGAAAATGAAAAGGAAATAAACAAGCTGGTATTTAATGCCGGCTTTTATTCCAAATCAATATCTTCTATAATTTTTTGTACTTGGCCTTCTGTTTCAAACAACTTTTTTTTACACTGCTTAATTAGTGTTGAAACACGCTTTACTTTTACAGAAAGATCATCAATATCCAGTTCTTCATTTTCTATTTTGGATAAAATGTCATCAATTTCTGTTATTGCATCATTATATGAAATTTCTTTTTTGGCCATAATAAATAAATTAATTAATTGATTTTGGAATGGTAAATTTAAAAGTACTTCCTTTATTTTCCTCACTTTCGACCCAAATTTTTCCTCCATGTTTTTCAACAAATTCACGGCACAGGATTAAGCCTAATCCGCTCCCTTGTTCTTCAGATGTCCCCGATGTTGAATAGTGAACATCTATTCTAAATAATTTTTTAATATTTTCTTTGCTTATTCCCACACCATAATCAATGATCGAAATTTCGATATGATTATTTGTGTCATCAGCTTTGATATATACTTTGTTATTATTAAAAGAAAATTTGATTGCATTGGAAATTAAATTTCTTAAAATAGCCATCAGCATGTCATAATCGGCAGTTACAATTTTAGTTGGTTCTATTTCTGAAATGATGTCAATATTTTTTTTGTCGGCATTTATTTTTAACAGATTAATATTTTTATTTACAATTTCGTGGAGATTTACTTCTCTGGGCGAAAATTGCATTTTACCGCGTTGGGTTCTGGACCAATGCAGAAGGTTATCTAATAGCTCAAGTAAATCATCGGCAGATTGATGAATAATATCAATGGGATGTTTTAATTCTTCTTTAGTAAATTTATCGTAATTTTTTGATAAATGCTCAGTTAATCCATATACCGCATTAAATGGATTTCTAATGTCGTGGGCAATAATTGAGAAGAATTTATCTTTGGTTGCATTTAATATTTGCAGATTCTCTTCAGATTCTTTAAGCATTCGGTTGGATTCGTCAACTTCTTTAATTTTTTCTTTTAACAGGATATTGGTTTTTCTTTTTAATAAAAACTGAATTAGAATAATTACACCTGAAACTAGCATTATAAGCGTAATTAGAATTGAAAGGTTTCTGGCATTTTTTTGTCTTTTAAGTTCTAATTCGCGTATTTTTTTCTCGGCAGTAAGTTCAGTAATTTCACTTTCGATACGTGTAATTTCACTTTGGCTTTTTTCCAGTTCATAATTCATTTGAATTTCAATAATTCTTTGTGAATTGTTTTTGGCTATTATCGAGTCTTTAATTACCGAATAATTAATATAATAATCTAAAGCCCTGGTTTTATCGCCACGTTTGTCATAGTATTGATATAAGGTATAGTAGGCGTTTTTTATCAGTTCAAAATTATCTATTAATTGACCAATCGCCAGGGACTTTCTAATGTATTCATATCCTTCTGTTTCGGCTCCTTTTGATATGTATATTTCTCCAAGCTTACGGCTACATAGTGCTTGTAGATATTGATCGCCCGTTTTTTTAGTTATTTCAATGGTTCGTTTAAAATAATCTGCAGCTTTATCATAATTACTTAATTCGTAATAATAATTTCCCAGGTCGTTTAGAATATCACTAACACCTTTTATGTCCCCAATTTCATCGCGAATTTTAAGCGCTTCGTTTAGATAGATAAGTGATTTTTCGTAATCGTTTAATTTCAAATATATATTTCCAAGGCTTTTATGTGAGCTAGCTATGCCAACTTTATCACCAACTTGCTCTCTCAGCTCAAGTGATTTAATATAATGTTCAAGTGCCTGGTCATATTTTTTAAGTTTTAAATAGTTATTTCCAATTACATGGTATGTATAAGCAATTTCTTTTTTATCTCCCAGATCAATTTTTATTTCAAGGCTTCTGGTATAAAATTCTAACGCTTTTTTATGGTTGTTTACCTCATCATAAATAATTCCGATGTTATTTAATGATGAAGCAATTTGACTTTCATCTCCAATTTGTTGTCTTAAGTGTAGTGCATTTAAATAGTTTTCGAGAGCAATATCGAGGGTGTTTAATTTCCGATAAATATTGCCCATCTGATTCATGCAGCTGGCAATAAGCGACTTGTTTCCTATTTTTTGGTAGTTTTGTAGCGATTTCTTCATATAATCAAGCGCCAGTAAATTATTATTATTGTTCTTATAAACAAGAGCAATGTTCTTCTGCGATTGTGCTATACCTGTTAAATCATTTATATCCTCTCTAATTGCCAGAGAGTTGTTATAAAACTCCAATGCTTTGTCAATATTATTTAGCTGCAAGTATACATTTCCTATGTTAATGTAAGTATTAGCAATTGCTTTTTTAATATTTAAACTGTCGTTTATTTCAAGGGCATTTTCATGTTGTTCAATTGCTTTTTGAAATTGTCCCTGATCCTTGTAAACAATTCCAATATTATTTAATATTTCTGCCACACCCTGCAGGTCGTTGATGTTTCTTTTTATTTCGAGTGCTTTTTCATAAAAAAACATTGAACTATCATACTTGCTTATATTCCAGTATAAACTCCCTATATAGTTTAATGAATTGGAAATTTCTCCCTGATCGGATGCCAAGTTTGATTCTGTGAGAGCTTTTTGATGATAGGTAAGCGCCTGTTGGTAATTACCCATTGACTTATAAACCGAACCTATAAAATTGTAAGCTTCTGAAATTTTTTCATCTTTCTCTAATAGATATAGGTTTAAGGGTTTTTGATAATAAAACAATGCATTATTGTAATTACTTAATTTTTTCTCTGAGTGTCCAAGTCTTGTATATACAAAGATTTTAATATCGGGCGATTTTTGCTCATAAAAATAATCGAGCGCTTTTTCATAATATTCAATTGCAGGTTGGTATCTGCTCATCTCGTAATAAGCATTGGCAATATTTAATTGTGCAAAAGCCAGGGCTTCTTTATCATTGTACTGTTCAGCCAATTCAAGAGCTTTTCCTCCAAGGCTAAGGCTTCTGGTAACATCAACAGGTAAATATTCTTCTGATAATATGTTGATTATCTGAATAGAATTTTTTTCAGAAGTATTATTGAGTAAAAGTTCTAAACTATCAATCTTAGATGTATTATCACCGTAGGAATTAACTGTAATTAAACCTAGAAAGAGGTAAAGAAATATGTTATATCTGATAAAATACATTTACACATAAAACAATTAGGTCTAATATTAAAAAATAAATCAATAAACACCAATATCCGACTTAATATTTTTGTAATTAATAAAATAATTTGAATTAAGCCTTTGCTTTGGGAAGGGTGAATTTAAATTCACTTCCTACTCCTGGTGTACTGTTTACCCAAATTTCTCCACCGCTCTGAATAATAAGCTCCTTACACAAAATTAAACCAAGACCTGTGCCTGACTCGTTGTCAGTGCCTTTTGTTGAGTAGCTGTGATCTATCCTGAATAATTTTTTTAAATTTTCCTGGCTAATTCCCTCGCCATTATCGGTAATTTTTACTGTTACTTTATCGCCAGAATCAAATGATTCAATATCAATTTTACCATGTTTATCAGTAAACTTTATAGAATTACTAACTAAATTACGTAAAACCGTAGAAAGAACGTTTTTATCTGCATACACCAATGTATCTTCGGGAATTTTTGATTCAATTCTTATTAATTTTCTTTGTGCTGAAATTTTTAATAGAGATAGTGTATCATCAAGCGATTCTGAAAGGTTGATTTCTTCCGGCGATAATTTCATACTTCCAAGCTGGGATTTTGACCATTCTAGTAAATTACCTAAAAGACTAAACAAGTTCTGCGATGACTCAAAAATCAGTTTGGTGTATTCATTAATTTCATCTTTATTTAAATCATCCAGGTTATTATACAAAGCTTCTGAAAATCCAAGTAAAGATTGAAAGGGATTTTTTAGGTCGTGCGCTATAATTGAAAAGAATTTATCTTTTGTTGCATTAAGTTCTTTAAGGTTTTGTTCCGAAATCCTAAGTTTTTGGTTTGCCTGTTTTAACTGATTATTTTTCGTCTCTAATAAATTATTTGTTCTTTTCTTTAGTCTGAATTGGCTAAAACTTAATATTGCAAGGGTGAAAATTAAGATTGAAAAAGCGATTAAATATTTTTTTTGATTTTTTTGTCTTTTTAACTCAAGCAAATTAATTTCATTATCTTTTTTCAGAATATCATTTTCAGTTTCAAGGTTTTCAGTTTCGTGTTTTATTTTTAGTTCAGCTACCCGGTTACTACTTTCTTTGGTAAAAATACTATCATTCATTTCGGAATATAACTTATAATACTCCAGAGCTTTTTTGTAGTTATTTTGCTTTGTATGCAAATCGGACATGAAATCATAAGCCTCTACAAGTAAATCTTTTGCGTTTAAAGGTTTGGCAAGTTCGATCGAGTTCAACAGGTAACTTTTAGCAGTATTCAATTCTCCTTTTTTTAAGTAGAGTTTCCCCAGGTTATTATAAACATTGGCAATATTCACTACGTCATTTTTTTTATTATTGATTTCAAGAGCCCTGTTTAGATAATCTTCGGCTTGGTTAAATTCACCCAGGTCAAGATGTACCAATCCAATATTATTTAAGGCAATGGCTATTCCATCCTGGTCATTTAATTTTTTATTTATTTCAAGAGCTTTTGTGTAATATTCAAGAGCTTTTGTTTTATCTCCTTTTTTATCGTATGCTGTACCAATATTGTTATAAGCTGATGCCTGTCCGCGGTTAAATTCATTTTTAACATCTATTTCCAGTGATTTTTTGTAATATTCAAGCGCCTTGTCATTTTCTTTGAGATTTTGATAAACTATTCCAAGATTATTATAAATCATAGAAATACCCCTTTGGTTATTTAATTTTTTGAAAATTTCCAGGGCATCTAAAAAATATCGAAGAGCTACATCATGACTGGAAATTTCCTGGTATATATTCCCCAAGGCATTGTATGTTTGCGCCAAAGCAATCTCATTATCGAGATCTTTAGTAATATTAGCTGCTTTAATATAATACTCAATAGATTTTTTATAGTTGTTTAGCCGTTGATAAATATTGCCTAAAGCACCCAAATAACTTGCTATATCCTCATTATCTTTTCTTTTTTTGCTTATTTCGAGTGCCTTGTAATAATATTCCAGGCTTATTTCCGGTTCGTTTTTTATATCGTATAATATAGCCAGGTTATTATATAAGCTGGAAACTCCTTTGAGGTCATTGATTTCTTTTTTAGTTTTTAGTGCTTTATGATAAAATTCTTCAGCTATTTTATATTCGTTCTGAAAATAATAAACATTCCCAATTCTGTTGTATGCATCAGAAAGCCCTTTTTTATCATTTAAGATATGAGCAAGATTTAATGCTTCGTTTGCAAAATATAAACTACTGTCTAATGAAAAATCCCAATAGCTTCTTGAAATTTTGTTTAGTATTTCAATCTTGTTTTTATCTTCGGCCTTATTTAATTCTTTAAATAAACTGTCGATAACATTTCTGCTATTTTGCGATACAGCAAAGCAGGATATTAATATAAAGAATAATGTAAGTAAATAGTTGAATTTAGGCATGAATATAGTTCCGTAATTTTTTGTTAAAATAATAAATAAATGTTAATAATAAAAGTTCAGAACTTACAATATGTTGTAGACCTGATTTTTATATGATGGGTTTATTCTGTTTTAATTTTTATTCTTAACTGTACTACGGATTTTACCCTCAAAAAGTTTGGTAATTATCTCATCATTTACATTTATTTGATCAGTTTTTTTGATTAGATTCTTGTTTTTCGAATAAGTTATAGAATATCCTCTTTTTAATATATTATGAGGGTCGAGCAGCTCATTCTTGTTTTGAAAGTAATCTAGTTTGTTTTTATTATTATTGATATACCTGCATGTAGCGGCTGTAAAATCTTTTGAGATATTTTTAATGTCTTTTTTACCGGATATAATATAGTTTGTGCTATTGAAGTGAATCTTATTGATATAATTAATAAGCATATTGTCTTGTTTACTCAATAATTTTAAGGTGCTGTTTTTAAATTTTTCGGTAAATAATGATAACTTATTATGCTGTTTTTCTAAAACATTTCTTGTTAAGGGTATAAAAACAGAGCTTGCATGAATAAGTTTTGTTTTCTGATGATTGATAAAGTCAATGGCAATGTCGTAAATTTTTTCTTTAGTTATGTCGATTGATTGCTCAAATTCCAGTGTTTTTTCAATAATAAATTCAGCTACAGCTGTGGGAGTTTTTAATTTTTTATGGGCCACTAAATCTACAATAGACTCGTCTTTTTCGTGACCAATTCCAGTAATAACCGGTATTGGAAACTGGGCCACATTCGACGCCAGGAAGTAATTGTTAAAACAATTCAGATCAGCTTGAGAGCCTCCTCCTCTTATAATTACAACAATATCAAAAAAGCTTTCAAACTGAAAAATCCTTTCGAGTGTTCCAATTATCGATTCTTCGGCTTGAAGCCCTTGCATTATAGCTGGAAAAATTTTAAGGTAATATTTATACCCATATTTATTGTTGATTAATTGGTTGATAAAATCTTGGTATCCTGCAGCTGTTTCCGAAGAAATTATGGCAATTTTTTGAGGTACAAGAGGAAAGTCTAACTCTTTATTCATGTTTAATACACCATCTTCTTCAAGTTTTTTTAATGTTTCGGCTTTTTTTTGTGCCAAATCTCCAAGTGTATAGTTGGGGTCAATATCAATTATATTTAAGCTAAAACCATATAGTTCATGAAATTCCACGGTTACTTTTACCAGTATTTTTAACCCCGATTCCAGCTCGTGCCCTGTTACATTCTCAAAATATGGTTTTAGCATGCGGAAAGTAAATGCCCAAATAGTTGCCCTGCTTTTGGCAATAATATTTTCAGTAATAGCATCTTTTTCGATTAGCTCCATGTAGCAGTGGCCGTTTCTATTCACTTTTAATTCACTAATTTCTGCTACCACCCATAGTGTTTCAGGGAAATTTAACTTAATTTTTTCCTGGATACTTTTATTAAGTTCCAGTAAACTGATTTTTTGGATCATACCTTAAATTTTACTAATCCGTTTACTTATGCTGTAATTATCTAAATGAATTTTTAAAAGATAAATCCCTGAGGGTATATCATTCAAACCCGAGATGGTGATATTTATTTTAGAATTATTATGATTTTCAGGTTTTAATTGTTTGATCTGATTGCCGGTAATGCTATATATCTCGATAAGAACAATATTTTCTTCATCTAAATCAATTTCAATGTGAAGTTCATTATAAAATGGATTAGGATAAATGTTTATTCCAGGAATATAATGCACAAATGACGGTAAATTTGAGTGAATAAGTTCTGCAGCTTTTCCGAAATCTGGTATTCCATATCCTGTAAAATTATCAGGAGTTGAATATTGATGTGCGCTTTCTTCAATTTTTTTGAGTATTTCTATATTATTCATGTCAGGATAATATTGCCAAAGACAAGCTGCTAAACCTGAAATTAACGGGGCAGAGAATGATGTTCCGTTCGATGCTGTTACCGAACCGTCAATCCCTTGAATTGCTGCCTGGTATCCTATTGCTGCAACATTGGGTTTTATCCGCCCATCAGCTGTGGGCCCTATACTGCTAAAATATGAGTACTCTGCATATTGATTAACCGAACCCACTGTTAATACACTATCGCCATCAGCCGGTGCAGTAATATATTTCCATGGATCATCGCCCTGATTGCCAGCACTGGCAACAACTAACATCCCTTTTGATGCTGCAATATCGGCTGCTTTTGTTATAAAGGCAGTATTCCCGTTCATATCCTGGTAGATATAGTTTAATAGCGGGTCATCGAATTCAAAATATCCCAAAGAAGTATTAATGATATCTGCGCCAACGCTATCAGCAAATTCAGCAGCAGCTACCCAATTGTCCTCTTCAATGCTGAATTCCGATGCGGTTTCTTCTGTTCGTAAAAGCCAGTAATTGGCTTTAGGAGCTGTGCCAATGAGTTCACCGGGGATATTACCTCCCATAACCGATAGTACTTTCATTCCATGTGATGAGGCATCAAATACTTCTGTATCGTCATCAACAAAATCATATGTTCCTAAAATCTGGTTATTTTTCCATAGGCTATCGAAAGCCGGTAATTTATCAACATTAAAAAATCCGGCATCAAGTACTGCAATTGTTTTGCTTTGGCCCAAATTTCCGTTACGATGTAAAACATGGCCATTCAGCATAGCTATTTGTGTAGTTGCGTAACCATAGTCGAAAGTTGAATCGCCTTTAAACTGGTAAGTATTGGTTCGGCAATTATGTTTTTTTGATTTGTTTGTTGGCTTATTAAAACCTGTTTTTTGACTTGATTTAACAAAACTCAGTTTATTAATTGTATCCATTAACAATTGATCGGTTGTAAAAACTACAGCAGAATTAAGCCATTTTGATGTGTTTGAAATTTTTAAGCCCAGGCTCTTTAAACTGTCGAGATAGATACTGTTTACAGGTAAATCATTTTCTTTAATTTCAATATTTTGTAATAGTCGGCGATTAATGGCTTGTTGCGACAGAAATTTTTCAGGATGGTTGATGGAATATTCGCTATTGTTTTTATCTGTGAAAAATATGCGGTAATTATCAGGGGCAACCTGAGCCATAATATTTGTGGCATAGAATAAACATATGAATACTACCGGAATTTTTTTCACGAGAATATATTTTATTAGTTAATTAATTGGTCTCGTGGAACATTCATGTTATATTCCTTCCCTTGCCTGCCTGTCCACATATCGGCGGATAAATCGGCAGACAGGTTGTGAACTTTAATGCATGGATGTTTCATGTGTTTAAATATTGCGCCCTACTATTAATTGTGCTAATTACCTATTTATTTTAACTCGTTATTAGATCACAGTTTTTATCACACCCGGGCTGATGCTTTATTAATTGTTTGATATCTACAAATCTAATGAAAATTGTTTAATTTGCAGTGATTCAATTATTCCAGCACAGAAAAGTAAATCATCAGCATAAAATACAGCCGACTGAACAAGATTTACAGCAAATACTCCCTTTTAAAAACGAACTTCAATTGGGTTGGCTTTTTTAAATTATTCAAATGTTGGGCATCTAGTTTGGGGGGATTTGATTATATAAATCTTCGGCTGAAGGCTCTTTTATTTTTCCTTTGTTTTTTTCGAGCCTTTCGATTTGTTCATGCTCAAGTCGTTCCAATTCCTCCTGATTTTCTGCTACACCATTGATATAGTTTAGTTCATTTTTTTTATTTCCCGAGTCGTCGTAATAAACCCATTTCCCTTGTCTTTTATTATTTTCGTACGAGCCCTGAATAATGATAATTCCATCGGAATTAAATACAGTGTATTCTCCATCAACTCTTCCATTCATATAGGAAATACGCATCATGGGTTCCCCGTTTTCGAAGTATCTTATGTACATCCCGTCTTTAACTCCGTTTCGCCAGTTGGTTTCCTCAGACAGCTGCCCGTTTTTATAATATTTTTCTTCTTTACCATGTTTATTATCCATTTTAAAAGGCACTTTGTTTATTAAGTATCCCTCTTCGGAATAAAAGTTCCATATACTGTCTTTCAATTGGCCGTCGTAAATTCCTTCGGCTTGTATTGATTTATCGGGATAAAAAAAGCGGGTGTATATTCTGTTTGAATTTTCTCTAAAATGCATAATGGTTTTTAAATTACCATCCAGATCATACCTTTTGAAAGTTCCTGTTGGATAATCGTTTTCGAAATAGCCTTCGTATTGTAAATTACCATTGTCGTAATATTTTTTCCAGAATCCTGTTTTTTGCCCTCTTTCGTTTACCTGGTTAAAAATAGTATCGCCGGATTCGGTATTTTGTGGATAGCTAAACGCAGAGATCGTAAGAAACAATGCGATGGATAGTGTTAATTTTATCATTTTCATAATATTCAATATTTTTTTACAAAAATAGTAAGAATAAATCATTTATAATATTCATGCTTGAAATAAAAAAAGAGCCCTAAAATAAGGGCTCTCTCTTTAATTATTTTTCGAAGTTATGTATTATTTTACTTCTTCAAAATCTACATCGGTAACTTCTCCGTCATCTTTTTTATCATCAGATGATGGTTGTTCTTCACCGCCTTGTGGACCCTGTTGAGTATCTTGTTGTTGTTCCTGGGTAGCTTTATACATCTCTTCAGATGCTTCTTTCCAGGCATTATTTAATGCTTCGGTTTTTGCATCTATCTGATCTAAATCTTCTTTTTTGTGTACTTCTTTTAGATCGGCTAAAGCTTTTTCGATATTTGCTTTTTTATCTGCTGAAAGTTTATCTCCAAACTCTTTTAATTGTTTTTCGGTAGAGAAAATTAGACTGTCAGCTGTATTAAGCTTATCTACTTTTTCACGTACTTTTTTATCTTCTTCTTCATTTGCTTTAGCTTCATCACGCATACGTTTAATTTCGTCTTCGGTTAATCCTGAAGATGACTCGATACGTATACTTTGTTCTTTATTGGTTGCTTTATCTTTAGCTGCAACATGAATAATACCGTTGGCATCAATGTCAAAAGATACTTCAACTTGAGGTACTCCACGTGGTGCTGGTGGTATTCCATCGAGGTGGAAACGGCCAATTGTTTTGTTGTCCTTAGCCATTGGTCTTTCACCCTGCAATACGTGAATCTCAACTGAAGGCTGATTATCTGCTGCCGTTGTAAATGTTTCAGCTTTTTTAGTAGGAATGGTTGTGTTTGCTTCAATTAGTTTTGTAAAAACACCACCCATTGTTTCAATTCCCAATGATAGTGGAGTAACATCAAGTAAAAGGACATCTTTTACATCACCTGTTAACACACCACCCTGAATCCCTGCTCCAATGGCTACCACTTCGTCAGGATTTACTCCTTTTGATGGTTTTTTATTAAAGAATTTTTCTACCAGTTGCTGTATTGCAGGAATACGTGTAGAACCTCCAACAAGAATTACTTCATCAACATCTGATGGTTGCATACCCGCATCGCTTAGTGCTTTTTTACAAGGCTCAAGTGTAGCATTAATTAATTTATCAGCTAATTGCTCAAATTTTGAACGCGATAATGTTTTTACAAGGTGTTTAGGTACTCCGTCAACCGGCATAATATATGGCAGGTTAATTTCAGTACTTGTTGAGCTTGATAATTCAACTTTGGCTTTTTCAGCAGCTTCTTTTAATCTCTGAAGTGCCATTGGGTCTTTTCTCAAGTCAATACCTTCGTCTTTTTTAAACTCTTCGGCTAACCAATCAATAATTACCTCGTCAAAATCATCTCCACCAAGGTGAGTGTCACCATTGGTTGATTTTACTTCAAATACTCCATCACCAAGTTCCAGGATTGATATATCGAAAGTTCCTCCACCAAGGTCAAAAACGGCTACTTTTATGTCGCGGTCTTTTTTATCAAGGCCATAAGCTAATGAAGCTGCAGTTGGCTCATTAATAATACGCTTTACAGTTAATCCTGCAATTTCGCCAGCTTCTTTAGTTGCTTGTCGCTGCGAGTCGCTAAAATAAGCAGGAACTGTAATAACAGCATCAGTAACTTCCTGTCCAAGATAATCTTCAGCTGTTTTCTTCATTTTTTGAAGAACCATAGCTGAAATTTCCTGTGGAGAATATTTTCTGTCATCAATCTGT
>JAWLEM010000060.1:0-3370 GCA_041686115.1 Bacteroidales bacterium
AATGGGAAGTATAAAATTTAACCCGGAACAAATCAATTTAACCGGAATAACAGAAGAAACATTTTCATTATACCAATCGAAGGCAAAACAAAAGGATATATTACTTACCAATAATCTTCAGGATGGTTGTTTGGTATATGCCGATAAAAACATGACCAAAACCATATTCAGAAACCTGGTTTCCAACGCTTTAAAATTTACCGATCGTGGCGGTGTTATAGAAGTATCGTCGCATAGATATGAAAAATTTGAAGAAATCTCTATCAGAGACACTGGTGTGGGAATAAACCCGGATGATATTGATAAACTGTTTGAATTGGATAATCATTATACAACAAAAGGAACAGAAGACGAAGGTGGTACAGGCCTGGGTCTTATTCTAGTCAAAGAATTTGTTGAAAAAAATGGAGGAGCAATTCGTGTTGAAAGTCAACCAGGACAGGGTACCAATTTTATTTTCACCTTACCCCTAATTCAATAATCAAATAATTATTCAAAACATTTTAAAGGTATGGCTGTTATTTATTACAGATACCTAAATATTTAATTATACCTATTTTGTATATTAAAATGGTATTTGTAATAATACGTAAAATCAAAAAAGAGGAGAAAATATGGCTTTTACATTACAAATTGGAGAAACAGCCCCGGATTTTAACTTACCGGCAACCGATGGTAAAAAATATAAATTAGCTGATTTTAAAGAAGATACATTGGTAATTTTCTTTACCTGCAACCACTGTCCTTATGTTATTGGTTCGGACGAAACAACACGAAAAACGGTTGAGAAATATGCTCCAAAAGGAGTAAAATTTGTAGGAATAAACTCAAATAGTAAAAACACATATCCCGAAGATAGTTTCCCCAATATGATAAAACGAATGGAGCAATATAAATTCCCCTGGGTTTACCTTTACGACGAATCTCAGGAAATAGCCAGAGCTTATGGGGCACTTAGAACACCACATTTTTACATTTTTGATAAAAACAGGAAGTTAATTTATACCGGACGTGCTATTGACAATCCAAAAGATCCTTCAAAAATGACTGTTAATGATTTGGAAAATGCGCTGGATGAACACCTGTCTGGAAAAGAAATTTCAAAACCTGTAACCAATCCTATTGGCTGTAATGTTAAATGGGATGGGAAAGATGCACACTGGATGCCGGCTGATGCCTGCGATTTAGTTTAATGAAACAGCAGAATTTGTTTTATTTTGATTATTCTTTTGGCCATCTTCAATATATTGATCGATCTTACTAAGGTCGGTCAATACTTCTATTTCTTTAATTTCATTGGTTGAAATAGAATAAACAATCTCAATAAAAAAGTCATTGATCGTATAAAGGTTTAAAAGATCATCATCCTTTCTAATCTGTTTTAAATGCTTTCCTTCTGTAATTATTGCCAACCCCTGTTCCGCAAGCGATTTATTTTTGAATTCTTCTTTTGTCATACAATAAAATTTTTCGATACTTCATTACCTGCTATTTATAACAATGAAATTATAATATTGTTTTAAAGCTATTGCTTAAAAAAACTTTGGTTGTTTATAAGTAAGAAAAAGTTCAGAAATCGTGGTACAAAACTAAACTTCAATCTCTTCAAGTTGGGCAAGAATCTGGTATGCTTCATCTGCCGAATTTCCACAAACCAGTTTTTCGGGTTTAAATCCGGAGCAAACTTTTGGCCTATCTGAAGAAAAAAATAATTTGCATCCCAAATCCTGTTCTAAATGAATACACGGAACTCCTGCCGGTTTGCCATCAGGCATCCCTGGTATTGGAGATGAAATTGACGGATATATACAACAGGCAGCACAACCTTTTCGGCATTCCATAATTTTCAATAATTTTGGATGCAATGATACAAATTTTTGAAGTTTGAATCTAATCATTCATGAACCAAAAGGTGCATTACTCGTTAACCTATATTAAAAATGATTTTATTTAATATATTTATACAGTTATTTAATTTTTGATTTCATGGAATTTAAATCACCCCTGACACACGGGCGTTTAATCAAACGATATAAACGATTTTTGGCTGATGTTAAGCTCGATAACGGAGATGTGGTTACTGCTCATTGCACCAACTCCGGATCGATGAAAAGTTGTTTAGAAGAAAATGCCGAAATGTATTTATCGCCGGTAAACGATCCTAAACGGAAAACACAATTTACCTGGGAGATGATAAAAATTAACGGCAATTGGGTGGGCATAAATACGAACAATCCTAATAAGATAGCCTTTGATGCCATAAGTGAGGGGCAAATAGAAAAATTAATAGGATATACCGATGTTTCGCGCGAAGTAAAATTTGGCGACAGCCGGTTCGATATTATGGCGAAAAACAGTGTGGAAACCTGTTTTGTCGAAGTTAAAAATGTTACCTTAAAAGAAGGTAAATATGCTTTATTCCCCGATGCTGTTACTACCCGCGGCAAAAAACATCTTAATACGTTAATGGAAGTAAAACAGCAAGGTATGCGGGCTGTTATGCTTTATATTATTCAGCGAATGGATGTGGAAATTTTTGCCCCGGCTACAGATATTGATCCAGAATATGCTAAAACACTTAAAAAAGCATACGAAAACGGTGTGGAAATTATTCCTTTACAAGCAAAAGTAACACCAAGTAATATTGAGATTATTGGTGAACTAGAAAAAGATTTAACTTTAATTTAATTTTTTAAATAATATAGAATTAAACAACAATAATAAAACAAGATGAAAATTAACAATTTCTTATAAATAATTAAATATCCCTTTTAAAGTAAGTTAATATACGATCCTGATCTTTACACTGAGAAATATCAGGATCTGTTATGAAGCTATTTATCAAAATTATTATAGGGTTTTTAAAAAATTTACTCATTTTTTCACTTATAATATTATTAATTTCAAGTTTTCAATATTATCATACTGAAATTTATACATTCGAAAAACCGGAACCCTTTTCTGGAGATTACCTATATAACCCCTACCAAAACTATAAAGCGAATACATTAAAAGCGAATTTTCATGCCCACTCCAATGCATGGTTTAATTTAACAAATGGCAAACATTCGGCAGATAAAGTAATAAATCATTATAAGGAAAACGGATATGATATCATTAGTATATCAGACTACAATAAAATTAATGTAGACCGAAATAATCCTGACTATATTAAAACATACGAACATGGTACAAATTTTGGTAAAAAACATCAGTTAGTTATTGGTGCTGATCAAGTTACACCTTTTGATTTTCCTTTATTTCAAAATACCCATCAAAAACAACAAGTTATAAAAAAAATAAAATCATCAAATCAGATAATAGCCCTTGCACACCCAAAACTATTAAATGCTTACACCCCAGAAGATTT